>JAURWL010000137.1 GCA_030654965.1 Dehalococcoidales bacterium | reverse complement strand
CGGTGGGCAGACCCCAGCCTCTCTTTACCTGGCTCCCAACTTAGCGGTTAGATACGGGATCATCCGCCTGAGCGGAGTCCCATCATACCTCATACGGGTTTGGCCAGGAGGGCAGGGGCACCATGTTGTGTACACGGGTTTCCCCGTACTTGATACGGGGTCCCAAAATGACGTATTGTGTGAGTCGAGTTCATCTCATCATCTGAAAAAGTGCCGGGATAAACGGAGCGAGTAAGGTCATATGGTTTGCGGCAAGTGCCATGAACTCTTTGTATCGTACTACAAAACCAGGGGTTCCTTGTGCTTTCTGCAATTCGGTCACTTTCTCTTGGAGCTTCCTCAACAGTTCCCCGTCTTGAACGCTCTGGCCGATTGCCTCACGAATTCGGCCAAACAGCTCTGTCGGTTCGACTTCCACTAGGTTGGCCGAAGAGTCGACAGACTGGATATTCACACGAGTATTAGGACCCGTGAGATTGTAGACGATTTGACCGGGTTGCGTGGGCAAGTCTATCTTGGTTTGCTTTCGGACAACAGACTGGTAGTGAGGTTTAATCCCTACTGTGCCTTGCATAAACCCAGCGTCCAAGATGGTGTAACGCTCTACTATACCATTGGGGAGTGTGCGCTCGAACACGTCACCATCTTCGATTAGATTGGTAGGGTCATCAGTAAAAATCTTATCGCTCTGAACAAATGCTCGGATGTTATCAAAACAATTACCGTCTTTCTTTATTAGCGTGACCTTATCCCGCATCAAGGAACCAAAGGACATTACAGTCTCCTGTTAACTTAAAATTACTTTATCTTGCTGTAATGATTGTTTGAATAATACTCTCTGCATTAGGCTGCGTCAAATAGATTCATCCTCGCCAATCTGTAGCCAATCCATATTATTTCCTACTCTATCGGCCAACCCGGAATTAAAGCATCTATCTCAGCCATCAGCCGGGTGGTCTCTTTAAGAGCGACAACTACCTTCTGGTAATGGGTCAACTCATCATAGGTGAGCGTCCTGCCCTTGCGGTCTTTAAGCCACTTCTGGCAGACCTGATAACCGCCGACGTGGAATTCCCAGACCTCCGGTGGCACACCATCGAAATACTGTTCCTTGTTTATGAAGACCCGCCGATTATTGTCATCGTAGGTTACCTTGTCCACGGTGTTGGAGCCGGAAACGGGATACTTGGTAATAAGGTTGTTCAGCGTGGGTGACTCCAAGAGGTGCAAAGAAACCAGTTCCGCGCCTTTTTCCGCCAGCACCTCAAAAAGTTTCTTGTCCGAGGTGAGCGGAAGGCGCGGGAAGTCTGTCTTGAGGAATTCCGCGTAGCGGGTGCGATAGGTGGGGGAGTGGAAGATGGCATAGGCATAGTGGAAGACGTCTTCCGGCCCAAAAGTCTCGGTAAAATCACCTTTACCGTCTTGAACGAATTTCAATGCCAGCTTCTCGGCAAAGTCCTTGACGAACGCAGGGGTCAAATTAGGTTCACGTTCTTCTTTCATCAGGGCATTGGCTATGCCACCTTCTTTACCGCCGCTCTTATCAACCTGCTCTTTCTTTTCAGCAGGGTAGAGGTAAAGGGGTAGATTAACAGTGCCACCGCGATAAAACAGGTTGCAATCTTCTATGGAGTTTGAGCAGAAAATGATGTTCCAAGTCTCTGGCCCTATCACTTGCCCCGCCCTCCCAACACAAATTGCCAAATTCCGGCCTTTCAACATATGCCCCATTATATTAGAGCGAGCACGCTCGATCACGGCTTCATGATAAAAAATGTACCGAACATCAAAGGGGCGATACAGATATTTCCTGAACCTTATATCCCAATCCTTGTCCTTACGAACAGAGTCACGAGCGTCCGCAACACTCCAGCCTTCTTTCTCAGTCAGTCCAAATCTGTCACCAATATCATCATCACTCATGGTGGTTCCTGTAAAAACAAGCATCCTTTCTTTCAAAGCAGATTCCTCAAAATCCACAACGAAATGGTCACGATGAGTCTTTACACCGTCTGAATTCATAGGGAAAACATTGTTAACCTTCCAACACCTCTCGTATTCGACACGGAACTCCTCCTTACGCGGTGCGCACAGATATAAAGGACTGTTGGGATTAAGCTCTACCCACTGGATGTCGGTAATATCTATTTCCGATAGAGTCTTGTATTTGGCCTCACGTCTACCCCAGATGTCAGCATGATATACTTTGCCAATGTTACCCATTCCTGTTTGTTTGACAAAGATGCCGATTGCCACCCCCTGCTGGATGTCAAACACATTCTCGTCTTTGCTGCCATCGGGACAGACTTCTCTTTTCCTTATATTGCCGTGCAGGTCAAGCAAATAAATCTCGTCAAAAGTATTTATCAATGATTGACGCATTCCGCAGAAGGCGGGGTTATCCAGATAGGTGTGATTGGTAATGAAGGCAAGGATGCCTTGCCCAGTCTTGTCTATTCTCCA
>JAURWL010000136.1 GCA_030654965.1 Dehalococcoidales bacterium | reverse complement strand
CACGCATAGAGAGTGAGTGAGCAACGTCGTAGTCTGTTCAAGTTCGCCTCGCCTCACCACTCCACTCCTGTCCATCAACTTACTAATCTCTGCCTTCTTCTGCTTCTCACGCCCAACTCGTTCTGCATCGAAGTCGATTGCATGCGATCGAGAGAGGTTCGCCGCGTAGGGACGGAAGTTGCGAGATCGGCCACCCATCTTGTTTATCGAGAGAATGAGAGATAAGAGAGCAATCGAGATCTGTTGCGAACGATGTATTGAGCAGTGAGCAATCGATCGTGATATTGCAGCAGGTTTCTCGCTCGCATGACTTCGCATAGTACGCATTGTTTGTTGCACGAACCGGTTGAACTGTGAGAATCTGCTCAATTGGTTGGTTCGATCGATTCGGCAACCACTCACTGTACTGTGCAATCGAACGAGAGAGAGAGAGAGAGAGAGAGAGAGAGAGAGAGAGAGAGAGAGAGAGAGAGAGAGAGAGAGAGAGAGAGAGAGACACCACTCGCAACTCGAATTGTGTGCAGCGAATCGAACCAACACAATGTGAGTCGTTTCGAATCAGCAAATGTTGGCGAGGTCGGTCGTGAGACTGCAGTCGCTGAGAGGATCGGAACCGGAACTTGAACTTGCGACCTGCCACTCTTGAATTTGAACTTGCAACCGTAACCGGCATTTCTGTCGCTGCAATGATCGTGCATGACCATGTTACTTGCAAGCTTCGTTGAATGTGTTGTCGCGATTCATATTTCGGCACGCGATAGACATCAGGATGCTTGCTCGCCACCCAAAATAGAACTCCCTTATCATCAGATCAACGAGAAGAGAACGAGTCAGCTCAGGTCAACTTCCAGCGTCGAGCATTCAATCGTCACATAACACTACTGCTCTTGACTGACCATGAAAGCAGCATCGGTGAAGCAAGAAGACTTGAACACCTGCTGCCGTCACCGCCCCGCTAATCGTAGAGCACGAGAGAGTTTGCTGCTTCTCCTTCATTTACGCGTCAATCTTCGTTGCGTGTTCCTTGAGAAACGCTTGAATTGCTTCGAGTGGCACTCCATGTCGCATCGCTGTCTGATCATCCCAACTCGAATGGAGACCGAACAGTGCACCAGTCGATCGAAGCAGAAGCGGAGCGCCGGAGTGACCCCTGAAGTTGAAAGATGAAGGAGAAGAAGACGAACAAGAAGAGGAGAGAAGAGAGAAGAAGAGCACGCACGCAGTTGAGGAGCGAGTGAGCGTCGCAAATTGAAAAGCGCTTGTCGCCGCTCGTATCGCGCTCGACTGACCAATACGTCCAGCAATCATGCATCAGCGTGCCGATCTCCGAGTTATCTTGCAAATCCGCTCCTTTCACATTTCCTCTCCACTTCCCCTCGCTCACATGTACGAGATCGTAATTAGTCTTCACTCCGGATCGAGCACATTCGAGATCCTCCGAACCGGGCTGACCGATACAGAACAGTGCGCAACCGACGCCGATGGAAGGAGATGAAGAGGACGAAGATGAAAACGAAGCGATCGAACAGGAAGGGAAAGGATAGGAAGGAAGAAGAGGAACGACGGAGGAGGAGGAAGACGCAGCAGCGGCGGCAGCAGCAGCAGTAGCGTTCGACTTGATTGCTCGCACTTGATTCGCCACTTCCGTTACACTCTCCATCTCCTGTGCCGCATCGATCTTCAACAATGCTAGATCTCTCTTCGCATCCCACATGACACACGTCGCTCGTACAATTCGTCCTGATGCGAACAACAGCCATTTCATTTTGTTTGCACGCCATTCTGCCTCGGATTCACCGATACAATGTGCACAGGTGAGAACGAGTCCGTGGAGAGAGG
>JAURWL010000099.1 GCA_030654965.1 Dehalococcoidales bacterium | reverse complement strand
GTGTCCCCGACCCCTTTTGCCGGTTCACAAAGATAATGTCCGGGCGGGTCAGGTCACGGATGCCGAGGATGTGTTTGGGGTTACCCGGTTTTACTATCAGACCCTGAATGCGCTGAACCAAATTGAGGAGGATGACAGTTTCGTTTGGCATAAGTTTTTTGACGTAGGAGACATTATACTCAGCGGTTTCTTCATCGAAGAGATGCGCCCCGGCAATATCCGCTTCGTTACGTTCCAATGCCATCAACCCGGCAAGACTGCCGACAAAACTTGTTGTTAAATGAACGGTCGGATTGAGCGTGCCCAGATGCACTGCTAATAGTTCCACCACGATGTCATGGCTACCCGCAAAGCGGATGGTCCTTCTAGGTGTTGTTGGTGGATGACTCTTCTTGCTACCGGATTGCGACCGCCTCTCCCGCCAGCCGGCGAGGTGCAGTGTGAAAGCGGTCTCGATGTCTTCTACCGAGAACCCCAATCCCAACGCTTCCAGAATTGCTTTTTCGACGACCACGCTCAGCCTTCTCTGACGCGGTTCATTTACATTTTTTCCTTTAATAGCCGCGGCAATAAAACTACCTTTCCCGAGCCGAGTGACAATGGTGCCTTCCTGCTCCAGTTCACGATAAGCGCGAGCTACTGTGCCCGGGTCCAGTTTCAGTTCCCGCGAAAGCTCCCTGATTGCCGGGAGTCTTTCATCCGGTTTGAGCTTACCTAACGCTACCTGCGTCCGCACATAGTCGGCTATCTGCCGATAGGCTGATTCACCAGGGTGGACAACTAAGTTCCATTCCATATGTATGCCTTGTATGAATACTATACACACATTATCCACCACTGTCAAGGCTATTCACTGTTCGTAAATAATACAACTCCTTGCATTAACACAGAGACAAAATGTATACTGAATGGGAAACAGGCTTTGAGTCTGGAGTTAGCTAAAAGAATGAGGAGAGAAATGAAAACAAAAACCAGGGAAGCAGTCATTGTTGATGCGGCTCGTTCGCCGGTTGGTCGAGCGGGCGACCGTGGTGTATTCAAGACAATTGGTTTCGTCGACCTGTTTGTGCCGGTACTGAAAGCTGTTATCGAGCGAAACAAACTTGACCCGAAACTGATTGATGACATTTGCATCGGTTCCGCTGGCACTGTCAGTGGCGCCATGACGAGGAATATCGTCCTGACAGCAGGACTGCCCCAGTCAGTCGCCGGTTGTGACACCGCCCGTCAGTGCGCGTCCTCTTCCAATGCGGTTGCCAATGCCGCCCATTACATCATTAACGACGATGCGGATATCGTCATTGCCGGTGGCTTGGAGACTATGGACCGCCGTGGACCAGTCCAGCCGTGGCAGATTGGTCAGCGCGGCAGTGCCAGGGGAGGTGGTGCTCCTCCCAGAGCCGCCGCTCCTGCCGCCGAAGAGGCGAAATATCCCGAGGGCTGGAAGCAGGCTAAGAAGCTTATGCCCTTCCTCCCGCCGGAAATCCCACCCTGGATTTACGATATGGGTATGACCGCAGAAGAGATGTGCAAGCGCTACGGTATCACCCGTAAGGACTGCGATGCCTTCTCTCAGACGAGTCATGAGAAAGCTATTATGGCTCAGGAAAAAGGCTATTTTGCCAAAGAGATTATTCCCATCAAACTGGACTACGATGATGGCTCTTCAGAAATCATCAGCAAAGACCAGGGACCGCGAAAGGAATCGACTCTGGAAAAAATTTCCCAGCTTCCTCCCGCTTACAACCAGAATGGTTTGGTTACTGCTGGCAACTCCTGTCCCAGAAGTGATGGCGCCGGCGTTGTCCTGATGATGTCTAAAGAAAAGGCGAAGGAACTCGGCTACAAACCATTAATGACCTTCCGCCATGCCGTCTCAGTGGGTGTTGACCCGACCGTGATGGGCATTGGACCTGTACCTGCAACCAAGAAAATCCTTGAGCGCACCGGGATGAAAATATCCGACTTCGATGTCTTTGAAGTCAACGAGGCGTTTGCCTGCGTGGTGCTCTACTGGATACGCGAAATGGGAGCTACCGCGGCGGACATCGCCAAAATTAATCCTTATGGCGGCGCTGTTGCCATCGGACATCCGCTAGGCATGACCGGCACCCGCCAGACTGCCGTTATGGCTAACTACCTGAACCGCACCGGCGGCCGCTTCGGTTTAGCGACCCTGTGCGTGGGTGGTGGCCAAGGCATGGCATCCATCTTCGAACGAGAAAACTACTAGCTTTCAGACAAGGTAATAACAAAACAGGGCTGGGGGGAATAACTCTCAGCCCTGTTTGTTTCATGTTATACCTTGATATTCTTCCACTTGCCGGTGCGGAAACGCCACCAGATGATAACAGCCCGCACCGTATGGTCGAGCACGGCGCCACCCCATGCCCCCGCCGCTCCAAGGTGAAATACGTAGACAAGTAAGGCGCCGCCGCCCACACGCATCGTCCACATACCGATGGTAGATAAAAGGAGCACCCAGCGGGTGTCACCGGCGCCACGCAAGCCGCCGGCGAGTGTCTGATTGATAGCCATCCCGGGCATGGCAACCGCCCAGATTTTCAACCCAAGGGCACCTAGGCGAATAACCTCCGGGTCGTCAATAAAGATATCAATCAATTTTTCACCAAGGAAGAAAGTAATCATGCCGAGGGAAACCATGGCAATCAGGCAGTAGCGTTGTGCCAGCTTAGCGGATTTTTCTGCCAGGTCAGGGCGTTTCGCGCCGAGACACTGCCCGACCATAGTCGTGGCGGCGATACTGAAACCCCAGGAAGGTAAAAAGGCGAACTCTTCAACACGCATTGCCAGGGCATGTGCCGCATAAACGGTTGTGCCCAAACTGCTGATAACAATTTGATAGATGCTCATAGCGCCGCGCATTTGAGCTTGTTCCAGGAAGGCAGGAAGCCCAACCCTCAGAATACGTTTTAGTGTGTCAAAATCAAATTTAAATGCATTGCGCAGGTCCCACTTCAGAATACCCCGTCCCCTGACCAAAAGTATCATGATAATAGTAGCGCCAAGGAAACTGACCGACGCTCTGGCGATACCAGCGCCCAGAACCCCCAGTGCCGGTACAATCCAGAACCCCCGGATGAGAACAATAGCTAGAATGGTACCGATAATTTCGACCGTCACGGTAACGAGCATAGGCGTGCGGGTGTCGCCACTACCCCGCATCAGAGATTCCCCACCGTACAAAATAAAGAAAAAAATGATGCAGGGCGCATTGATACGGATATAGTCTCGCCCCAGAGCAACGACTTCTGGTTTGGCACGGAATACCAACAGCCACCAGTCGGCGAGAAACCACCAGATAACGGCGAAGATTACGCCGAGAATGATGGAAAGAAGCAGAGCCTGCTGTACCGTGCGGTTTACCTGACTGATTTCCCCGGCGCCGACATGGCGGGCGATGATAGCCGTCGACCCGACACTGATGCCCGCAAATACCACCTCAGGCAAATGAACGATGTTTTCACTCAGACCCACGGCGGTGATTGCCGTCGCTCCGAATTTGCCGACCAGGAATGTGGTAACCATCGCCAGGATGCCAAAGGCGGCTTCCTGTATGACTACGGGCCAGAGCAACTGGAAAATAGTACGGGGTAGGTGGCTTTCATCCAGTTTATCTAAAGCGACTTGCGTGTTCACTAATTGACTATTCTCACGTCTAAAGCAAATACAGATTACATTCTACCATATCTACAGGGTCGGATAGCGGACAGGTAGTACAGACGGCATTAGAATACATTTGACTATCACCGTCAAGCGGGGTAGGATAGTGGTCAGTTAATTTTTACGTAAAAGGAGCGGAATGATGGATAAAACAGTAGAGCCAGTCGTTACAACCACAGCGGGCAAGGTTGAGGGATATTTTAGAGAAGGCTTGTATGTATTCAAAGGCATTCCCTATGCGGCGCCGCCCGTCGGGGAGAGACGGTGGTTGCCACCGGAACCGTTCAAACCATGGCACGGGGTGCGCGATGCCAAGAAGTTTAACGCAATTGCGCCTCAGAACGAACAGCAAATACAAATCATCAGAGCTCCGGTACACGAACCCCAGACTGAAGACTGCCTTTTTCTGAATCTCTGGACGCCGGGATTGGATAATGCGAAGCGACCCGTGATGGTCTGGATTCATGGAGGGGGGTTTACCGGGGGTTCCGGGTCTGGACCGGGTTATAATGGGACGACGCTTGCCAGACGTGGCAACTCGGTGGTCGTGACTATAAACTACCGCCTGGGTGCGCTTGGCTTTATGAATTTGAATGAGGTGACAGGCGGTAAAATCCCGGCTACAGGTAATGAGGGTTTGCTCGACCAGATTGCCGCGTTAAAATGGGTACGGGACAACATCGCGGCTTTTGGCGGCGACACAGGCAACGTGACCATCTTCGGGGAGTCTGCTGGCGGGATGAGTGTCGGTACTCTACTTGCCATGCCGCAGGCACGCGGCTTGTTTCACCGCGCGATTCCACAGAGTGGTGCCGCCAGTACCGCTCAAACTATCGAGCGGGCAGGACAAATCGCCGAGCTTTTCCTCCAGACTGTCGGTATCAAAGCGAACGACATCGCGGCGCTAAAGGCGCTTACTCCAGAACAACTTGTGGCGGCTCAGGGTGATTTCATGATGAAAGTAGCGGACAGTCATCCTAAACTCGGCAACCTGCCATTCTCTCCGGTAATTGACGGGAAAGAACTCCCTGTGATGCCGCTCGAGGCTGTAAAAAAGGGTGAATCAACAAATGTCGCTGTGCTGGTTGGTTCGACGTTGAACGAGTGGGGGTTGTTCTCACTAAACGACGCTGCCTTCGCGACGCTGACCGAACCTCATGCGGTGGCACGGCTCCGCCGGTTTATTTCTGCCGACTATATACCCGGGCTACTCGAAGCCTACCGTAAGGCACGAGCGAAACGGGGGGAGTCGATTTCAATTAGTGACCTTTTTGCCGCTATCCAGACCGACCGCATGTTCCGCATACCGGCAGTCCGCCTGGCTGAAGCTAAGCAGAAGCAAAAGCAACCAGCCTATCACTATATCTACACCTGGCCTTCTCCAGCGCTGGGCGGAAAGTTAGGCGCGTGTCATGCTATTGAACTTGGCTTTGTCTTTGGCAGTTACGAAAAGAACTTCAGCGGGGAAGGTCCCGCCGCGGACGCTCTGTCGATGAAGACCCAGGACGCCTGGCTTGCCTTTGCCCGAAATGGCGACCCCTCCTGTGAGAGTCTGGGGAAATGGCCCACCTACGGCGCAAAACGCGAAACGATGCTATTGGGTGAAAAGTGCGCTCTTGAAAATGACCCCTACGGCGAGGAACGCAAAGCCTGGGAAGCCATTCCCGCAGGGGCGATGGGGGGATTTTAGGAATCGATACGTATTAATAACGTACCAGGCTACATAAAGCCCTTTCTCAGTTCGGCACTGGTGTGAGAGCTGAGTAGCGCCGCCGGAATATCCAGCATGGTGAACGCGCCGCTCGCGCCATTTTTCTTCAAACGATAAGCCGCGCGAGCACACGCTACCAGCACACTGCCGGTAAATTCCGGGTTGCTCTTCAATTCGCACCGGTACTCCAGGATTTCCCGGTGGTTCTTGCCCGTCACCCCTGACGTGAGGACGAAGCCGCCGTGCGGGTAGGCGGCGTGGCTCTTCTTCATCTCCTCAGCCGTGATGAAGTGGACCTCGGTGTTGTAGTCGGCATAATAGTTCGGCATTTCCACAATTTCTTTGCGGATTCGCTCCCGGTCGGCGCCTTTTGCCGCGACGATATAAACGACGCGCTTGTGCATTTCTCGCTTGGTGAAGTCCTTGATTTTGCCCTCTCTCACCTGCTTCAAGGCGCTTTCGATGGGAATAGTGTACTGGCGGGCATCGTTTACTCCCTTTACCTTTCGTGCCGCGTCCGAATGACCCTGGCTGACGCCCGGTCCCCAGAAGGTGTAACCCTTGCTCTCCGGTAAAAACGCATCTCCGAGCACCCTTTCCAGCGAAAAAATGCCCGGGTCCCAGCCTGCAGAAATGACCGAGACATTACCGTTCGCCTTAGCGATAGCGTCCATTTTCTTAAAGTAGCGGGGGATATCCGCGTGGGTATCGAAGCTATCCACTGTGTTGAATTTCTCTATGAACTGAGGTCCCTGGACGGGGGTATCTTCTTTAGAACCGCCGCAGAGAATAGCGACATCAATCCGCAGGCTTTTCGGCAGGGAAGACTGCACGCCGGGGAAGATAGGGACGTCTTTAATATCCTTCTTCACGGCTTCCGGTCTTCTCGTGAAGACGGCGGTGAGTTTCATATCGGCATTACGTTCGATGGCGCTTTTCACACCCCGCCCCAGATTCCCATACCCGACGATAGCAACATTAAACATTCTGTTTTACCTCTTTCTGCGGATTTCTATTGATTATACAATGTTGCAGGGAAAGAGGGTAGCTGATGATATGGTTTTTTAAGGGGGAAGCTGAAGTGCTTGGTTATGGAGATAACGATTTTTAGGGGAGAGCAAATTGTACAAAAGAAAGAACTTTTTGCCCTTCCTCTGGTATACCATAGTCGGGTATGAAGGTCACCATCAACGTCACCAATACAAAGGTAGTTTGATGTCTTACAGGGATGATGTTGTCTCGTTAGTTTCAGGAGTAAACTATATTCTATTCTGCTTGCTGCCGGCTTTCGACTGACTGTTGACACATTGAAAGATTATACGTATAATACACGTGTAAGGAGGAATGCCATGCAGAAGAAACTGACCATTACAATCGATGAAGCAGTCTACGAAGGTCTCCATAAGACCATAGGACCTCGAAAAATAAGCAAGTTCATTGAGGAATTAGCCAGGCCACATGTTATTCGTCCGAATCTTGAATCAGCCTATGCTGAAATGGCGAAAGATAAGAGGAGAGAGAAGGAAGCCATGGAATGGGCGGAGGTTACTTTCAAGGACGCAGACTATGAAACGGCGTGAGATATGGTGGGTCAACTTTGACCCCTTCATCGGTGGAGAAATCAAAAAGAAACGTCCGGCCGTGATTATTAGCAATGATGCATCGAACAGGTTCCTTAATCGGGTTCAGGTTGTTCCTCTAACCAGTAAGACGGACCGTCTTTATCCTAGCGAGGCTATAGTGATTTTTGAAGAAAAGGAAAGTAAGGCTATGGCGGACCAACTGGCAACTGTCAGCAAGGCACGTCTCTTTCGCCGCGTTGCCATTATTTCTCAGGAAGAAATGAACAGGATAGAGGAAGCTATTAAAATACAACTGGATATTCACTAAGAACTGGCAGCCATTTTAGCTTCTGAAATTGGTAGAGCAAGTTGTACAATAGACAGAACTTTTTCCTTGGTGTTCAGTATCAGGTAAATAACGAAAGACACCGGGGCACACCTCCATCGGCGGCACCGCTGACATCTAACGCCATGTGAGGACTGGGGAGATGCACAATGAACACCTTAAGTTTGCGCCGATGAATCTCAAATGATACGGCTGTGAGCATAAAAGAAAACAGGTTTGGAGTCAGACACTATGCTTAATTTTTGACCTTCGCCGCCATATAATAAACCCTATTAGCGCTACGACGATTACTGCTAATGTGATTGCCACTGGCTCAAGCACTCTCTGCCAGATGGGCGGCTGAATAGGTCCAGTAGGTACAGTAACACTTATTGGCTGTTTTGGCGGAGCAGATAGGTCAACGACAGCCTCTTTTGCGAGATAAGTTGGTAGCGGTTGTAGGTTGAAGGTGATTGTCTTGCCTGTCAGGTTAATAGTAGCTGAATCGCGCACATTAAAAAAATACCCTTTAGGTTCGCGAAAATAATGATTTGGAGCGTCCAACAATAAGAGATAATTGCCATCCTCCATAACGGGAGCAATGTCTTCCTTGATACTCGCTCCAGTTCCCTGTATTTGATACTCAAATAGGGCATTTTTTACTTCCAAGTCTGCCGTCTCTGGTCCTATAAGCAAAGTAGCAGTTTCTCCCCGCGCCAAACCATTAATAGTTATAGTCATCTGAATAGGTGCAGCAGCGTATTCATTTACTGGTGTTGTTAGTGGTGATACGGGCCAAGTAAAAGCAGTAAGAGTAAACATCGTCGCCACTATTCCTAATGCGATAATCCCTTTTATTCTCACTGTTAGCCCCCTTCACGCAGAATTCCACTTTTTTGTTGTCACGTTAAACTTGAAGTTGGATGCGGTGTTAAACTTCACCCGCTTATTATAACGTATTACCTCATAAAAAGATGGCTCTCAATTCATTTGATGCAGGGCTCAAACCCCATCTTCTTCTTGTAGCACGCTGACATGACTGGCTTAACTATGTGGGCATATTTGGCGGGCGCTATTACCGAGTCATGGAGGAAGGAAGGGAGCAAAAAACAAAAAGCACAGCTTTTTCGCTGTGCTCAGTTCGAATCCATTGGTAGAGCAAGTTGGATTCGAACTAGCACATCCGGTGTATGGAACTTCAGATGAATCTCCCGCCTTCGCTTTCGTCTATGTGACCTATGTGCCCGTAGCCGGCTCTCTCCTTCTTCTGTCAATCAGGTGAAATATCGCCATAACCGGATGCCGGTAGAGCATACGCGGTCCCGAATAGCGCATCACGGTTCTGATTTTCTCCCGCATTGTCGGTTTGTAACAGTGCAC
>JAURWL010000112.1 GCA_030654965.1 Dehalococcoidales bacterium | reverse complement strand
GACCTCACTCTTCTCGAGGGGCATAAAGTAAGCGTATACACCTAACCGGAGCTCCACCGTGGGGAATAGGCTCCGCAGATCTCCAACGACGGCATAGATACCGAACCCCTGCTCATCATGGTTGTCGACCATGCTAAACTCTGCCGGCATACTGCCGGTGTGACTATGAATATCCAGCACCTTATTATCTAGGGTTTCATAATTAACTGAGCCAGGCGTTCCGGTTTGAGTTGGTATCTTTATCGTGTACCCTTCATTCCAAATAATTGCCAGGTACTGCTCAATATCCGGTTTTATGCACAATACCGACAACGCCAGGGATAGCAGCTCCGTGGGTATCTTCCCATGAAGCAACTGGATGTTCTCCTCCATTGGTGCCAGTCCTCTAACCAGCTGAGGAGCGATACACACGGTAGCCGCGAGGTGCGCGTTCTTTGCTTTTAGGAAGAGCCCATTCGCAGCCAAGACATAATTATAAAAGACGCCGGGTTCTCCCTCGAGGCCAGTCAAAGAATTGGTCAAAAATCCTACTGGTTTGGTCATTATTATCTTCTTCACGTATAACAGCAATTACACGCTAGTGCTCAGCAAAACTCATAACGAGCATCGAATTGTTTCTCTGGTCCATCCCCCCAACTTTCATAGAACTCTTCTATCTTGTCATCATCACCAGTTTTCTCGGCTTCACGCTGTAAGGCAATCCAATCTACTGCCGGGTCGAAAGCCTCTCGGATGAGAACGCCTAGTGGACCCTTGGGGTCGGTATATCGACAGTATTCGGGGTGAGTGTGCCCGGGATTATTGGGGTCTTCGGCCTCAAATTCTGCATCAGAACCACGATATGGTTCGCAGATTTCATCCAAGAGTGCCAAGGCGGTTTGATTGGTCCTCATCTTGAGTGCCATCTCAGCCATGCGCCCCATAGCTCGTCCGACTTCGTGATTACCCATTATTCACATTACCTCCTCTGCGTATAATACCCATTAGACGTGATACCTCGCGCCAAGTGCGCACTGATTGGCCATTAACTGGCTTACCTTCATTGAGCACATCCTCGCGACCGTCTCAGG
>JAURWL010000109.1 GCA_030654965.1 Dehalococcoidales bacterium | reverse complement strand
GCGATTAAATCGATAAGGCATTATGCTGCGCACGACAAAAGAAAGTTTTCTCTAAAAGATGCGCTTAAGTGGTTAGAGGATCCGCGGACGGGCGGGGTTTATTATATTGAGACGTTTCTTGGTAATGATTACTCAAAGTATTCAAAAGCAGAAGCTTATTCAAAAATTCACTTTGTATCTGCTGTTCGGGATGTTCGTGGCTTTGAAGTGGTAGAAATTGAGAGTGATCTGATTAGCTCGCTTTGCTATATGGCGAGACCTCGAGAAATGACCTCATCAGCAGATGCGCACAGAGAATTATTAACTGTCCTCGAGCAACTGGAGGTGGTGAAATCGATAGTTCTGCCTCCAGTTCTTCAAGCTTCAACTTCGGCCGCGGAACCTGCCGAGTCAGACTTTATCAAAGAGCCGGACGCAAATTTTGACTATCCTATTGTAGGCATCATAGATACTGGATCTAGTAAGTTAAAAGAGTTAGAAGGGTGGCGTGCTGGTAGTGCTGATTATTTAGAGTTTGAATTTCATCAGGATTACTCCCACGGTACATTTATTGCTGGACTCATATCTGGTGGGGATAGCTTGAATAGCTATCCAGAGCTTCAAGAAGGAGCTTGTAAGTTTTATGATCTTGATCTACATCCTACAAATGCGGCAAATTACGGATCTTACTATCCTAACGGATTTATAGACTTTCTTGAGCAGTTAGATTTGGAGATTGTCGCGGCAAAAGCAAAGGGGGTAAAAATATTTAATATGAGTCTTGCGGTGGTTACCTGTGTTCAGGACTCTTCGTACAGTATGTTTGCGAATATCATTGATAGTATTGCGGATAAGCATGATGTTGTTTTCGTACTTCCTACGGGTAATTTAGACCAAAATTTATTTAGAGGAGAATGGACTTTAGATCCCATCGATAATTTGGCGATGTTGGCTGGATACAAAAGTCAGGGGTTAGATAGAATTTTTCAGCCAGCGGATAGTATCCGTTCAGTAGTTGTCGGTGCGCTTAATCCTCCGGATTCCAAATTCGATATTTTTCCATCAGTTTATACCCGGCGAGGGCCAGGTCCATCGTTTGGAATGAAGCCTGATGTCGCCCATATAGGTGGTGCTGCTTCAAAGCTATCTGGCTTAAGATCGTTAGCGGTGGATGGGAGTTGTGTTCATAGTTGTGGTACCAGCTATGCGTCTCCGTTAGTGGCGAAAACACTGGCCAATATTCATAAATCTATTGAAGGGGGTGTGTCTAGAGAAACCCTAATAGCGCTTTTACTTCATCATGCCGAAGTTCCAGATTACCTACTCAGTCCTGAACTGAGTAAAGTATATAGAGATTTTGTAGGGGCAGGTATACCAAGCTTATCCTCTCAAACAATGCTAAGTGATGATTATGAAATCACCTTGGTTTTCAGTGGTATTATGTATAAGCAGAAACAATTAGAGTTTAATTTTGCTTGGCCAGTTGATCTGGTTAATGAGGCTGGTGGATGTAGCGGTGATATTAAAATGACGGTGGTTCATAGACCTCCAGTGGATCGTGACCAATCAGCTGAATTTGTGCGCTTGAATATCGACGCCTTTCTTAGGCAGGCAGAATTGAATAAACGAACTCAGAAAACCAGCTTCAAAGGTCATCTTAAAGACAAATGTGGCAAGCTTTTCGAGAAAGAGTTAATCGAACACGGTTCTAAATGGTGGCCGACGAAGAGGATGGTTGATACTTTTGATAATGTCGGAGGGAGTTCTCAGTGGCGTTTGGTTTTGCAGCCATTAACGAGGAGTGAGTTTTTATTTCCTCAAGAGGGAGTTCCATTTTGCGTTATTTTAACTATTGCGGATACCAGTAAGAGTTTGACGATTTTCAATAATATGAAACTGCAGCTACAGGCTTCCGGCGCGACGTTATCAGATATTCGCTCTTCTGTCCGACCAAGAGTTCGCGGCTAAAAGTTCGAATGCATAGTCCGGGAGGTAACATGCTGTTCACCGTTATCGATACAGAGTTAACAGTTCCTAAAGCTGGAGTGAATCAAGCTTTTCTCCATGTGGATCGTTGGGATGATTGGTCGAAGTATAGAACACAGTTTTATCTATCTGTGTTCGATGGCAGCGGCCGGCTACATACCGTAGGAAGTGTGAAAATTGGGTCGCTTGGACTCAAACCAGGTAGGGTAGTATCTCCAAATGTGCGAGCTCCGTTGTTGTTGGCAACATTTGACGAGTTACCCCCAGGTTTTTTCTCTGTGGGTCAAAACGAAACCTACTATGAGACGTTAAATCAGCTAGATACTAACCTCAAAAACCGTATTCTCAGGGGGTTGCGAGATCTTGCTTTAGATCTGGAAATGCTTGGTCGAATTCAAAGTGAAGAGGTCCTGAACGAATCTTTACTTCGTTCTGTATCAGTTCAAAACATTAGGAACCGACTACATCGCTTGGCATTGGGCAATGCAACCCTTACCAAGTTTGAGTTTGAATATATTTTTCCGGGTTCGGAAGTGTCAGTCGGAAGTAGTGCATCTCTGCAGTTTGTAGTGGAGCCGGAATCAATTCCTCCAACAAACGTGCATGTACTTATTGGAAGGAATGGAGTTGGCAAAACGCATTGTATGCAGAACATCGGTAGGGCATTGCTCGGCGATTCCAGAGGTTTACAGCCTGGAACACTTCAGTCTTTTGGGGTAGGTCAGGCTGATTGGGCTTTTGCTGGTTTGATATCTGTATCTTTCAGCGCGTTTGACGATTTTGACTTGCCTGAGTCAAACAGTAGCAGTGTTTTTGCGAAGCCGGTAGGTTTGAGGCATGAAAATAGCAGTGATGAAAACCCTCGCATAAAAACTCCATTTGAGTTGGCAAATGATTTTTGCTTTAGTTTTGGACAGTGTCGAGTTGGTCTTCGTGCCGAAAGATGGAAAGATGCCGTTTTAACGCTTTATAACGATCCGGTGTTTTCCGATGCTGATCCGTTGCATTTGCTAAACTTAAAAGATGATGAGTGGGATGGTAAGTCTCGTGATTTTTTTCACAAGAAATTAAGTTCTGGTCATAAAATCGTACTGCTGACTATAACAAAGCTAGTGGAGCTAGTTGATGAGAAGACGTTAATTCTGCTCGATGAGCCGGAAGGGCATTTACATCCGCCGCTACTATCAGCCTTTATACGAAGCCTTGCAAATTTATTAGTTAAACGGAATGGTGTGGCCATAATTGCCACTCACTCGCCGGTTGTTTTGCAAGAGGTTCCTCAGTCGTGCGTATGGATGCTACGACGATCAGGTCATTTGTCTATTGCCGAGCGTCCCACGATTGAAACGTTTGGGGAAAATGTCGGTGTGTTAACGAGAGAAGTATTTGGGCTAGAAGTCACCAGCGCAGGATTTCACCAATTGATACGAGAGGCGGTGTTCGAGAAGTTAATGAGCTTCGAACAGATCGTTAATTACTTTGGAGGGCATTTAGGTGGCGAAGCGCTTGCAATTGCAAGAGCATTGACGTTGGTGCGAGATTCGAGTTCTACCAATGAAAAGAATTAGACTTCCTGATTTTACCGTTGCTCAGGTTCTTGATAGTTGTGTTGAAAGCCTACGAGATGAGGGGTTGGTACTGCGTTTAACTGCTCAAGTTGCTAGTTTGAGTTTTGCAGAGGGTGATTATAACGTAAAGGGGGCTGTGGCTGAGCTTTATATGATTCCGGAATCTAGTTCGGTAGAGGGGCAAGTTACTCTGGAAGAGATGAAGTCGCTTTACACGAATACATTGGCGAGAAAAGGTAGTCCCGCTCGACATATTTATGATGCGTTGAGGGCATCTGCCCCCGGTGGTATTTGTCCGCTTTGCAGTCAGAGAGTAGTCTCTACACTAGATCATCACTTGGCCAAATCTAAGCATGCAGTATTTACAGTTACTCCATTGAATTTGGTCCCGGCTTGCAAAGACTGTAATACAGACTCGCAAGCACGCAGGCCTCTGGAGGCGGGAGAGCAAACTCTACATCCTTATTTTGACTCTGTTGATGAAGTATTGTGGCTAGTTAGCCAAGTATTGCCAGGGTCTCCGCCCGTTGTTAGATTTATGGCTGTGCCTCCTATTACTTGGAGTGAGGAGAAGCAGTCTATGGTGAGACAGCATTTTATAGTTTTTAAGCTTGGAGAGCTCTATTGTACTCATGCTGCAGTCGAGTTAATTAACGTTTATCAAGATCTGGTTGAATCTAGTGAGTTGCGGGACGCACAACAAATTAGTATGCATTTGCACTCTATAGCAAACCGACGTCGGCGGCCATTCGTGAACTCTTGGCAGGCTGCGATGTATCAAGCTTTAGCTGAGTCTGATTGGTTTTGTAGTGGCGGTTATTTAGAGATTTCAAATAGTCCATTACTGCAAGGTCTCTAATGTTGCGAGGTCACTAGCTCCTTCTGTTGTTCGTAATAGTTTGTTGATTTTAGAAAAAGGTGAACATTTCTGTAAAAAATTTAGCTTGGAAGAATTTGCAAGTTTGATGATCTGTGTAGGGATTGGGGCCGGGGGGGCTCGAAATTTTCTCCCATTTCAGATCGGGTCAGGCGGTCGTTGGTTGTCTGAATCGGGCGCTGATAGGCTGCTGCGTTCACATACGGATCCGAGACAGGAGATTCAAGTGTTATATAGAGAGGTAAGAGATCTAAAAGGTGACGATCTAAAAGGTGACAGATTTATTTTCGCCAAGACTCATCGGCCAAGAGCGGTCCATGGATAACCTGTTTCCGCTTTTCGGGCAGCTTCTTTACTCACTGAATATCTTTCAGGTAATCCTTAAGTGCGATGAGGGGTTCTTCAAGCTGCGCCATCGTCCGCGCATAGCTGAAATCGACGGCCAACCTGTACAGCTCACGCCCCAGTGGCGTATCAGTGCCGCCTAAAGCTTCCATCGCCAAATCCACGCAGTGCGCCACTCTGAACTGAACGCCCTTGATATCACCTCTACGAACCAACAACCCAAAAACCTCGCGCTCATAATCACTCATGATTGGATCTTCCCGCAGAATCGGGCTTTCACCCTCTCGCTCATAAGCAAGCTTGAGGCAGAACAGGGCGACGGTTTCCAGCAGCAGTTCCATGGGGTGAATCCTTGAGAAGGGGCGTACTGGCCAAGAATACGATGATCAAAAGCTTGCAGCCTTCGGCATCTGCTACACGACAGCGGTAAGCAAGCTCACTTTTCTGTGGGCGAAAAAAAAGGCCTTGCTAAGCAAGACCTTTCTTAATTTTGGTGCCCCGAGGGAGACTCGAACTCCCACTCCTTTCGAAAACGGATTTTGAATCCGCCGCGTCTACCAATTCCGCCATCAGGGCTCAATGGCGGCGAA
>JAURWL010000105.1 GCA_030654965.1 Dehalococcoidales bacterium | reverse complement strand
AGGTGTATTTAAAGGCATATCAGGATGGAAGAGAGGCCAGAATCGGAATCGGTGACTACTTCCGGTTCTATAACGCCGGGCGTCCCCACCAGTCCTTCAGCCGAAGGACCAGGCACTCGGGTATCGGACACCGGCCGAGGGATTTACCTCAATCCCATTTGAAGTTACCGAAGGAGGCATGATAGAATCCTTAACACTGGGTACCATGAAGACAGCAGGACACTACCTTAACTTAGCCCCTTTGCTGTCCTAACAATGGGGACCACCTCACAACCCTCACGGAGAACCTTCAGGATGAACCCCTTTTTTTTAAAGGGGGAGGTTTTAGTTTCCCTCTTTGAAAAGGCTCGATTTATTCCACTTATGCGGGATTCCGTGTGAAATCGGGATATTCATCACCGGATTGTCTTTAAAAATTGACTCTCCGTATCCGACACGCTATAGTAAAAATAGAACTGTAAAAGTTCCTTCCGAGTTGTCGTGCCTGTGGGCGGAAAGCCTATGGACGGCGACCGATACGGTGCAACGGGAAACAGTTGCGCCCCCCATTTTGGAAAGGAGGGAAGTTCAGGGCTATATGCCTGTCGGTAGACTGCGTCTCACGTAAGAAGCTATCTCTGCTTTATCTAGCCCTGTGCTATCTTGTATGTCCAGTCTCGTTGATTCGTTCAGCCGTCGTATCGACTACATGCGCATCTCGGTTACCGACCGCTGTGACCTGCGCTGTATCTACTGCGCTTCACGATTCGAGGCGTACTCCCACGATGATATCCTCCGCTATGAGGAAATCTATCGCGTTGTTCAGTCAGCCGCCAGCCTCGGTGTTACAAAAATCCGTCTCACTGGTGGCGAGCCACTGGTGCGCTTGTACCTCAGCAACTTGGTCAGGATGCTCGCCGGCGTGCCGGGTATTGAAGAAATCTCAATGACGACTAACGGCACCCTGCTGGCGCGTTACGCCGAAGAACTCAAATCAGCCGGGCTAAAACGGGTCAATGTGAGCCTCGACTCCCTGAAACCGGGGAGATTTTTTGAAATCACGGGCGGCAATAAACTGGCGGATGTGCTGGCAGGCATTGCCGCGTCTAACCGTGTCGGGCTCCAGCCGGTTAAAATCAATATGGTCGTCCTCAAAGGCATCAATGAGGATGAAATCATCGACTTCGCTCGCAAGACGCTTACCGATGGCTGGCATGTAAGGTACATCGAGCATATGCCCTTCGAAAACTCCACTTCGCAGGGTAACGGACTGGTATCCACTGCGGAAATTATGACCCGCATCGAGGAGAAGCTGGGGAAGCTGGTGCCGCATAAACCGGAAGCCGGCAACGGTCCCGCCAGATACTACAAGCTACCGGGCGCCAACGGCACGCTCGGATTTATCGGAGCGGTGACCGAGTGCTTCTGCGCAGGATGCAACCGGTTCCGTCTCACAGCGGACGGCAAACTGCGTCCCTGTCTGCTGGACGATGATGAAATTGATATTAAAGAGCCGTTACGCAGAGGCGCTACAACCGAGGAACTAGCACAGCTCATTCAGTCGGCGGCTTCCCTGAAGCGAGCACAACACCATTTGAACGAAGGGGATATTCCGGCAGGGCGTTCCATGCGGCAAATCGGCGGTTGAGTGGTGAATCTTTCAAATACATAAGACACCAACACGAAATTCAGATTCCCGCCCAGCACAATTCAGAATCAATCATGCTATTGTCACAAATGCAATAGAATATGGAAAAACCACATTATTGTGTCATTCCCGACCCCGCATCAATTGCGGGGCATGCCCTGATCGGGAATCCATTCTGATTATTTCGCGTTCTGGATTCCAGCCTGAGTTTATCCCGTACGCGGATACGGGGCTGGAATGACATCCTGGGACTATTTACCTTTTCCCTTTTATGCAGTACAATACCCTGTGAGTTTTCAGCTAAGGTGGTGCATAATGAAGGGTCGCGTAAAAGTAACTATTGTAGGGGCGGGGAATGTAGGGGCATCCTGTGCCCAGAGAATCGCGGAAAAAGGGTATGCAGACGTTGTCCTGCTGGATATTATCGAAGGTCTGCCGCAGGGTAAGGCGCTGGATATTCAACAATCAGCGAATATCATCGGTTTCAATTCGAAAATTACCGGCACCAATAACTACGAAACGACGGCTAAATCCGATGTGGTCATCATCACCTCCGGCGTGGCGAGAAAGCCGGGGATGAGCCGTGACGACCTGTTAATTACCAACCAGAAGATTGTCAGCGAGGTCACGCGCAATATCGCAAAATACTCACCCAACTGTGTCATCATTATCGCCACGAATCCGGTTGATGCCATGGTTTATCTGGCGCTCCACGAGAGCAAGTTCCCGCGCAGGCGGGTGCTGGGGCTGTCCGGTGTGCTGGATGGCGCGCGACTGGCTACCTTTATCGCTGAGGAGTTGAAGGTATCTGTAGAAGACATCTCTCCCTGCGTTATCGGTGAGCACGGCAAAAGCATGGTGGTCATCCCGCGCCTGACAACAGTCAAGGGCACGCCAATTACCCAGTTGCTCCCGGCGGATAAAATCGCTAAACTCATCGACCGGACGGTGAACGGCGGAGCGGAAATTGTCGCCCTGCTGAAAACGGGGAGCGCCTTCTATGCACCATCGGCGGCGCTGGTGGAAATGGCGGAATCGGTCATAAAGAACAAGAAACGAGTGCTTATTTGCGCCGCCAGAGTCGACGGTGAGTACGGCATCAGGGATACAGTCCTCGGTATGCCGGTGAAGCTCAGCAAGAACGGTATCGAGCAGATGGTGAAACTGGAGCTAACCACCGAGGAAAAGACTGCACTGGCGAATTCAGCAAAAGCCGTACAGGAACTAATACAGGTGATGAAACTGAAATGACTCATGTTTGTGCACCATTCATCATATTTATCGGTTTTATGGTGCCGTCACCGGAAATCGACTTTACGCCTTCCTTTTAGAAAGGGAGACCGAGAGGGATTAAAAGAATAGAAATCCCCCTGAGTCCCCCTTTTCCAAAGGGGGAAAGTACGGGTGTTATTTAGTATTATTTCAGGGGTAGCATATCGGGACTCTCAATAGGGAAATAAGAAGACAGAAATATGAGAGAAATAAAAGCCAGTAAAATCACCGAAGCCGTGGCGCGACTCTGCCAGTCAGCGAACTTCGAACTCGGCGAGGATGTGCTCAAGGCGTTGAAGAAGGCGGAGCGTGAGGAAGAATCACCCCTCGGCAAGGAAGCCTTGCGACAGTTGCTCGAAAACGCCCGCATCGCTCGTGAGGAGTTACTGCCATTATGCCAGGACTGCGGCACGGCGGTTGTGTTTCTGGAAATCGGACAGGATGTACATATCGTCGGTGGCGATTTGAACAAAGCTATTGAAAAAGGCGTGAGTAAGGGTTACACCGAAGGCTACCTGCGCAAATCGATGGTGCGCCAGCCTTTCTCTGCCCGGGTTAACACAAAAGATAACACTCCACCCATCATCCACACGGAAATCGTCCCCGGCGAACATCTGAAAATTACAGTAATGTGCAAGGGTGGTGGCGCGGAGAATATGAGCCGGCTCGGTATGCTGACACCGGGCGCCGGACGTCAAGGTATTATTGATTTCATTGTGAAGACGGTTGACGAAGCCGGCGGTAAGTCCTGTCCGCCTGTGATTGTCGGAGTAGGCATCGGCGGCACGGCGGATAAAGTGATGGAACTGGCGAAACACGCCCTGCTCCGACCTATCGGTGAACCGAGTCCCGATGCAGAAGTCGCCGAATTAGAGCAGGAACTATTGAAACGAATCAATGACCTGGGTATCGGACCCGGCGGATTGGGCGGACGGGTGACCGCCCTTGCCGTCCACGCCGAGGTGATGCCCGCGCACATCGCCAGTATGCCCGTGGCGGTCAATATGCAATGCCACAGTGCCCGACACAAAGAGGTGGTACTCTAATGGCAGATAAACCGTTACGTATAACCTCACCACTCGGTGATGCGGATATTGCGAAACTGAAGACAGGCACATCGGTGCTCATTTCCGGCGTCATCTATGTGGGACGGGATACTGCACACCGCCGGCTCGCACAGGCGCTGGATAAAGGTGGAAAACTCCCGTTCGACATCAAGGGGCAGACTATCTACTACATGGGACCATCGCCGGCACGACCGGGACAGGTTATCGGTTCGGCGGGACCGACCACGAGTTCTCGAATGGATGCCTTCACTCCCCGCCTGCTTCAAGCGGGCTTGAAAGCGATGATTGGCAAAGGCGACCGTTCTCCTGCTGTACGCGAAGCTATCAAGAAATACAGAGCCGTCTATCTGGTTGCCACCGGCGGCGCCGCCGCATTGATTTCAAAATCTATTAAAAAGTCGGAAATCATAGCCTACGAGGAGCTTGGCGCAGAAGCAGTTCTGAAGCTAACCGTCAAGGACTTTCCCGCCATCGTGACGAACGACATGTACGGCGGCGACCTCTTCGAGCAGGCAAAGGCACAATACCGGAGGTAGGGACATGGAAGATTGTGTGTTCTGTAAAATTATCGCCGGGCAAATTCCCAGCGACATCGTTTACCACGATAAGACTGTGATTGCCTTCAAGGATATTCACCCGGTGACGCAGGTACACCTATTAATTGTTCCGCGCGAGCATATTGCCTATCTGACCGACTTGACAGAAAAGCAGTCTACTTTAGTGGGGCACATGATTCTGGTGGCAAACGAACTGGCACGGCAGACAGGTATTGCCGAAAAGGGTTTCCGGGTGGTTATCAACGTGGGTTCTGAAGGCGGTCAGATGGTGCCACACCTCCACCTGCACCTGCTGGGCGGCAGACGCCTGAGCGAAAAGATGGGATAGAGCATCGGCGTATAATAAACCTCCGTACATCTCCAATTAGTTCGTCTTGATTCAAATCCTTCAAATGGGTCTTGCATTTTCCCATCTTTTTGTTATACAATGTTCCCAAATAGGTAACATTGTTCCCATAATAGTATTTAACATGATCTAACAAAACCAACAAGCACATATGAAGGTGATAGGAAAAGGTATTCTTTCTGAATTCAGTAATAATCACGCTGATGTGACTGTGCAGATTGCCGCATGGCTCGCCGAAGCTGAGGAAGCGGATTGGTGTACACCAAATGATGTCAAACTACGGTATGTATCTGCCAGTTTCCTGAGTGATAATAGAGTCGTTTTCAATATTAAAGGTAATAAATATCGGATAGATACGAAAATTAACTATAAAAATAGAATGGTACTTGTGAAAAGGATAGGTACTCACGCAGAATACACCAAATGGAGATTTTAAAAGGGGGGCAGAATCATGAACAAGGTTATTCGTAACCACATAGACTATGAAGAAGCCCTTTTGGCGCTTGAGAAAATGATGGATTGTGACCCAGACATTGGCACATCTGAGGCGGACGAATTAGAGCTTCTCTCGCTACTAATACAGGATTTTGAATCGCGAAGTTATAAATTCGTTCCTCCGAATCCGATTGAGGCGATCAAGTTTCGGATGGAACAAGAGAACCTCACTCCGCGAGACTTGATTCCGTACATTGGAAGTCGAAGTAAGGTATCAGAGGTACTCTCTGGAAAAAGACCTTTGACAATGTCAATGATACGAGCTCTTCATTCTGGGCTAAGAATCCCAGCCAATGTACTAATTCAGGAGCAAAATGCGAATGAAGAGACAGAAATTATTGACTGGGATAAATTCCCTATTAAGCAGATGATTGACTGGGGCTGGATAGCTAGTCCACAACACCCTAGTTCCCTAAATGCAGAAGAGCTTCTTCGCCCTCTCTTTGCCGGAGCAGGC
This sequence comes from Dehalococcoidales bacterium, assembly GCA_030654965.1. Classification (GTDB taxonomy): domain Bacteria; phylum Chloroflexota; class Dehalococcoidia; order Dehalococcoidales; family Fen-1064; genus JAURWL01. The sequence goes on along the minus strand of JAURWL010000105.1, from coordinate 3,562 downwards.
TCACTACGACCTCAATCCATTCTACTTCGCTCATCAAATCATATACGATCTGCGCGTTCGATGGATGAATATGCACTCAGAGCGTGGGCTGCTCGAGTTTTGGCTTTGGCATCAAAGAATCCTGTAGAAGTTCAATACAAACCGGGGACGCTTACCATCGAATTCCTTCGTGAGGTTACTCACCTCAGTATATCTGATACAGGGCCTCTAATTGCGAGAGACTTTCTTAGAGAACGTGGAATTCAGATCATTATAGAGCGGTACCTGCCACGTACATATCTTGACGGCGCAGCTATTATAGTCAGTAAACTTAATCCCGTGGTCGGACTTACTTTAAGATATGATCGCATTGATAATTTTTGGTTTACGTTGATGCATGAATTGGCTCATCTGGCTTTGCACCTAGATAGTGAAAGTAGTATCTACTTTGATGACCTTGATATAGATGCCGAAGAAGATCCACGTGAAAGTGAGGCCAATCAACTTGCTGGGGAAGCACTTATTCCGCAGGAAGCGTGGAGCAAAAGCCCTGCGAGTCGCCTACGCATGCCAGAAGCCGCGGAGCATCTTGCAAAGCAGCTTAATATTCACCCTGCAATTGTAGCTGGTCGTATGCAGCACGAATTCAAAGCATATCAACTTCTCAGCAATCTTGTAGGTCATCATAAAGTGAGGGAGCTATTCCCTGAGACCAACTGGAGGTGATATTGATGATAGAAAGATTTAGCCCGACCCATTATGTGCCTCTTTTACGGTGGAAAAGAGGTGAGCAGGTAGCTTTGTTAAAGATGAAAGCGGAAGACGCAATGCGTCTCACTCCGCTTGTCGAACTGGTGAACGAGAATTTCATGGACCGAGAAAGAAACCTACTCAATAATGATGTGGTTATTGAAAAAATTACGCGGTAGCTAATTAAGTACTGGTGTGAACGCCCTCTGTTTATTGATCTGGGGTTTTTGTCTCAAAACATTCTAAGCGGAAGAGACTTCACTCGGCGCTTGGTTACCACTCACCGAACGACTTTGAGGAGCTATTGATCATTCAAGAGAATAATGGGTTACCCCGCCAGACCATCCTAACCCTATCTGTACAAGCATAGGGGTGCAGTCCAAATAGTGTTACGAAAGTACATAAGGTCATGGTACCGATAGGTGATGTGCTAGGCAGAAAGGTATTCGTATGATATATTCAGGTAGACAAAGGTAGATACGACCATGCCTATTATGCTTCACGGACAGACCTACTATAGAACAATGGAAGTGTGTCGCATTGTTGGGATTAGTAAAAATACCCTTTTCCGGTGGATAAAAAAGGGAATGTTCGAACGGCAACAGTATCGTGACTGGAGGGGCTGGCGGTTGTTCACTCAGAGCCAGATAGACGCCCTGAAAGCCAGAACTCAGCAGGTTAGTATTCAGGACAATATAAATCGACCTATGACGGAGGTGGGTAATGTCAAAGAATAAAGTGCTTTTGCTTTTCGTTGCGATAATCGTGTTATCTGTAAGCGTTGTCGGATGTGTGTCTCAGAAGGAATATGATACTCTCGAGAAAGAGAATGAAACCCTCCAGGCAAATCTAACATCGGCACAGCGGGAATATGAATTCCTGCAATCTCAGATGACATCACTGCAGAAAGAGTGGGAGGTTGCCAAAACTGCCCTTGAAGTAGAGACCGCCCGCCAGTCCACTGTGATTAGTGAAGCTCAAAAGAATATAGCAGAACTGCAGGCTAAATTGGACGCCGCACTAAATACGGAGATTAAGCAGTCATATGCGTTCAGTTTTCAGAGCAAAAGCTTTGTCTGGGAACTTTCGATACCACTGAAGACTTACCTGTATTACAAAGAAAAGGCAAGGATAACCGATACCTCTAAATACACTACTATGGTTACTGATAGCTATGCCGATAGCCTGCTCAATATCCTGGTTACACAAGTCAAAGACGCCGCCCTTCGTTATAATTATAATAAGACGGACACAGCCAATCTGATTGGTACGTTTATCCAGTCACTTATTCGCGCGAATAATGAAACAAACACCCCTTATGATAATTATCCCCGATACCCCGTCGAGACGCTTTTTGACCAGGGTGTAGACTGTGAAGATACTTCTATCCTGGCAGCCGCGTTGCTACAACGACTTGAATACAATCAGGTTATTTTCGTTTTCAATGAACCGAAGCATGTTGCTGTCGGAATTTATGTTCCGGCTGTTTATGGTTTAGACGGGTGGGAATATCAAGCGAAGCGGTACATTTACCTTGAAACTACCGGGGAAAACTGGTCGCTGGGTCATATTCCAAGCGTATATTTGACGCTTCAGCCCGAGATTTACCCGGTCGCCAAATAACATCATTCCCTCTCCGCTTAAACAGATGGATTGATACATTACCGTCGAAAGGTGTTATTTGCCTGATTCAACTGTGCAGGCAAGCCGGACTACCCCGAAATTCTAGCAGACAGTACCGGAATCTTCGAATTTACGTTGAGTCCGATTACGCGGTGACCGCAATCAGTCACTTGTTGACATCGATATGGTCCACTGCTAGTTCAAACGTAGTTGGCGCTGTGGTTTGCGTGTTGAAAGGAACTGCTATAATAGTGAAAGATGCGTGAGTAGTGGGGGGTGAAGCTGGCATGACAAGAAGCTATACGGCTAAATATACAAAAATAAGTTCCGGCTACATGGGACGGCTGGTGGAATGGCCCGAGGTAATTACGGAAGGTAAAACCATAGAGGAATGCCGGGAAATGCTGAGGGATGCCCTGAAGGAAATGATGTTAGCTTATAAACAGCAGGGGAAAGAAGTCCCTCCTGGTGGAGACTTATTAGAGCAGATGCTCATAGAGGCATAGCTTGTCAGTTAAACGCCGGGATTTATTGAAATACCTTGAGTCAAATGGGTTCTATCCGTTGCGTGAAGGAAGCAAACACTCTACCTACACGAACGGTCTGAAAACAATACCGATAAAACGACACCGCACGCTTGATAGAATAACCGCCAACGAATTGTGTAAGCAAGCCGGGCTACCCCCAAAATTCTAGTAGACAGAACATTTGAAGTAATTTCCATCCTATAAATCGCGGGGTAGTTCGAATCTCTGGAGTACAGTGACAATGGGGATGAGTATTACAGAGGTATTACGGTTGTCTCTTGAGATACTGCTCAATGAACGCACGGGGAGTTAGAATTTTTATTCCCCGATATCCTGATAGCTTGAGTAAATGCTTGTCTCCGCTGATAATAATCCTGCTTTCACTGCTTATTGCACAAGCCAGAAATTTATCATCATCCGGGTCTTCACAGACTTGATATGGAAAAGGTGTGGCCTGAATTATCTCAGAGCGAGTTATTATCATGGTTAGAATTGGACGGATTTCAACGACGGGGAATCCATCCGCCAATATCCTGGATACTTTGATATACTCATCGATAATTTCCGATGACAAAACAAATTGGATATCGCCATCTCGCCAAGCCTCTACTATCGCAGCGGGTGGACCGTGGAAAAATAAACCCGAAATCAGGACGTTTGTATCGAGTACGACTTTCACTTTT
>JAURWL010000101.1 GCA_030654965.1 Dehalococcoidales bacterium | reverse complement strand
CTCAGCCCCATCCTGCACGTGGTGCCGCTGCAGCTGCTGGCGTACCACACGGCGCTGGCCAAGGGGACGGATGTGGACAAGCCCCGAAACCTGGCCAAGAGCGTCACGGTGGAGTGAACCTGGTACGTGGGTGGATTCTGTTATTCCGTGCAAATAAAGTCGTAAACCGTCCATTAAAGTCGTAAACCGTCCAATAAAGTCGTAGACCGATTTGATGGCTTTTTTGTACTCTCCTTGCATACACCTAGGGGGTATGACCACCATCAGCCTTGATCTGACTTTGATCGGGCCTGAGTGAACTACCGCTCAGGAACTGCAAGTCCGATTGCGTGCCTTTCCGACCGTTTTAGGCTGGTTGCTGACGTAGGAGATTCGACGCCGAACGGTGGTGGTAACGTAAAGCTGCTATTGGTGGCGTTCGCGGGAGGGTGCAGGTGTACGCTGGAACCTGAAGTAGGCTGGAGGCGATAAATGTAGGCAACCTCGTTTTGGCTGGGGTCGGCTATGAGGGGGTAGGTCAGTGACTCTGATTGTTGACACCAGCTCGGACTCGGTCCGTATAAGCCTGCGAGCATGAGCCCCGGGTCAAAGCTTACTTGCGCGCACCCGCATAGTGCACACTGATGCTAAAACGTCGTCCACGATCAATTTGAAATGCCGTACACCATCACACTGAAACAGAGAACTAAGCACGGCGTCGCGAAGCGCCAGTGGCGCGACGAACCGCGTCTGACGGTCTGACGGGTTTGCGGCGGTCATCGACAATGTCCTTCATTGCCGTACGAATCGCGTCCTCGCCATACTTGTTCTCCAACCTGCGGGTAATGAAGTGTCCTCGCGCGATGGTCTGGTAGTAATCGGTGAATAGCGTGTTTAAGGTGGCCGCGGAAACCGCGCTGATGACGGGAACCGCGCCCGCAGCGATCCTCGAAGTAAGTGGGATTCCAAACTTCTCGAGGATTTTCACGATGAGCTGGCCAACCCAGCTGCCTGCATCGCCCGTTGAGAAGCCCTTTAAGCCGGCCTTCGCGGCGGCTTTTGCTACTTCTTCTGACGCTTTAGCGGCGATATGGGCTAGAGCGCTTCGAGAAGTGAAGTAGCCCTCAAGAGCCTCATCATCGTCAGAGCTCTCGCTGCCCATGGAAAGAACAGTGGTGCAGTCGACTCGCACCGCAGCGTCCTTGATATCAAAGCCCTCGCTTCTAGCGATATCGGCAATAGCGCGCAGTGTGAGCGTGGTCGTGAATGGAACTTCCACTGCGGCACCGGCTAGGCCAAATACACCGCCAACGGCTCCGGATAAGGCCGTTAATGCTTTATGGGTCTTTGTCGAGGCCGGTGTTCCCGGTCTATCGAGTATCGTGGATGACGCGTGAGCGTCCAGTCAGCCCATCTTGAAAGCCGGGGCGGTTCATAGGAGCCTCGAGTCCACTTCAACTCTTGGTGGACTCGTGAACACTATCCCCGATCAACAAGCAGGTCCGCGCCAGCGGCGGCGCGTGCACAGCGATGC
>JAURWL010000098.1 GCA_030654965.1 Dehalococcoidales bacterium | reverse complement strand
GATCATCGATGCTGTCGCCACTCCTAGTGCCTTCGTGCGTGGTGTTGGTACCGGTTCATACGCTACTGGCATCGATTTGTCATATCCTCTTGCTGTCACTGTTGCTGGAATGTCTCGACTCGAACCGGTCGTCAAGAAATGAGGCATATTCAACGCGAATGACTCGAGTGGAGTCGAGGGTGCAGCCATCGTGCGACGTCGAGAGAGATCGGGTCGGGAGGACATGATGCGAGGATGGTGGATGGATGATGATTTGGTGAACGAATTCGAATCTCTCTCGAGTGGAGAGTGAGGAGGCGGTGAGGGTGAGAGGGAGCGGTGCGCAATCGATTATTCGATGATAATCGGTTGTTCGATCACTTTGGCGTCTGTCTGTCTGTCTGTCTGCTGAATGATCACTGCGAGCGCACAATCGTGCATAGATCGAGATGAACGGTGAGCGACTATTTCCGATCGTCGTTCATGCACCTCATATTCTAGTGTCGTCGCCACTCGATATCCTCACTCATTCGCTTCTACATGTCACTGGTCTCTCTCGTCATGTCGCATGCCTCGCCGTCACGCTGTTCGCACCACTGTTACCTTCCAACTGTGAAATCACATGACGCGGCGCGCAGTCATCACTGAGAAGCGAATACACGACGAACGAGATGGGTTGAGAGGGAGAAACACGGACCATAGTTATTTGTTAATTAGTCCTGTTCTACTTGTATGTTCGTCTGTCCTGTGTCTACTGTTGTTGTGTGAAACCGTTTCTGCGTGGAAAAAATCTATGCGCCTGCTGTTCGATCGATGCAGCTGGGCACAGTTGCACACAACAACACAAAGCAAACACACGAAGCGAATAACACAACAGGTAACACACACACACACACACACAACACACACACACGAGAGGGGACGAGCACGATACACTATCAATCGACAGACAGCATCGTACAAGCATAATCCTTGCGACAATCGCGCATAAAAATCTGACCTTCCATCGATGCGATCGTCGCAACAACAACACTCGATGCACTCGCGAGCACAGACGACGAGGCGGATGTCGACGCGATGCAACTTGCGTATGCACTCTCGCGTCGCGATCTCCACTCGATGTCATCACTGTGAACTCAACCATCTGACTCACTCGAATTGTGCATCTTTGTCATCAGACAGACCAACTCACAACTCAGACCAGCAGACACTGCACGCACACATCATGCCGAGCTGCGATAATCAAGCATGCCACTGCAGCACGACGCAAGCATGTCAGTGTGCCGGTCAGCTGCACTCGACCGCTCAGCCTCAGTCATTCCAACCGAGTTTGAGTTCGAATAAGAAGCAGTGGTATTCATACGACGAGAGCGACCTCGATACTCAGTATGCATTCCAGCGCAAGAAACGATGTGGTACGAAGAATGGCAGTGATGCTGTGAAGAACTGTCTGCAATGGTCGCTGCCAGTGACTGCACGCAACGGATTACTCGGATCGGAGGAGGATTCGGACGAGGAAGGATACTCGCGAGTACCGATTCAGAAAGAACCGACACCGAAAGTCGGACAACAGCGCACCTGCCAATGCTCGAATGCATTTGAGATGTTGCAACTGAAGCAAGCGATCGCACAGCAGCAGAATGCTCTCCAACGCAACGAAGCCACGACTCAGCAATTGTTGAAGAAGCAAGCACAACTCGCGAATCATTCGAAACAACAGCGCACTCACACATGCGGTTGTGGTTGTGCCACTACCGTTCCATTCGGTAGTCAATCTGAAGGTCGTGCTTCGACGGCATGGCAACAGATTCCTCTCGCTCAAGTGTTAGATGGTCAACAAGGTCAAGCACGAGATTTGCGTTCACCTTCGCCACAACCGGCGCCAGGCAGACAGAACGAGTCAGTACAGACGGTACAACTCGCTACAGCCAGTGTAGGCACATCGGCGGTGACGGC
>JAURWL010000092.1 GCA_030654965.1 Dehalococcoidales bacterium | reverse complement strand
GCTTTCGAGATTCTAGGACGTGTATGGAGTTCAGTCGTGTGGTCTTCCGTTCTGTGCTGTAGAATTTTTCACACGAGCTTGTTTCTTTCAGCCCTCCTCCCAATCACATTCCAAGTCACTTAGCTCCGCAATCGGCGTCGTGTGTAATAGTTTCGCCGCAGTAGCGGATGGTAGTTCGACAGAGAGGTAATGAACGAGTGATGCACGATGATGAGAGTGGACGGGTAGCTGAGACATGAAGGAGGTGACGTTGCGAGCGAGAATGTCGTTGGCGGGTAGTGTAGGTGGCTGCGGCTCTCGTTGTTCATGTCGACGACGACAAATGAGACATCGCTTGCCTCGATCACTTCGCTTCTTCATAGATGCATTGCAGTCACGACACGTTGGCTATTCAGATGCAGCGAGATGCACACACAACGAACCACAGTCAGCATGCGGACACTCAGCGACGTGCGCAGAGCATACTCAGCTGGGGCGAATTTGGGGCACTCACTCTGTCGGCATGGTGGCTCGCTTCTATGCTGGTGCAACAATCGCTGCCTGTAGTAGTTGGTCCATCTGTATGCTGACTACCTGCGAGGGAGGAGCAACGACACCATCAGCAAGTGTCAGCGTGTGTACTCTCACCATACGAGTGGTTGCTTCAAGTATTGCTACCTCGCCTTGCATACCTACGCTGGTCTTCCATTGCTCTGCCATAGCCTGTTGGCAGAGCGTCGTGTGTCACTCACCGTCGCGTGTTCGCGTTGCTTTCTTCTCACAGGCGTGTGCGGCAGATGACGCGCATCACACCGGTATGGTCGGCGTGCACGGTCGATGTGTGGTGCGTGCGCTGGCTGCGGCAGTGTGAGCCAGAGCAGGCGGTGCAGTCAATGGGCGGTGTTTTCTTTCACATGGGAAGCACCCTTTCCCTCGCGCCCGCTTGTCACTTCTCGTTCGCACGCTGGTACTGATCATACAGCGCGCTCAACGTACATTCACATAACCTGTCACACCACCGTCTGTCCTTCGTCTCACCGTGATGACGGTGTGCTGGTCATCACCGCTGTCCGCACACCATCAATCCACACCATCATAGGACACGTCGCAATCGGACATTCATGAGCACTTGCGACTGCCACCATGCAACATTATCAGCCCTTAGCCTCGTCACACTTTCAAGCCACCAAGCCGTCAGGTGAGTGAGTATGCGGGACAAGGTATGCAGGCCTTTGCACACGCGATTGCCATGCAGCATGCTGACATACTCCACGTGCCACTTTCTCTCTCTCTTTCTCTTTCTCTCTTTCTCTCTTTCTCTCTCTCTCTCTCTCTCTCTCCGGTGCGCAGTTCTTCCTCCGCGTCTCTCTCCCTCTCTCCTCTACCTCTACATCCTCTCACATTCTCCGTCCAGTATGCGTACTCTCTCCACCTTCCTCCTCCTGGTGGTTGCGTGTGGCATATGTGCTGCCCTGGTGTCCGGTCAGACGTGCCCTGCTGAGGGTCAAACCGGATGTCGTTCCGGTAAGTTCTGTTGTGCGGATATCGATACCTCGGCCCCGAATGATTTTCGATGCTTCAACCTCGAGTCGAGCGATGATCACTGCGGTTCATGCGCGTTCAAGTGTCCTGATACCGCTCGCCGATGTTGTGGTCGCACACCTGCCGGTGGACCGAACTGTGTTGACACACACACGAACCCGTCGAACTGCGGTCGTTGTGGGAATGTATGTGGTGGGGGTACGGTGTGTGGCGATTCAACATGTAATCCTTGCCCGGCGGGTACGTTTGCCGAACTCGGTGCGACCACATGTACTCCATGCCCGGCCAATACTTTCAGTAGTGCCGGTAGCTCGGCGTGTATTCCGTGTGATCCTGGCTTTGAGTCGGCCGCCGGTTCGTCGGTGTGCACGGCTATCACGTGTGGTACGTGTGATACGGGTTTTGCAGGTTGCAGTACCAATCCGACGTGCATCTGCACACGTACGGCCGAAGGAAGACGATTCTGCACTCCAAACGCATCGTGTTCCAGCCTCACCCCGTGTACCGCATCAAGTGAGTGTGCCGTGGGGTCGGCATGTCTGGTGAACAACGGGTGCGATAATTGTGCTGCACCAGGTGCACTGGGTGTATGTGCGCCGACATGCACCTCGGCCACACCACTATCCTTCGTCTCGCGCAGCAGCGGTCCACGTATTGCAGATATCAATTTCGGCAAGTAATAGACCGGCGAATGAACGACGCACACCAGACACACCTCCTTCCTGCCTCATCATCACGCACCTGCAGTTCGACGCTGGCCTCGGCTTACCGTATCCCACCTGCGGCCTGTCGTCCTCCCTGCTTTTTTCCCCACCACACCACCGCCACCGACCGCTGCAGCACCGTGCCTCCTACTGCAGGCGTAAGGCCGCTTCCTTCATTTGTTTGACCTCGTCATACGGCGTGCTCACTTCCATCCCGCATTGACACCCCGTCACACTCCTTCGGTATGTCTGACCTGCTTCCCCGTCACCACCACCTTCTTCGTACTCGCCAACCCCGCCGGCACGCTACCTACCCCATGCTTGCCTCCTGCCTGCTGCTGAGTCGTGTAGAGTGCAAGTAGCTACCATATACACTCCGCATTTGTCGTTTCGAACTATCACCACGTCGCGCGATCATTCACAATGCCTGCTCTTATGCTCACGGCAAGGGCTGCCTTTCAACATACTAACAACAACTCGGGCTGTAAGCCCGACTCTTATTCTACCTCTCTCTCTCGCTTCGCTCGTCTCTCGATTTTTGCGTTTCGCTCCTCGCTCCGCTCGCCATTCCTCCACGAACCTGCACCGCATCACAGCGTGATCGATCAGGAGCATTCGTGTCAATTCTGCTACCGTCCACCCACCCCAGCAACTCTATCTATATATCATCAACTACTTTCAGGATTGAAGAAGGAATCAGGAATGTATGCAATCATCGCTCGCTAGCTCGCAACGCTTGTTAGCACACCGCACGCCGATTGTTCCAACCGTCCTGTGTTGTATGGGAACATGCAACTCAGGGCGGTCATCCCGCATACATCTCCGATCAATATATTCCCAGCGAAGCATCTCTCAGCGCCACCGAGCTAATCAACAACGCAACGTACAGCTCAGCGCCGTCGAGACCGTCCTATCGAGAACGTTCGCACAGGTGACGCGCTCACCGACGCGAGGAGGCTGAGCTGAGAGCAGCGCTTCGAGGACGAAGCGCAGTTTTCAAAGTAGGGGAGGATGTAACAGTTGGCGTTACATGTAACGTAGAAAGCGCTATCGTTTGAATCGCACGCCTGCTTAGCTGTTCACTCCTCGTACGCATACAACACAACACGATCGATCGCATAACGCATAGCATAAGCGTTTACACAGCTTGAGACTCATTGGCGATGTTATGAAGTGACCAAATGTCATGCCGAAAACACGCCTCTGTGCAGGCGAAAAACTGACTGCCTCCACAAGACTCAACGGATCAAACGAAAGAGAGGAGTTCGAACAGACAGTACTGTATATCCGAGGAGAGGAGACAAGGCGCTATGCATGATGTGAGTTACAGCCTGTCATTGCCTCTCATGACTCCGCTGCAGCTGTTACACTAACCGTACTTTATTTTACGCGTCCAGAGTAACAAATCAATTGCGAGTGCTGACTCTATGAAAGCACATTCGATGCGATGTGACAAGTGATACATGCGAAACAGTACGTCGCATGTGTTTCCGAGTCATCCGTCGTTGCCACCGCCTAGAGTACGTTCGACTGAGCGACGACGGTCGTGATCGCGAGAAGAATTATGACCAACATCGAGTATCGATCAGAGCGATCCGACGCGAGAGATGTCACCGAGACAGTAGTCGGTCGAGGGTTAGACGAAGTACCAGGATAGATGGATGGATCGGAAGGGATGGCATAATCATCAGTGACATTTGATGATGCGATACCGGGATTTACGCGATTCGGATATGCGAGCGCAGCAGAGAAGACGGTACCATTCTGACGACATGTTACGTGTGTAATTCCCTTAGTCGCACCGTTGCCTTCGTTCGTACACGTAACGATGTTCGTCTGCTTACCGCTGAGCTGCGGGTTGACGATATATCCTGGTGCACTGTCGTCGAGCCGGTTGCCATTGAAGGTATTGTACCAACCCCAACCTGGCACGACTTCGTGCGTCTGGAAAGCATCGGTCAAGCCAGATGAATCAGACGAACCGTAGTTGTTTTCAATTGTATAATTGTTGCCTTTCACGTCGACGAATGAGTCCGTGACGCCGCCAGTTAAACCCGAACCACTGAATCTGTTGCCTGCCAATATTCCGTTGCTGGTATATTCCTTCACGTCGATGCATTCGGCTGTGACATCAGGTCCGATGCGATTGTTCAATACTCGGTTGAAGTTACTTGCGTCTCCTACGAGGTTGCTCTTAGCAGAGCCGATATAGATGCCTTCTCCGTACTGCGAGTCCGTTCGTCCAGTACGATATATCCAACTATTCGAAATCGTGTTGTTCGTACTGTTGGTACGGAAATGCACTGCTTCTTGTCCGATATTGTAGACGATCAATCGATCGAGTATACAATGATGAGTACCATCGAGCATGATTCCTTTCTTACCGAGTGTCAATGTTATCCCGATCATATGCCAATACGAGACGTGATTGAGAGAGATAACATACTTTCGACTGACATCAGCACCAGTGAGAATCGCTTTCTCCGAACCGCATATAGTGATTGGCAGTTCCGCTGTGCCGGATAGAGTGATAGTGAAAGGCGCCTCATATAATCCATCAGCGAGTACAATAAGATCACCTGGCTGTGCATGTTGAATGGCAGAAATGAGTTCAGCGGTGGTCGATACCGGAGCACGATATTGCGCTGTTATATCGCTGCACGCGACGGTGTTTGTTGCATCAGCTTGTATCGTGAGCGAGTGTCGAGTGAGTATGATGGCAATTATGACGATCATGAACGGTAAGGCAATCGACATCGATCGCATGTCGGATCGTATGATGCGTGATTTGGTGGCGTGTTGTCGTGACGTCGTGAGTATATCGTGAGTCAGTTGTGTAGAGGAGCAGTAAGGGTGATCGAGATACTGTTGATGCCGCCATCATGCACATCAGAGTCATCCCGATCCGCTCACTGACATTTCGGTCAAGGTCCAAATTGAGGATCGATGCGGTTCACAGAGAAACTGCTGGACGCTGACTCAAGCTGTCGGATGACTCCAACGACAAACACTGACAGTGTGCGGATTGTATGTACACCCGCATGTTACCTCCGATCGACACGATCAACGAGGTGAAATACGCGATGCAGCACATAATTCGTTCCATCGCATCATCCGCCTCACAATCTCGTATTATCATCGCCGTTACGACTAATGCTTACCCGTACTCTACCATCATGTTACTCAACACCACCACCATCACATCATCGCTATCGTAATCGTAATCTACCACCGGTGTTAGTCATTGGTATTTTCCTTCCTCTTCTCGTCTTCATACTTTCGTCACCCAACGTGGTCGATGTCAGTGGATACTCTAATGCGCCGACGTTGGGTGACGAACTTGATAAATTCACCGCAACAAATCAAACTATATCGCCGCATCATGACATGCCAATCGGAGCTCTCAAGATTGCACTACCACAGTACTGTCCCGTAGCATTCCAGGCGTTACCGAACACTCTTCTACTCGATCCGTGTATACTAGAGTTATCCCGTCGTATCGTACAAGCGATCATCGAGGATCAAGCCGGTAAACCAGATGACCTCGCGACCGATGCACCGTTACTTACTAACACAGAGGCGATACTGAGTCTCGTGCCGGAGGCGACACACTATTTCACTTTCCGTTCGAAGCATCTCGATCCTCGTACTTGGAGCGTCGCTCTCATCCATCTACGTACTACTTGCAATGCAATCGTCGATGCGCATCAGTACTATTCGGTCGTGAATAAAACCATCGTGACATCAGGAGACTCGGTGCAATTCCCCGGTACACCATCCGATCCACACTATTTCTACTCACGCACGACGGTGCCGCCTATTGAACTCACTCGTTCGACTGGTGAACTTCCGCACCTCCTCTACGGTATTCAACCAGTTGTAGAGTCGAACGATTATGACGTTTACTGTCTGGCCAGTATGAACAGCGATCTACGAGACCTCGCACTCGGTTGGTTCTTGATGCGTAATACGACCTACGCACATCGAGCGATTCACCAGCTGAATACATGGTTTATCAATCCGGTCTCATTTATGCAGCCGTCTTCGCAGTATGCCGGTATCTCAACCGAACCGAATGATCTCGATCCGTTGAAGAACACTCTATTGAAATTTCTGCCTCTAATCGAGATTATCGATTCGATCGGTCTGTTACAAGATTCGGAGTACTACACCTGGCAAATCGCACGAGGACTTAAGGTATGGTTCGAAACATATCTCGATCATTTATTGACAAGTGACCTTGGTCACGCCACTGCCCGTCGTACGGACTTTATTGCGAACTACTATATGGCGCAGATCATCTCGATCGCGTCGTTCGTCGGTCAGTTACCGCTGGTACGCGAAGCTATTGAATTGTCACTCGCGAATCAGGAAGATGAACTTGGCAAGAATGGTGTAATACTCGCTGCAGTCCTCATGGAGGATGCCACTGAACGATGGACGTACGTGACGAACACACTACAAGCGCATGTCACCATTGGTCTACAAGCGCAACATGCGACGGATATTCGACGAATGATTCGGCCGAATGCTTACGCACCGACGAACAACCTTGTTGATGACGGTGCGACGACGTCATTCGGTGTTGGGTCGAAGCGTCGTAGTCAGTCGCTGCCGTCGGATTCCGATCCGTGGATTGCGTCTGCAAGCGTTTCTGCCGCTGCGGCCGCCAGTCTCACCATTGCTGCATCTCTCTTACCACCGACAGATCGTTGGATTTTCTTACCCGATTGTATACTTTACCTCACGGACACTGCATACTTACTTCATTCCGAGAGTATATCGACCGCGCTCGAAGGGCTACATCACGACGAACAGTTGACGATACGTGCATGGACTCAATCGATAACGTTGGAAGCGATCGCTACGTCGAATCCTTCTCTACCACCAATGGCGCATCGTTACGCGACTGTACTCTGGCAGTTTGCTTCTATTTGGGAGAGTCCGTGGTATCAATGGCGGTCAGCTCGTGGTGCAAGTCGATGCCTCGTTGATATCAATTACGCTCTACCGTATCAATGTTACACGCTAATGGCCGATCGACTCGGTCCGTTGGTGCGATCGAGTCCGAATGGTTGGATCACACTCGGTGCTTTCGCTCCGGTTCGCGTACTACCTGGTGATGTCTATACGGAAACGCATTCTGTCGGTCTTTTTCCTGGTGTTGCTATCTTCGACACCAACTCACTGCCATTCTTTCTCTCGCTTGGTATTTTCGGTCTGTTGCGTTGGGCATCATTCCTCTTTCGTATCGTTCCCGCTGCCTTTTGGCTCTGTCGTGAGCGTCGTCGTCCGAAATACTTCAAATCACTTCGTCTACGAGCTGAACGTGCGGTTACGATTATCGTGCCAACGATCGATTCGGGTCCGGAGTTAAAAGCTGCGATCATTTCATGGCTTCGAAATCGACCAAAACGAATAATATTTTCGACTATTCACAAGGAAAAGGCAGCGATCGTTTCACTACTACAGTCGTGCGTTGATATGTGGGAAGAAATTCTCGTGAGAGAACGTGATCAGCTTCGTACTGAGCGTCGTGCGTTCGATGTCGAGGATGATAGCGATCTCGAGGACGATGGCTTTCGCACGGAGGTATCGGTTCTCTCCGTCGGTCATCCGAACAAACGACAACAGATGGTTGCAGCACTCACACATCTCGACACTGAGATTGTCGTATTCGCAGATGATGATGCAATATGGCCAGGTCAGTTCGCAATTGAGCCGGACATCGTATCAATTCATGTTTGCTGATATTCGTCATGTATCGTTTCTTTATGTGTGCTAGCTACGTGCCTCGAGCGCACTCTTGCGTGTTTCGACAATACTGAGATCGGTGGTGTGGTGACTGAACAGCGTATGCGACCGGTACCGAAGAATCAAAATGGTGCATCATGGCTTCGCATCGCCGATGCTACCGTATGGGAGATTATCGCCGATTTTCGTCTTACAGCGAAATTACTCGAGAACGCTGCTGCGTGTTGGTTCGGTCCGTCACTTTCGTGTCTCTCTGGTCGTACCGCCGCATACCGTTCATGTATTCTCAAACCAACGGTGTACGCAGGACCGTGTAATCCGTACGCGAATCGCTTCTTTGAAGCGGATAAATTTGGATTTCGACCGGAGGATTATGCGAAACCGACAGAGATTGCTGATCGATTACAGAGACAACTACATCGTACGGATGTATTTCACGATGCACTTTCCGCCGTTACAATACAGCAACTCGTCACATCACATAACATGCGACAGTTGGTGATACCAGTGAAGAAGGAGACCAGATCCGCTACGTCATTTACGGAGAAGAAGGATCCAAGCGGATCGGGTATTCGAACATCCGAGTCGAATCGTTCGAATTCACCGCATCACACATCAAGATCAGAGCCTGAGCGCCAACCATCGCCATTGAGTCCACAACCGCGCAATCAACCAACCGCACTCAACCTAACCGCGATCGTCGCTGCAATGGAATCTCATGCTGAAACTGTACCTTCGTCACCAGTTTCGTCGATCGTTCTTGCTCGCGATGCCGATCGAGTCTCCGTCCCACCCACTCGTCCGAATTCACCGGTCGCGCAACTCGAACAGGAACACACATACGGAGCGTCGAACTCGACCGCGCCGTCTCTCACCACGTCAATCGAGTCAACGGTGCCGCCGATCGTTTCAGGTGAATCGGCTACGGTCAGTTCAACAGCCATTGCATCAACAGTTCCGTCATCGTCGGACGAGTTTCCACCAGACGAGCATGCGGTCTCAACGCTACCGCTAGGTGATGTGAAAAAACACAGCACGTTCGATATCGATCGTGTAACAGACTCGTCGGAGCTGCTCCTCAAGCTGTCAGCGGATGGTGATACAAAAGAGCCATCCGGTATAAATTCGCAAAATCTACCGCTCATGTTCTATTCATTCTGCATCCACTTCTGCAATGATTATTTCGTTCAACCATGGGCGGCTTCACATCTTCACTCTGGTGATGATAAATTCCTCACTCGATATCTCATTTGTCGTGGTTGGCTTTTGTACATGCAAGTCGGTGAAGATGTCGCGATTGAAACGACTTTCAAGCCGAATTGGAATTTCCTCAAGCAGTACATGCGTTGGACGCGCAACACGTGGCGTTCTGACTTTCGCGCAATACTCAAGGAAAGAATGGTTTGGTATTCGACTCGTTACTGGTTTCTCATCTATCTCATGTTCGATAAATGCATTGCACCATTCACTCTCATATTCGGTCCGATACTCGTCATCTGGATTTGTGCTCATTCGAGTGTTGGTCTCTATGCGACGATGGGTGAACCGGATCGCAACTATCGTCTTCCTCTATGGAATATCGTCGTCTCGTATGTG
>JAURWL010000079.1 GCA_030654965.1 Dehalococcoidales bacterium | reverse complement strand
AGAGGATGGAAAGCGCCAATCTGAGCGCCAAATTTGCGGGCGGGGTCAAGAGTTTCTGCGGAATCAGCGCCGCTACAGTGGACGACGCTCTGACCGTGATGCCAGCGTACTTCTGAAACAACAGTGGGGATAGCGGCATCCGGTGTGGTGATGAAGACGAGGTCAGCAACGTCAGCTACCTCCTGGCTGGTGGCACAAACACGGCAACCCTTGACAGCCTGTGCTAATCTCTCCGATGAAGTCAGGGTACGACTGTGCACAGCGACTACAAGATAGCCTTTTTCGCTGAGCCTGATGGCAAGGGCACTACCGACAGTTCCCGCGCCAATGAAACCCAGTTTCAGCATTTTACCTCACCTCCTGAAAATATTAATGCCCTCTCCGACACAGCCAGAAAGGGCATCTACATTTCCTTGTTTATGCCGTCTCGGTCATGTCCGATCCAAGCGACAGTTTTCAGGTTCGGTTTTTAATGGCTCACCATCACATTGTTTGGTGGCTTCAATGCTGATACTATCACCGCACATCTGGTTTGTCAATAGGTATGATGTAGTACTTTATCTTCGCATACGATGCGACCGGGTTAAATTTTAGTTACAATTGCGAATACGCCATCTGAAATACCCCAAACGAGGAATAGTAGTAGCCGTATTTCCCATGGCAGACAGTTTTTATTGCAGGTCTTTCTTTTTCTGCTCGAATTCGTCTTTACTTAGTTCACCGCTGGCATAGCGCTTCTTGAGTATTTCCAGAGCAGAATCAGCATGCTATGAGGAATCGGTGATATGGCGCAAATCAATGCCGTGTACTATCGCGATAATTCCCCAAATAATAAGAACACCGGTGACAATCATGACTATAGCCATGAACAAACCTCCACCAAAGCCGCCCATCATTCCGGGTCCCATAATACCCCAGCCGACTCCAGACCACCCGGCACCCCATCCCCAGAACATCGCTACAAGGAATAGAAGCACAATTATTATGCCACCGGCTATAAGGATCAATTTAGTATTCTTGCTCATATTTTTACCTCTCAAAACAATAACCCGAATCTCACATAGCCACCTGTGTCTGCATTGCCTGCTCGTCCCGTATGAATCCAATAGTCACACGACCACTCACACCCGGAGCAGATAATACTTTCTCTAAATCAGTAGCGCTATCAATACGATTTGAGTTAACACTTACGATTACATCGCCTTGCTGTAATCCCGCCAGTGCTCCTGATGAATCCGGTTCCACAGCGCCGACGTACGCTCCTTGATGAGATGCATAACGATTGGCATCCGCCACCTTAAGTCCCAACCGCGGACGCCGTCCGCTTCCGGAACCAGCAAGTAAGCTTTCGATACGCATCCGGTCAAAGCCGATAATCGCCTGTCCATCGATAACGATGACCGGCATGCCCATCTGGCCGGTTAAGTTCGCCATTCTTTCCGCCGCATCATGGTCACGGGAGACATCGTACTCAAAGTAACGAACGCCGCGCTCAGTAAAAAATCGCTTTACCTGATGACAGTATCCGCAGGTTGGTGTGGTATAGATATCAACTCTCATAGTCAACGACCCTCATTAGTCTTCTTCGTTCCAATTGATGCGTCTGTCCGCCACAGCAATTGCAGTTTTCTTAAAATCTTTTATGTCTTTTAGCTCACACCGATAACTGCACTGAAGACACTGCTCAAACCAGCCGTCAATATCACGGTCGATGAACAGGTCACCGGAACATCTCGCACAAGCCTTCAATCTCCACTTAAGCATGTTTCTTCACCCCCCTTTTCCAGACCTCTACTGTAACCAAAACAATTGTACGGAAAGCTGGATGCAGTGTATGTGACAATGGTCGCAATTTAGGGGGATTCTGTGTGGAGAGAAGGAAAAATAGAGGGACTGTCAGAACTAGCGCTCTTCGATGATAATTTCAAAGGAGCAGGTGAGAGCGCCGGTGGGGCAAATAGCTTCACAGAGTGTGCACCAGTGACACTCTTCAATCTCAATAAATGAGACAATGTTACCAACCAGGATAATTGCGCCACAACGGCAAATCTCTATGCATAATCCGCAGAGATTGCACTTATCCTGATTAATTTCCGGCATTTGTATCACGGGTTATTACTCCTACGATTCTACTGTAATGGTCACCCAATTCAGGTGTATGTAACCTATGTCTCACACTTCCTGATTAATCATTTCCTGCAAAGCGTTTTTATCAGAGATAACTATTCGGTGCCGTTCCAGCCGGATGAGTCCGCGTTCTTCCATCGCTTTTAGAGAACGTGCCACCACCTCACGAGCAGTACCTGCCATTGCCGCCATCTCCTGCTGTGTTAGACGTTGACCGGGACCGGCGCCATCACCCGTATGCTCCAGGAGAATCTTAGCCACCCTCCCGATAACATGCTTGAAGGATAAGTCTTCCACTAAGGATATAAGCTGACGTGTTCGCGTCGCCAGCACCTGGATAATCCGTGAACTCACCTGCGGGTGCTGTCGTAGGATGACCTCCAGCCTACCCTTTTTAATGCCATAAAGTGTGACTGTACTCATTGCCTGAGCGCTCATCGGGTTCGGGCCGTTATCAAAGATGGAAATATCATTAAGCACTTCATAAGGGCGCGCCAGACTGATTATCTGCTCTTTGCCCTGAGCGGAAGTTTTAAAAAGCTTGACGATACCGGAGATGAGAAAAAATAGTATATCCGCCGGTTCTTCCTCAAGGAAAATCATCTCACCGCGCTGGATAGTCTTTTCAAAAAAAGATTGCTTGATAACTTCCAGTTCAGCTACGCTGAGTCCGGAAAAGTAGGATAGCACAGTTAAGGAGTTTGAATCTATCGCCATTTTCTCCCGCCGGGAACAATCGGATGTTATGTCAGATTATACCAGCTTATGATAGAGCTGGCAAAAACAGAATGAAAGAGGGCACCAAGTAAAATCATTGTGAGTCACAATAGCGGCGGTGTGAAGCAATATCAGGGATGAGGAGCAATCCCCTGCTTATTTGCATCTGACATAGGCTAGAAATTACTCGAAAAACTCATATGAAGACAGCTCTCATCTCTGCTAGAATAGATATATGTCGCTGATTATCAGACGTGCTTCGGTCAAAGACCTCAAAGCCATCACAGACATCTATAACGAAGCTATACTCACCACAGACGCCACTTTCGATACCGAGCCTAAAACTATCGCCGAGCAGAAGGTGTGGTTTAGCGACCACGGGAAAAAGAATCCCATTCTGGTGGCAGTGATGGATGGCACCATCTACGGCTGGGCATCCTTAAGCAAATGGTCGACCCGTTGCGCTTATACCGATACCGCGGAAATCTCGGTCTATGTAAAGCAGGAGCACCGTAGCAGAGGCATTGGGAAACGTTTGATGAAAGAAATCATTGACAAAGGCGAGAAGGTCGGCTTGCACACCGTTATCTCCAGAATCACCGGCGGGAACACGGTAAGCATTCATTTGCATGAGAAACTCGGTTTTCAACACATCGGGGTTATGAAGGAAGTAGGTAAAAAATTCGATAGAACTCTAGATGTCTGTATGATGCAGAAGATTTACCACCCGGGGCAGTAGCCGATAGCATCAGCGTCATGAGCACATTTAACTACCACAGGTTGACCAGATATATCCTATTCCCTCTTACCTAATTTATTTATAAGCCAGTCTCGAATCCACGTCAATAATTCCTGATGAGCCTCCCTCAGAAAGTGGCCATTATTTTTCAGAATACTGAGTTCTTTCGGTTCTTCTGCCCACTGATAAATATACTTCGAACAATTGACCGAAAGGTTACGGTCGCGCTCTCCGTGAATGAGCAGTAGAGGGCGTGGAGCAAGTTCTGCCACCCGCTGTGCGCCATAGGTTTGACTGGCAAGCCCCACCACCGCCTTCACTTCGCGACTCATTGTCCCTGCCTGAATAGCCACCGCACCGCCAAAGGAATGCCCCACAAGCGCCACTTTATCAATCCTGTTCTGTTTCAAATAATCGACTCCTGTAAGCACATCCTGCACGCATTCCTCAAAATCGCCCGGATAGCGATAGTGCAGTCTGAGAGAATTGATACCGTCTGCAACCAGCCTTTCGCTTAATATCTTGAAGATACCAAAGGATGGACCATCAAATCCCCCCAACGCCCCACATAGCCAGATAACACCCCGAGTGTCACCAGCATTATGAAAAATACACTCAATATTGCCATCGGTGGTACTGATGACGACCCGTTCCTGGGTTTTACCCTGCTTTTCGGAATGAATGCCGGTAATTTTCATCTTTCCATTTCGCCGCCCGTATGATAACAGGACTCACAATAACTGTGCTTTACCATCCTGAAGGTTGTCAAGTTTGATTTTCCTCTCCTTTTTTGTGATATAATATCCTCTGAATTTACCTGTGCAAAGGAGGAGATATATGACGCAGGGTTCGGTTATTACGGATGAAATGAAAAAAGCAATCGGAGTCGAATCCGAACCAACCATTGTCCTTATTGAAAAGGAACCAATTAGAAGGTTCGCCGCTGCTATCGGCGACAACAATCCTCTATATCGTGATGAGGAGTACGCTAAAAAACTCGGGTACCGCAGTATCATTGCACCACCCGGCTATCAACCACAGTATTCCTTCCCGATTAAAGTCCCGCAGATGAGAGCAGAGGCAGGACCCCGTTTCCGGTTACCTTTTACCAGAAATCTCAATGGCGGCGACGAGTATGAATTCTTCCAGCCTATCCAGGCGGGCGATGTCCTGAGCATTACTAGAAGGCTCGGCGATGTTTACGAGAGAGATGGCCGCATGGGAAAGATGCTCTTTACCATCAACGAAACCGTCTTCCGCAATCAGAAAGGCGAGATAGTGCTGATAATGCGCGGCACCGGCATTAGCTACTAACTATTTGAGAGGATTGAAAGGAGAGAGAAATGGCTGAACAACGCTATTGGGAAGATATTGAAGTTGATGCTCCAGTCCCACCTCTAATGAAAAATGCAACACCGCGACAGCTCGTACAATGGGCAGGGGCTTCCGGCGATTACTATGAGATTCATTACCATGAAAAAACAGCTCTGGCAAATATGCTCCCGGGTATTATCGTGCACGGCGCGCTCAAGGGCGCCTGGCTGGGGCAATTGCTCAGCGACTGGGTGGGCGAAAAAGGTCGTGTCAAGAAATACAGTGTTAGCTACCGCAGTATGGATGTGCCCGGTGATTCCCTCACCCTCACCGGTAAAGTAACCAAGAAGTATGTCGATGGCAAAGACCATGTCGTCGAGGCAGAAATCTGGCTTCAGAACGGCAAAGGCGAGAAGACCACGCCCGGCACAGCTGTCGTTGTGTTCCCATCAAAGAAATAGCAGGCTGGCAATCTAAAAACGAACAATCGACTGGCGTCGTGCGGCTAAAACCGGTCGCTGACGCTTTTGCGCTGGAAAACACGGCGCCAGTTGCCTGCCTTGTCCCGCATCTCTTTGATACGCGGCACATACCTGATAAGCGGTATCAGCAGAAGCGCCACCGTAAAGACAATCCAGTCCCACCGGTGAAACATATACCATGAAATGAACGGATAGCAGATAAAAGCCAGGCTGTAACTAATGGTCGGGGCGCGCGTAATCAAGAACAGTAAGGCGAAGAGTCCGCCGTTTATCAGCACTGCCCATGGCTTCATCAGGAAGATAAGCACGCCGATGGAGGTAGCACCACCTTTCCCCCCCTTAAACCCCAGAAAAATGGGAAAACTGTGACCGAGAACAGCGACCATTCCAGCGAGAAGATAGACATATTCGTGGACTTTTAATGCTTCCGCAATCGCCATCGCCGCGACGCCTTTCCCAACATCAACTACCAGCACCACCGCCCCCCACCAGAACCCCACCTCGTAGAAGACGTTCATTGCTCCCATATTCCGGGTGCCGACTGACCGGATGTCTGTCTTCTTCTGTATCTTACCGACGATATATGCGGCGGGGATTGAGCCGAGCAGATAGGCGCAAACCAGCGCTATCGCAATATTGAGAGCCGTCATTAACTGACCCCTTGAAATATCCTGCTGTCAGTTGAGAATAGAACAAACCATCTGCCACTGTCAACAAAAAGAGTTCTTTGGAAATTGCTGAAAAAGCAATCCTCCCCCTTTTCCAAAGGGGAAAACCAAAACTCTCTCCCTAATTCATGTAATCTGGACGACTGCTATTCCTTGATATCGCCGCGGACGCCGATGGTGATTTCCTTCAGTGGTATTTTCCTGCCGCTGGCTTCGATAGCCTTTTTCGCCAGATAGACCAGACCGGAACAGCAAGGCACTTCCATATGCACGACCGTCAGGCTCTTCAGCCCGGAATGAGCAACCAGCTGGGTCAGCTTGTCCAGATGCGCCTCAATGTCATCGAGCTTGGGACAGGCAATCAGCAAGGCATGGTCCTTCAGGAAGTCATGGTGAAAACCACCATAAGCAAACGCCACACAGTGCGCCGCCAGCAAGACATCCGCCCCCTGCAGAAAGGGCGCCCGGACAGGCACCAGTGTCAACTGCACGGGCCAGTGTCGCAGAGTCGAAGACTGATGAACTGATTGCACAGGTGAACTTACGATGTGGCTATCCAATTCCTGCACCTGTGCTGAGGGACAACCACAGGCAATCTCTTCCTTCTCTCCGAATTCGGTTACGGTAGCGGAGGAACAACCGCACGCAAGTGTCTCCTCATCATGCTCTTCTTCCTGGAGATGACACTCGACAGTTTCCTCATTGAAGTCTTCAGCAACCCTCTCCTCAATTGTGATAGCACCCACTGGACATTCTCCCAAGCAAGCGCCAAGTCCATCGCAGTATACCTCGCTGACCAGCCGTGCCTTACCATCGATAATCTTCAACGCGCCTTCCGCGCACCTGGGCACACAGGCACCACAACCATTACACTTCTCTTCATTTATCTTGACGATTTTTCTCACAGTTTTAACGGTCATTTCTTCACCCCCTCAACCGGTTTCTTTTCAGATACGGGCTTGTCATCTCCCATTATTTGCTTCCAGCGTTCCTCCCCGAGGCACTGTCTCGCCGAGGCACACCATTCAATACAAGAAGGCAACCTCTCTTTGAAAACCATCGTGCCGCATTTCTGACAGCGGACGCGGGTCTCATCAGAAAAAATTTCCACCTCGGCATGGCAATTGGGGCATTTGTAGAGTTCCACTCTCAGTTTTCTCATATCCTGACCGGGACACTTGCTGAACATCATCACCACCCCCTTTCCTCACCGGTTTCCTATCGATTACATTCTCATTCTAGAGGAGAAAACACGGGTAGACTATGATATAGGTCATACTGAAGATAAATATCAGAAGTCAAAAGCCAAAAATAAAAAGTCAAATAACAAATGGGGTTGTCGTCCTGAGTAAAACGAAGGATATCGGGGCGGGGAAGACAACTTGGGATGTGGTATTTTAATATTGACTATTGGAACTTCCGCTCCCTAGAGCGGCGGTGGTCCCTCACTCAGAAGCTTGAGTTTGAGCTCGTCCAGAATCATTATCTTGCCACGTGCGGAGCGGGTGATTTTACGCGCATTGAGATTACTGAGAAAGCGGATAGCCGTCTCGGTGGTGGTGCCTGCCATATCCGCAATGTCCTGCCGGGTGAATGGCAAAGATGGTCCCAGCTTTGATGACAGCATCAGTAAAGTGCGGGCAAG
>JAURWL010000089.1 GCA_030654965.1 Dehalococcoidales bacterium | reverse complement strand
TTGAACGAACTGTGGCGGCGCGGCATAGACGAAAAGAATGTACGCCTCTGGATTGAGCTACTGCGCAAGGTTCTGGCGGACCGCTCGGCATCCGGCAATTAAACTGCCCCGTCCCGTAGTTTGTGCAAATGGGTAAATTCTTTCTTTGCAGGTAGCACCCAAACTGTAGTTAGCTTGACCACAGTTTCTCCGGGTGACAGTGCACAATCTGGCTTGTTGTGCATCAATAAGATGGTATTAAGGATTCTACATTAATGTAAGGTAAACAACGATGGGAAAGATCAGTCCTCACGGTAGTACTCCATGCCAAGGTGTGTGATCTGCTCGGCGCCCATCAACCATCTGAGTGTATTCTTGAGCTTTGTTTGCTGTATAAAGAGATCATGTTCCGGGTATACAGTCGGTGCGTGTTGAGGACTCTTGAAATAAAAAGATAGCCACTCCTGGATCCCTCCCAGGCCTGCCCGTTTGGCAAGATCCATGAAGAGGGCTAAATCAAGTACCAGTGGAGCGGCCAGGCTGGAATCTGAACACAAGAAATTGATCTTAATTTGCATACGTCGACCCAGCCAGCCAAAGATATCTATGTTGTCCCAACCTTCTTTATTGTCTCCGCGGGGCGGATAGAATTCGATTCGGATCTTGTGATATGCGTCTGCGTAAAGATCAGGATATAAATGGGGCTGCAAAATGTACTCCAAAGCACCAAGTTTTGATTCTTCTTTCGTCTTGAAATTCTCGGGCTCATCAAGGACTTCACCATCGCGGTTACCCAGTATATTCGTCGAAAACCAGCCATCCACACCGAGCATTCTTGCTTTAAGCATTGGAGCTATTACCGTCTTAACGAGCGTTTGACCGGTTTTAAAGTCTTTGCCACAAATTGGGGTATTTTTATCCCTTGCCAGCTTCTCAAGAGCAGGGATGTCGACAGTCAAAGCCGGCGCGCCATTCGCGAAAGGGACACCTTCCATCAGTGCTGCGTAAGCATACATCATGGATGGCGCAATTCTTTCATCGTTGCCTTTGAGCCCACTCATAAAACTGTTGAGATCCTGATGTACGTCCGATGCGGTAATGAATTTTTCGGTAGACGCACACCAAATCATTACAAGCCGGTCGCACTTGTTAGTGGTCTTGAAGGTTCGTATATCGTTGCGAAGGGCTTCGACAAGTTCGAGCTTCGTTCCCGCCTTCTTTACGTTGGTTCCCTTTATCCGCTTGACGTACTGACCATCGAATACGGCCGGCATAGGCTTGATAGCCTTCAGATAATCAGCGATAGGTTCAATATATTGATGTCGGTTCAATACTCCGCACTTTATGGCGGCCTCATATGCATTGTCTGGAATAGGGTCCCATGCTCCGAATACCAGCTGATCGAGACCAGCCAAGGGAATAAAATCCCGTATTAAAGGTGTTCGTTTCTCCGTTCGTTTACCGAGCCGGATCGTTGCCATCTGAGTAACCGACCCAAAAGGTTTACCCGTACCGCGTCGAATGTGCTCGACGCCTGCAATAAAGGTGGAACTGACCGCACCAAGGCCTACAAGTAGAACACCGAGTCTTCCTTCAGCCGGTTCAATTATCGGTGTTTCCTTTGTGACGAAGTCTTTGGGTTCGAGAAGAATTCCCTTCTCACGAGCCAGTTTTAACAATGGTTTGTGCCATTGAGAGGGAATCCTTCCGGTCCTTACCCAATGTTGTACGGTGCTTTGACGTCTACCTAGAAGATTTGCGAGTGCAGACTGGCCACCGAACCGGTCTACGATTTGCCCTGCAGAGTTATTTTTATTGTTCATGATTGGTATCATAACGAAATTATCGTTATTTGTCAATCCCCCCATCGTGATTCATCGATACAGTTCAGAAAAAATAGTAGAGCCAGGAATCGGGAATGAACACCTCCCACCAGGCGGTGTTTGGAGTCCTGTATGTCAAGGCGAATGTAATGTCACCCTTTGACGTTTTGTATCTTGCCGCGATGGGGGAAAGTTGACTACTATGTGAACAGAGGGTAGTATAACAGTGAACGTGATGAGTGGGATGAGTTGGAGAGTAACGGTGGAGAAATAGAGCAAAAGGAAAGACCAAATGCCGCAGGTAGTGATTGAAAACCCCAAATTAAATTCCCCGTTCAAAGAACCCACCAGACACTTCAAGTTTTCCGATGACGGTATCACTGACGAAGTAGTTGAATCCAGACGTATAAGTTCCTACTTCGTGCCAATTGCCAAACCCAGGAAGAAAGCCGGTGGGAAACAGCTTGTACTTGATACGGAGTGGACTCAGGACAGAGTAGAAGAAAACAAGTTTATCAACCGTATCAGAGAAAGAGTGTCCATATGGCGCATAGGGAATTACGCCGGCATTACTAATACCACCCGTCAACTACTAGAATACTGGACTAACCCGGTTATTATATTCCTTCAAAAAAGCCTTAAATTTTTCCAGCACGTCAGGATAGTCCTTAAAAGCAAGAGCTTGCGGTAGCCCAATCTGCTTTAAACGGGGCTCTATTTGTCCCAGGGTAACCGATACGATGGGACTTATGCCCAGTGGAAGTATGCTTTTGAACTGGCGAATCCTGCTATGAACTTTGAGAACTATGTGATTTTAAATATAGGCTTTGACCCACCCTATGAGTGGTGGGCATACTGGGGACGATACGATTAGATAATGCCTAATAGACAGCAGAAGATTAAGGATTTTCTAGGAGGAACAGTAGATGAATAATAAGATTCTCAAAGAACTACTTACCAAGCCAAACGTGGTATCTGTAGGACGAGGGCGCAAGAAAGTAGGCGGAGTTGACACAGGGAAACCCTGCATCGTGGTTGGAGTAAAAAAGAAGCTACCTCTGTCTGCACTTAAATCCAAAGATATAATACCACTAAGGATTGGTGAAGAGGAAACGGATGTTGTTGAGCTTGGGGAGATAAGACTACTATGATAGACAGAAAGACTAAACAGAGACCATGCCCCGGTGGTGTTTCAATTGGACACTATCAAGTTACTGCTGGAACTCTTGGCTGCTGGGTTAAAAAGAACGGCCAGTCGATGATGCTGAGCAACAATCATGTCCTAGCTAACGTCAATCAGGCTGACATTGGAGACCCAATCTATCAGCCAGGTGCTTATGACGGTGGCACCAGTGCTGATGAGATAGGCAAGCTCTACCGGTATGTGCCGATCTCAATGACGAAGCTTAGTAACTGTCCTATCGCAGGCTTCATAGCCGCAAGTCTCAATTTCGTATCCCGTATCTTCGGACGCAAAACAAGGCTTATAGCCTATGCTCCTGGAGAGTCTAACAAGGTTGATTGTGCTATTGCTGAGCCCAACAGTGGTGTAGATGTATTAGACCGTATTCTTGAGGACGATGGCACTCTCATCCGAATAGATGGTGAAACCGAAGCGAAGGTTGGTCTTTTAGTTAAAAAGAGCGGAAGGACTACTGGAACCACTCGCGGCATAATCTCGCAGACCGACGTTACGGTCAATGTAAATATGGGTGATAGCAAGATAGCAATCTTTACTGACCAGGTCGTCGTTGAGAAAGAAGGTATGAGTGCTGGTGGTGATAGTGGTTCTGCTGTTCTGACAGAAGACAACAGACTGGTAGGACTCCTTTTTGCTGGCAGCGACAAAGCTATGATTGCAAACAGATGGAGTAATGTAAAGGAGACGCTCGGGCTTGATTAAGCTGGAGCCTGGGGACATAGGGGCAACGAGAGGTAAAGGACCTTTAGGCGGTCGATTGTCATTTGGATGCCTGCAAGTTACTACGTGCCAATTGGTGCAAAGATAATAGGAGTCGCCCCTCTTTACCGCAAACCCAGTTGCAACGCCCACCTTGGATGAACTCAAATAAGTTTCAAGGAATAGGGGTTTAATAGAGAATTCATCTATGAGGATAGGGGTCATTTCCAAATATGCTCCCTCTGATTCACTCCCCGT
Source organism: Dehalococcoidales bacterium (assembly GCA_030654965.1). Lineage (GTDB taxonomy): Bacteria > Chloroflexota > Dehalococcoidia > Dehalococcoidales > Fen-1064 > JAURWL01. The sequence goes on along the minus strand of JAURWL010000089.1, from coordinate 965 downwards.
ATCCAAAGAATACACAATACATGGGGGTGAGGTCAATGAAATCAATCAGATAGGCCAACATTACGCTATCTTGTTACTTAGTGCAATTAGGCACTGAAACGATGGGTAAATAACATTTTCTCATTCTTAATGATTGCTAATCCAGGACTTTCACGGTACAAGGTACGCTGCCGAATTTAGCACCATCAACAATCACTTTGAACTGGAAGGCATATTCACCTGGCGCCACTTTCTGGGAGATATTTATCTTCATCACGATTCGGGAAGCTCCCTTGTCTTGTCCCCCAATGCCACCATACATTTCCCCCCCTCGCTCCACCATGAAACCTCCTGGCAAGTTGACTGACTCGTAGGTTGCCTTCAGCGGGTCAAGAGAAGGAAAACCGCTTATCTTGAGGTAAAAGAGATTGTTCCTGGTTTCCCCGGCTTTAGTTTCGATATAAGAACGATACGTGATATTAGCAATGCGGGTAAAGTTCCACAACGTCGCCTCGGTCTGTTCGATTGACGGCCAGTCAGGCTGATCCTGCTGATGTACATTTGCTCTATAGGTAAACCCACCTGGCGGAAAAACGATGTCATCGTTGGCAGCTCCCGCCGTTCCGGGCGATACACCCATAGGCGCGGTCGGCGACATATTTGATGTAGATGTTTTTGGTATAGATAATGCCGGGGTTATCTCTTTGGCACAGCCAATCAGCGTAGATATTAATAATATTAGTATCAGGCTTATTAGCAGCTTTTTCATTTATCTTTTCCCCTGCTAATATTAACGGATTCATTTTCCAAAAGATACTATTGGTCACAATCCGTCATTTCGTGCAGTTAGAGCGACGCGGCACCCGCTAGTTAGCCAGACAAGGGGTAGTTTGCTGCCATCAACCGACCACATATGGTACAAGCAATCGTTTATTAGTAGCACGAAACGACCAAATACGACGCATATCGGCGAAAATGGTGCCCAT
>JAURWL010000065.1 GCA_030654965.1 Dehalococcoidales bacterium | reverse complement strand
TAGCCGACTAAAGTGTCTGTTAATACATGGTCGTGTGAGGAGGCGCTGAATATGGAAAGAAAGCCGCGAATTGGTATCATGACGGGCGGTGGTGACTGCCCCGGATTGAATGCTGCCATCCGGGCTTGCGGCAAGACTGCTATGAGAGCTGGTTACGACGTAATTGGTATCCACAATGGCTGGCAAGGTCTGCTGGAACACGATGACGAACTATTAGATGGCATCAGGACATCGGGAATCATTGATAGAGGCGGCACTATTTTAGGAACATCTAGAGTCAGCCCTCTACGTGTGGAAAATGGCGTTCAACGGGTTCTTGACCGTATTCACGTGTTAAGGTTGGAGTCAATTGTAGTACTGGGCGGAGAAGGTTCTTTGAGTCTCGGCTACAAGATGTTCCAGAAAGGGATACCCATAATCGGTATACCGAAAACAATCGATAACGACGTGGTGGAGACGGATTTCTCCATCGGTTTTCAAACAGCCGTTCAAACTGCCACAGAAGCTCTTGATAAACTCAGAAGTACAGCGGAAAGTCACCACCGTGTGATGTTGCTGGAGGTAATGGGACGAAATACCGGGTGGATAGCTACATACGCCGGGCTGGCAAACGGCGCCGATGAAATCCTTATTCCAGAGATACCTCTCACCGAACAGCGACTGGATGACCTGTGCGAACGATTGAAAAAACGCCGAAACATGGGTATCAAATTCAGCATTATCGTGGTAGCCGAAGGCACCCAGATACTTGGCAAGCCCATTATCCAGGAAGACCACGGTACTCATGCTGACACAACCGCGCCGCGGCTGGGTGGTGTGGCACAGGTACTGGGTGAAATCATCGAGAAAAAGACAGACCTGGAAACACGTGTGTCAACACTCGGTTATATCCAGAGGGGCGGCTCACCTGTTGCCTATGACCGCACGCTGGCAACTGCCTTTGGAGTTAGAGCGACCACCTTGCTGCAGGAAAAAAAGTACGGGGAAATGACCGCCCTCAAAGGCACGAGAATAGTAAGCGTTCCGCTGGAAAAAATTGTAGATAAGGTAAAGACTGTAAACCTTCGTACTTATAGCGTGGCGAAACGGTTCTTTGCTCAATGAGGTGACCTGTGTTGACGCCTGAGGATAAACAGCGATACGACCGTCAGATAATGATACCCGGGTTCGGGGAGGCGGGACAGGAAAAGCTCAAGCAGGCAAAGATTGTGATTGCCGGCAGTGGTGGACTTGGCTCGCCCTCGGCAATTTACCTGGCGGCGGCGGGAGTGGGCACACTCCGTATCATCGATCACGATAAGGTGGAGTTAAGCAACCTCAACCGACAGGTGCTCCACTGGGACAAAGACATCGGGCGGAGTAAGGTGAAATCAGCGGCGGAGAAGCTCACACAGTTAAATGGCAGAATACGGGTGGAAGCGATCGCGCAGACCATCAACGATATGAATGTCGCCGCAATGGTCGCCGGCTTTGACGTGATTATCGATGCTCTGGATAACCTGCCGACCCGTTTTCTGCTTAATAAAGCCGCCATTGACCACGGTATTCCTTTTATTCACGGCGCTGTCTACGGACTGGAAGGGCGCGCTATGACTATTATCCCAGGTCAGTCCGCCTGCCTGCGTTGTCTTTATCAAGGAATACCTCCTCAAGAAAAATTCCCGGTGCTCGGCACGACACCGGCGGTCATCGGGTGTATTCAGGCAACAGAAGCTATCAAGCTCATCACGGGCATCGGTGTTCCCCTCACCAACCGCCTGCTCATCTATGATGGTTTCAATATGAAATTCACCGAGCTTACGGTCAACCGCAAGAAAAATTGTGAACATTGTGGGACGAAGAAGGGGAGACAACTGTGAGTAACACCATCAATCTCGCCGCCTATTTGCGGTCGTATGCCGATAATAAGGAGTCGGTCACGGTCAAAGGGAAAACCATCCAAGAATGCCTGAACTATTTAATCAAGCAACATCCCGGGCTGAAAAAAATGCTCTTCGACCAGGACGGGCAACTGCACAACTACGTGAGTATTTTTGCCGCTAATGAAATCGTTTACGCAGACCAGATGGACAAACCGGCAAAAGACGGAGATACCATTCATATCCTGTATATTATCGGAGGTGGGTGAGGACAAGGTAAAGTCCTATCCACAAACAGTCATGAAATTTTTTAGGTCCAGTAGAAAAGAGAAAATGGCCGACGATAAACTAGTAACTATTGCTACGTTTAATTATGCGGCAGAGGCTTATCTCCACCGGGCAAAGCTTGAATCTGAGGGCATCTGGAGCTTTGTTGCTGATGAATTTGCGCCGAACTTTTTTATCACCGCTGCGGCTGGCGGCGTCAAACTGCAGGTTAGAGAATCTGATGCCGCAGAAGCTATCAGGATTCTCCGCGAAACAGTTGGGGACTGATGTCTTCACAGTTGTTCAGTGCGTCCTTTCTTTTTCAGAGACCGGTAGCTGAAGATACCATCCATTCCTTGAATAACAAAGACAAGCAGCAAAATAAAAGCGATGGTTGGAATTCCGAATAGTGCCAATGCTGTCGGGATAGTCGCTATTAAAGCTACCACACAATATACAATAAGCAGTATGACACAGAGAATCCCATCCAATCTTGCTATGCCTTACATTGGGCTAGGAGACAAGAAACCTCTAGCGATCCAGCCTGATTCCCCCTGCCCCCCACAATAGCTTGCCGTTTGAGTCTATCCTCTGAATATATGACTTTCCCGAACTGAACGAGGTTCGACCTATACTCCAGAATATAATGGCGCCATCCTGTCCATCAGGTAATATAAAATCACTGGTAATACCGTGTACACCGACCCCCATATCGTTAGCATCAACTCCAATGTCATTAACCAGCCAAACGGTATTACCGGCAGAGTCCAGCTTATGTAAAAGGATCCCCTGCTTTTTTAACATATCGTCCCTGAACGTTAGAGTGACTATTGCCCCTCCAAGCCGGTCAACGACCATATCAGGTCTGCTGGTCCAACCTGACTCGGAACGTAAAGCCTGCACTCCACGCGGTTGCCAAATCACATTGCCGTTTGCATCTATTCTTTGTGTCACTACAGAAAAAGGTTCTTCCCACGCGATGATAGCTCCGCCTGAGCCATCGCTTCCCGCGTCAATGAGCCTGCAGCGAACCAACTCTCCCTCTAATTTGCTTATTCCCAGCGGGATACCGTTTGCCTGCCACAAGATACTGCCATTGGTATCTAATTTTTGGACATAGACGTCCGACAATAATGCATGTGATGATTGTTTATTTGAAATTTGTCCCTCTGGAATCTGCGACCAGATAACGATAGCTCCAAAATAATCGCTTACAATCCTGGGTTCAAAAACGAAAACGTCTTCCTGAGTAGTATATATGTTTACACCATCCTGACTCCAAGATAAATTCCCCTCAGAGTTTACCCTTTGAGCCAAAATCATGTGCTCAACCATCAGATTTTGTGTGTCCGTTCCCGCCTGTAGCTCAATGTCCTCTTGCCAGATAATAATAGCCCCGCCAGTGCCATCGCTTGCCAGTTGTAAGGTACTATCTTGATAACCACTACTATCGATAAACACCCCATCTTCGCCCCACGGGAATCCCCCCTCAGAATCTACTTTGATAATGAGTAGTGTACCTCCATGGTCGGAAGCTATGATAGCCCCGCCGTTACCGTCACTTATCATCTGGTCAGCCGTCACGGTCTCCCTTTGCCATAGCATGCTACCTTTAGTATCTATCCTCGCAATATCAACACCGGATAACTGATAATCATATGTACCACGTTCCGGTGGGGAATAAGTGGCTAAAGCAACAATAGCTCCTCCAGCGTCATCACTCACAATCTGTAGTTCAAAAAATGCATCAGACTTTTTGTTCCCACTGCCGATAAGCACCCCCCGCTCTCCCCAGAGACTACGCCCATCGGCGCTAATCTTCTGAGCATAGAAGTCCCGCCAGCTAGCGCTCTTCATAACATCGTAGAGAACAATGGCACCTCCAGCACCGTCCCCGGTTGCACGGGATACATATCTAACGTCCCAGCTTTTCACGTTGCAACCCATATTGAAAAACATACAAATGATGACCAGCGTTAACAATAGCATTAGCAATTTGGATTTTAGCGTATGCTTCATTTTATAAATCTCAATCATAGTTGTGATCTCCGGCTACGGCATAGTACTTTTAGGCACCATTATAGCCGCATGCTCACACGTAGTCAACAACTCGGTCGGAACGATTATGCTTAGATAATTTGAGGTTTTTACCAGCCAGGCTCACCCGTCTTGATTCATAGTCCACCACAAGGATACCCCGCGCAGTTTTACAGTAAATGGCTTTTTCCTGTCTAGTCCGTAAAATAACCCATTCGATTCTTGCCAGCACTTCCGTCATATCTAAAGGTTTGATGACATAGTCATTTGCGCCTGATTCCATAGCTACAACGGCGCTATTGATACTGTCTTTACTGGCAATCATAATGATGGCTGTTTGGGGATATTTCGCTCGAACAGTCTTCAGCAACTCGTTGCAGT
>JAURWL010000057.1 GCA_030654965.1 Dehalococcoidales bacterium | reverse complement strand
TGAAGTAACCCCTTACGAAGCTTTCGCGTTTGTTTTGAAAACCTATATTGAATTACACAAACCGAAAGATATTAAAGAATACGTTTTCCAGCTGTTGGAGAAAAACGGGTATAAGAAATATGCCTACCAGGTCGATGCCGTCGCTCAAGCGCTCAGTATCATCGATAAAGAAAATGGCGTTATCATCTCGGATGTAGTCGGTTTAGGCAAGAGCATTATTGCCGGGATGGTCGCTAAGTGCTTGTACAAACGGGGTCTAATTATATGTCCGCCAGCTATCAAAGGCGGTATCGATGATGGCATCCGCACCGGTTGGGAAAAATACAAACATGACTTCGAACTTAATGGGTGGGAAATCAGGACCTGCGGTTTGGAAACATTAAGAGACACGCTAAAACTTGTGCAGAATGAAAATGACTTCGAGGTCGTAATCATTGATGAAGCACACCGGTTCCGTAATCAGGATACCGAAGCCTATGATATCCTGAGCAATATCTGCCGTGATAGAATTGTCATTTTGCTCACGGCTACACCCTTTAACAATACCCCTGCGGATATCTTCTCCCTGCTTAAACTTTTTACCGTGCCGGGTAAATCAAATCTTATCTTGCCTAACAATCTGGATGAAAGATTCCGGCAGTATAACCAGACCTTCAAACGTCTCTCCAATATTAAAAAGAACTACAATTCCTCAGATATAAAGAAACGGGATAGTGCTATAGCAGATTACAAAGCTCTGTTTGAGTCAGATAAAATTGACCTGAAAAAGGTGACGGCACGGTCGAAATATCTGGCGAATGATATTCGAACCGTTATCTCCTCGGTTACCATCCGCAGGAACCGCATAGATTTAAGAAAAGACCCCGAATATTCAAAGGAAATCTATGAGCTATCTGATGTTAAAGACCCGCGTGAAGCCTTTTTTGCCTTAACCCCAGAGCAGTCGGCGTTCTATGACCGGGTGATTTCACAGTATTTCGGTGAGGGAGGTGATTTCAAAGGCACCATCTACCGTCCTTTTGAGTACGAAGCCGGTATCGTAGGGATGGATGATGAGGAGCTCAATAAGGAGGAAAACCGCGAAGCCTTAATCCAGAAAAACCTGTATGACTTTATGAGAAGGTTACTCGTAAAAAGGTTCGAAAGTTCCTTTGGTGCATTCCGGCAGAGCATAGAGAATTTCAAACGTATTACTGAAAAAGTGCAGCAATTTATCACTAACAGCGGGGGTAAATT
>JAURWL010000053.1 GCA_030654965.1 Dehalococcoidales bacterium | reverse complement strand
ATCATCCGCTATGAGGGTCCCAAAGGCGGTCCTGGCATGAGAGAAATGCTCACGCCCACCTCCCTTATCACCGGGATGGGTATGGAAGACAAGGTATTTCTGATTACAGACGGTCGCTTCTCCGGCGGGTCGCGTGGCGCCGCCATCGGGCACGTTTCTCCGGAAGCCGCCAGCGGTGGTCCCATCGCCGCGCTCAAGAATGGCGACATCATCAGCATCGATATTCCAAAGAATAAATTAGACGTACAATTAAGCAAGAAGGAAATTTCCGACCGACTGGCGAAGTTGAAGAAATTCGAGCCGCGCTTCAAAACCGGTTATCTGGCGCGCTATTCGGAAAAGGTAAGCTCTGCCAGCACAGGTGCTATATTCACTTCTTAAGGAAGGTGTCACGACTATGAAGATGACGGGTGGCCAAATTATCTGCGATTGTCTGGTAAAAGAAGGGGTAGAGGTTATCTTTGGTATCCTGGGGGGCGCTATCCTGCCGCTCTATGATACTCTCCCCCAGTTCCCGCAACTCCACCATGTCCTGGTGCGGCACGAACAGTGCGCCGCCCACGCCGCCGAAGGGTACGCCCGCGCCACGGGCAGGGTCGGCGTTTGCTTCGCCACGTCAGGACCCGGCGCCACCAATCTGGTTACGGGCATCGCCAATGCCCACCTCGATTCATCGCCGATGGTAGCCATCACTGGACAGGTCGCCCGACGTTTTATCGGTAAGGATGCCTTCCAGGAGGTTGACATTACCGGTATCACTCTACCCATTACCAAGCATAACTATCTCGTCCGTGATACCGCACAATTGGGCAAGGTAGTCAAAGAAGCATTCTATATTGCCCGCACCGGGCGTCCCGGTCCCGTGCTCATCGATGTCCCGAAAGACGTCTTCCAGGAGCAGGTGGAATACCACACCCCCGGGAAGGTAGACCTGCGTAGCTACAAACCAAGGCGAGAAGGGAATATGGCTCAGATTCGGAAAGCCGCCAATCTCATCAATCAGGCACAGAAACCGGTCATCCTGGCGGGCAGGGGTGTTATCATCTCCGGCGCCAGTGAGGAACTGAAAACACTCGCAGAAACGGCTCAGATTCCCGTGGTAACCACCCTGCTGGGCATCGGCGGTTTCCCGGAATCACACGTGCTGAGTTACCGCTGGCTGGGGATGCACGGCATGGCGTATGCCAATATGGCAATTAATGGCGCCGACCTTATCATTGCAATTGGCATGCGGTTCGATGACCGCGCCACGGCAGAAGTAGCCTCCTTCGCGCCCCATGCGAAAATTATTCACATCGATATCGACCCTGCGGAAATCGGTAAAAACGTTCGCGTTGATGTTCCTATCGTCGGTGATGTCAAGGCGGTGCTGACACCACTCCTGAAACTCATCACCCCGACTCAGCATATGGACTGGCTGAAACAACTCGATGTCTGGCGCCGCGAGCACCCATCGACGGATATCCGGGAAAGCTCCTCTATCCTGCCCCAGTATGTGGTCAGGAGTATTTATGAAGCCACCGAGGGCGATGCCACCATCGTCACCGGGGTGGGGCAGAACCAGATGTGGGCGGCACAACATTATATCTACAATAAACCAAACACCTTTATTTCCTCAGGCGGTCTGGGCACAATGGGCTTTGGTTTGCCGGCATCGGTCGGCGTTAAAATGGGCCGCCCTGATGCGACCGTCTGGTGTATTGACGGCGACGGCAGTTTCCAGATGACACTGCATGAGCTTGCCACCATTCAACAGGAACGACTGGCAGTGAAAATCGCCATCATGAACAATGGGTTCCTCGGGATGGTGCGCCAATGGCAGGAGCTTTTCCATGACAAACGCTATGTCGCCACGCCGCTCTGGGGACCGGATTTCGTCAAGCTGGCAGAGGCTTACGGTATCCCCGGAATTAAAGTCAGACACAAGGACGAGGTGGTTCCGGCAATCCAAAAGGCGATGGCGCATGATGGTCCCTTCCTGATTGATTTCGGTGTTGAGCCGGAAGAAAATGTATACCCAATGGTTCCCCCGGGAGCCTCACTGGTTGAGCTTCTGGAAGCTCCCAAGAAGGAGGAAGTAGTATGGCCCCGATGAAACATACTCTGGTTGCTCTGGTCGAAGATAAGCCCGGTGTCCTGAATCGGGTGGCGAATCTCTTCAGACGGCGCGGATTCAATATCGATAGCATCACCGTCGGACACAGCGAGAAGCCCGACATCTCCCGCATGACTATCGTGGTGGATGGGTCAGGCGCTTCTGTTGAGCAGGTCCGTAAACAGCTTGACAAGCTCATTGAGACCGTGAAAGTACAGGATATTACGAGCGAAAGTATTGTTGTACGCGAGATGGCGTTAATTAAAGTCAAAGCAACCTCTGCCACCCGTAGTGAAATCATGCAGATTGTGGATATCTTCCGCGCCAATATCGTCGATGTATCTATGGAGTCACTCATCATTGAGGTCACGGGTGATGAGGAAAAACTGGATTCGCTCCTGAACCTTTTACGCACTTTTGAGATTAAAGAGGTGGTACGCACCGGTCGGATTGCCATGACACGCGGTAGCACAACTACCAGCGAGCCGGGACGCAAGCCTATTAGCGCGGAGGATTAGGCATTTTGTGGTTGATTTTGCCGCTATCACCGTGCTGTAATTGAGTATCAGGACAGAAAGGAGACTACGATGTATAAGAAAATGCTTGTTGTTCTGGATGGCTCCCAGTTGGCAGAAATCGTCTTCCCCTACGCAAAAGAACTGGCAGGCAGGCTCGATATCGATGTGATATTGCTCCACGTCTATTCGCAGGTTATGCGCGGTTATGCGCCGATGTACAAAGCCTACATTGAAAGCACCGCTAAAAACATCGGGATGCAAGCACAGCAGATACAACAAAGCCTTGGCACGTCAAAAAGCGCCAAACCGGTAGAAGTGCGCGGTGAGCTTGTCATGGGTTATCACGCTGATGAAATCCTCCGCTTCGCCGAAGAGAACGCTGTCGACCTCATTATGATGGCAAGCCACGGACGCTCCGGCGCCCAGCGCTGGAGTATCGGTAGCGTGGCAGATAAAATCCTGCGCGCCACCAGAGTGCCGGTCTGGTTGGTACACGCAGATGCGGAAAAGGTTCCCTATGACCAGTGGCCCAGCCGCACCTTGCTCGTTCCACTCAGTGGCTCCGATATATCGGCAATCGTTATCCCGCACGCGAAAGCCCTGGCAAAGCAGAAGGGAGCACCGCTGGACGTTGTTTTGATGGAGGTTGTTGAGCCTCCCATCACCCCCTCTTATTATTCCCCCGAACTTACCGGCATGCCGCTCAATTGGGGACAATTCGTGGAACAGGAAATAGCGCGGAGTAAGAAGGCGGCGCAGGAACACCTGACGGGTGTGGAAAAGCAATTCCGTGAAGCAGGTATTAACGTGAGTTCACTTGTTCTGACAGGCAAACCAGCCGAAGAAATCGTCACCTATGCCGGCAAGAATCCTTTTACCGTAATTATCATGGCAACTCACGGACGCACCGGGCTGAGCCGGCTAGTTTACGGGAGTGTCGCCCAGAGTGTTCTCTATGGTATCACCAATCCTATGGTTCTAATACGACCACAATAAATTATATTTCAGGAGGAAAACGTGGCAAAGATTTATTACGACAAAGACTGCAATCTGAAACTGCTCGATGGCAAGGTAATCGGGATTCTTGGCGGCGGCGGTAATCAGGGGCACGCCCATTCCCAGAATCTGCGGGATAGCGGCTGTAATGTCATCGTCGCCGAACTCAAAGGCACACCGGCGTGGAAGAGCGCCCAGGCGGCTGGTTTCAAAGTGATGGATGCGGCGGAAGTCGCAAAAACCGCCGATATTGTTATGGTGCTCATCCCCGACCCCATCCAAAAAGCTGTCTATCAGCAGGCAATTGCACCCAGCATGAAGAAGGGCAAGACCCTGATGTTTGCTCACGGTTTTAACATTCATTACGGGCAGATTGTGCCGCCGGCGGATATTGATGTCAGTATGATTGCGCCAAAGGCACCAGGCGCGATGGTGAGGCAACTTTATACCGAGGGGAGAGGAACTCCAGCCATCATCGCCGTGCATCAGGACGCCAGTGGCAAAGCGAAACAGAACGCCCTTGCTTATGCGAAAGCTCTCGGTGTCAGCCGCGCCGGCATCATCGAGACCACCTTCGCCGAAGAAACAGAGACCGACCTTTTCGGGGAACAGGCGGTGCTCTGCGGTGGCGTGACCTCGCTCATCAAGACAGGGTGGGAGACTCTGGTAGAAGCTGGTTACCAACCGGAGATTGCCTATTTTGAAGTCCTCCATGAACTTAAACTTATCATCGACCTTATTTATCAGGGCGGTATCGCTCACATGCGCCGCAGTGTCAGTGAGACTGCACGCTACGGCGACATCACACGTGGACCTCGTGTCATCAACGAAACGGTCAGAGAAGAGATGGAAATCATCCTCTCCGAAATTCAGGATGGCACTTTCGCCAAGGAATGGATTCTAGAGAACCAGGCGGGACGGCCGGTCTTCAACGCCCTGATGCGGATGGAAGCGGAGCACCCGATTGAAGAAGTAGGGGCAGAACTCCGCCAGATGATGTCCTGGCTTCAGGCACAAGCACCGAAAAAGGCGGGACGGAAACCAAAAGCCAGCAAATAATAAGGGAAAACGGAAAGCTCCGTTTAGTTAGGGTATACGGGAGATGGACAAGGATAAAGTTATCGTATTTGACACCACATTGAGAGATGGGGAACAGGCGGCGGGTGGTAGCCTCAATGTGCAGGAGAAACTGGAAATCGCCCGGCAACTGCAAAAGCTCGGCGTGGACGTTATCGAGGCTGGATTTCCGGTGACCTCGCCCGGTGACTTTGAAGCGGTCACTCTGATTGCCAAAGAGATTCGCAGTTCTATTATTTGCGTGCTGACGCATGCGGTGCTGGACGCTATCGACCAGAGCTGGAAAGCGGTTAAAGGGGCTGAAAATCCGCGTATTCACATTGTCCTCTCATCTTCTGATATTCATCTTTTCTATCAACTCAGAAAGAACCGCGATGAAATTGTGAAAATGTCCTGCGATTCAGTCGCCCGGGCAAAGAAATATTGCAGTGATGTCGAGTTCTCGGCAATGGATGCCAGTCGCACCGAGCCTGAATTTATCCACCGGCTTCTGAAAGCGGTAATTGACGCGGGCGCGACCACGGTCAATATTCCCGATACCGTAGGCTATGCTATGCCCGACCAGTTCGGCACTCTCATTAAGGGCGTGTTCAAGAATGTGCCTAATATCGACCGCGCCGTCGTTAGCGTTCATTGCCACGACGACCTCGGTCTGGCAGTTGCCAATAGTCTGCAGGCGCTGAAACTGGGAGCAAGGCAAGTCGAGGGCACTATCAATGGTATCGGGGAAAGAGCAGGCAATGCCTCACTGGAAGAAATTATCATGGCGCTCAAGACTCGTCAGGATTTTTTCCATCTGAACACTGGCATTGATACAACTCAGATTTACAAAACCAGTCGTTTAGTCAGTGAGTTAACGGGTTTTGCCGTTCAGCCGAACAAGGCAATTGTCGGCGCTAATGCCTTCCGCCACTCTTCGGGTCTGCACATAGACGGCATGATAAAAATGTCCAAGACCTTTGAAATAATGGACCCGAAGTCGGTGGGGGTGCCCTCCAGCAGTCTGGTACTGGGCAAGACCAGCGGGCGGCACGCCTTTGTGGAGCGCCTGGCAGAACTGGGCTACAGCTTAAGTGATGAGGGTCTCAGCCGTGCCTTTGCTGCTTTTAAGGAGCTGGCTGACAAGAAAAAGGACGTCACCGATAGAGATATCGAGTCGCTGGTGGCGGAAGACAAACGTCTCACTGCCGAGACCTACCGGCTGGACAGAATTCAGGTGACGTGTGGCGACCGCGGCATACCAACCGCTGCGATAACTCTGATAGCGCCGGATAGTAAGATAAAGTCAGACGCAGCTATCGGTACAGGTCCGGTGGATGCCACCTGCAAAGCCATCGATAAAATTATCAAAATTCCGGGCATCAAACTCACCGAATTCACCGTCAAGTCCGTGACCGAAGGTATCGATGCTATCGGTGAGGTGCTTATCCGGGTAGAAAGCAATGGGATTACGTACACCGGCCGTGGCGCGGACACCGACATTATTGTTGCCAGCGCTAAAGCCTACGTCAACGCATTGAACCGGGTTGTCGCCGCGCGCAAAACAAAGGCGAAAAAATAGCTTCAGGAGAAGGTAAAATGCCTCAAGAACTGGAAATGATACTTCGACTTCTCCTTGCCGCTGTACTCGGTATCATAATTGGTATACAGAGAGAGTGGAAAGGAAAACCGGCTGGCGTCAGGACACTGACTCTTATTTCCATCGGGTCAGCTTTGTTTTCCATAATCTCCGAGTTGGGCTTCATCGGCGCCGACCCTTCAAGAATTGCCTCCGGCATCGTCACCGGCATCGGTTTTCTCGGCGCCGGCGCAATATTACACCGTCACGGCGGCGTTGAAGGGCTGACCACTGCCGCCGCTATCTGGGTAACCGCCGGCATCGGTCTGGCGGCTGGAGCAGGTCTCTACTTGATTGCGGCTGTTGTTACTGCCATCGTTCTGGCAATTCTCTTCATCCCACACCTTCCACCCCCAAAGAACAATAAATAGGCTACCTTCAAAAAGCGAGGAACTCAAATGAATTTTGCTGAGAAAATACTCGCCGCGCACTGCGGAAAGAGAAAAGTCGCTCCGGGTGAATTTATCAACGTGCGGTCTGACCTCATCCTTTCCAATGACATCACCGCGCCCATTGCCATCCGCGAATTCAAGCGCATCGGGGTGAAAAAAGTTTTCGACCCGAAAAAGATTGTCATGGTCGCCGACCATTTTGTCCCGAACAAGGACATCACCTCTGCGGAACAGACGAAAATAATGCGCGACTTCGCTTACGAGTATGGCATCATCTATTATGATGTCGGGCAGATGGGTATCGAACACTGTCTCCTGCCGGAAAAAGGGCTGGTGGTGCCCGGCGATGTCGTCATAGGTGCAGATTCCCACACCTGCACCTATGGCGCGCTCGGCGCGTTCGCCACGGGTATGGGTTCGACGGATATTGCGGCCGCAATGGCAACCGGTGACATCTGGATGAAGGTACCGCAGACCATTAAGTTCGTTTATCACGGCAAACTGCCGAAATGGGTCGGTGGCAAAGATTTAATACTGTATACCATCGGGCAGATTGGCGTGGACGGCGCGCTCTATGCGGCGATGGAGTTTACAGGCAAGGCAATCGACCAGCTTCCTATGGACGGACGGTTCACGATGGCGAACATGGCAATCGAAGCCGGCGGCAAGGCTGGATTATTCCATGTCGATAAGAAGACGCTCGACTACGTGAAGGAACATGCCACCAGACCGCATAAGGTCTATGAACCTGATAAAAACGCGGAATACGCGCAGGTTTATGAGTGGGATATCTCCAAAATGGAACCACAGGTATCTCTCCCTCACCTCCCCTCTAATGCCAAGCCTGTCAGCAAGGTGGGGAATATTATAATTGACCAGGCGGTAATTGGGAGTTGCACCAATGGGCGGCTCAGCGACCTCCGTACAGCGGCGGAAATACTGAAGGGTAAAAAAGTTCACCCGAAGGTGCGCTGTATTGTCATTCCGGGCACCCAGCAGATATATCTGGACGCCATGAAAGAAGGCTTGCTGGAAATATTTATTAAAGCGGGCGCGGTGGTGAGCACCCCGACCTGTGGTCCCTGCCTCGGCGGGTATATGGGTATTCTGGCGGGCGGAGAGCGGTGCATCTCCACCACCAACCGCAACTTTGTGGGCAGGATGGGCAGTCCTAAGTCGGAGGTCTATTTAGCAGGACCAGCCGTCGCCGCCGCCAGCGCTATTAAGGGGAAGATTACCAGCCCTGAGAAGATTTAACAGCATAATTGTCATTCTGAGTATAACGAAGAATCTCCTCCACTACTCAGTAGGCAGGGAGACCCTTCACATGGCTCAGGGTGACAGTAGGGAAAAACAGGGGGTGACTCAATGGCAAAACTAAAGAAGACCTGGACAGAGAAACTGAATGACGACAAGGACTTACCCAGGGTCATCGAAATCACAGAACAGATGAGTAAACGCTGGGGCACCGGCACCTGCGTCATCCCCGCGCCGCGTGAAGTCAACGAGATTATGCGACTTGTCCCCAAAGGCAGGCTTATCACCATCAACCAGATTCGTGAAGTACTGGCAAAAAGGCACAAAGCGAGCATCGGCTGACCCATCACCACCGGCATTTTCGCCGGGATAGCGGCTCGTGCAGCCGCCGAAGCAATCGCCGAAGGTAGAACCGACATTACTCCCTACTGGCGGACGCTGAAATCTAAAGGGGAAATCAACGAAAAATACCCGGGCGGTTTAGCTGACCAGTCGAAGCGACTCCGCTCCGAAGGGCATACTATTGTGCCGGGCAAGGGTAAAAAACCTCCCACCGTCAAGGACTATGAGAAGAAACTGGTGGAAATGTAAAAGGTGCAATGAAGAACCAGTATTTTGGTGATAATAGAGATTTATTTAAATATGACCTTGTTTACCATACATTAATAAATACCAAAATTAAGCACTTTGTTTTCATTCCTATGCTCACAAAATCTGACGACAAGTTTGGGAAAGAAACCAACCGTAATAAAGCAAAAGCCGGGATAAACAATTATGAACTCAGGAATTATTTGGATAATTGTGTAGTTTCCAATTCGAGAGACATTAGAAATATAGACCGGTTTTTCTCTGCAAAAGGAATTGAAACTAAAATAAACTACAACTGTTTTACCAAAGGTAACAGGAATGACTATTTTAACGGCATCGACAAAAAAACGTTGGGGAAGTCTGTAATTCTTGTCGACCCAGATAACGGGCTAGAGGTTAAAAAACCATCGGAAAAACATGTCTTATGGAAAGAATTGTCTTGCCTTTATGATCGCATGAGCAATGATTCGATTCTTATGGTTTTTCAGTTTTTCCCCTATTTCCTCAAAGAGACGCACTGTGAATACTTGCGTAGAAGAGCTAGTGAAATCTCTGAATATGTCTCCAAGAAGTACCCGCTTTCTGTAGACGATAACCAAATAGCGTTCTTCTTGATAACCAAAGATGAGATTCATAATGAATGTTTGAGTAATATTGTGAAAGGCTATTCCAACGAATATAAACTGAGAAGCATGCGATATTAAAAGGCACAGTTCAAAATAAAGCATAGGGCTGTCATTGCGAGGTTACGTAGTACCCGAAGCAATCTCTGTGTGGGGTTGCCTCCCCTCTCTGGGATTGCCACGCTTCGCTCGCAATGACAATGGGAAAGGAGTCACCCATGTTCAAAGGGAAAGTACATAATACGGCGCAAATGTGGACATGTCGATTCCCACCAAATCCTGAGAAAGTATGAAAGTCCGTGATATAATCAGGCTGATTGAAGCTGATGGTTGGTATCTCGCAGCTATCCGTGGAAGCCATCGTCAATATAAGCACCCTGTCAAAAATGGGCGGGTTACAATTGCTGGCAATCCCAGTCATGACATTGCTCCAGGCACGCTAAACAGTATCCTAAAACAGGCAGGGTTAAAGGAGAAATAAAATGAAAAAATACCTCATTATTTATGAAAAAACTAACGGCAACTATTCCGCCTACCTGCCAGATATGCCCGGTTGTATTGCCACAGGTAGAACACGCAAAGAGGTGGAGAATAATATCCGTGAAGCCATCATATTCCATATTGAAGGGTTGAAAGAAGATGGATTACCATTGCCTAAACCAGCCTCATTCACGGAGCTTATCGAGGTTTAGATAATAATTGGGAAGATACAAGCAAGGAAATAATCTCCCCCTTTAGCAAAGGGGGACTAAGGGGGATTTGAATCCGCAAATCCTTCTCAATCTCCCTTTACGAAAGGGAGAGGTCGCAAAGACAGTAGGAAGTAACCATAAGGAGCACACACATGTTCAAAGGTGAAGCATATAAATACGGCGCAAATGTGGACACAGATGCCATCATCCCTGCCCGCTACCTGAATATCTCAGAGCCGGCGCTACTGGCAGAACACTGCATGGAAGACATCGATATCGACTTCGTGAAGCGAGTCAAGAAGGGTGATATAATTACTGCAACAACTAATTTCGGGTGTGGGTCTTCACGGGAACATGCGCCGTTAGCCATAAAAGCATCGGGCATATCCTGCGTTATCGCAAAGAGTTTTGCACGCATCTTTTTCCGCAACTCCATAGACATCGGACTGCCTCTGCTCGAAAGCGATGACGCCCCGGACGGCATAAAAGCCGGCGACACTGTAGAAGTCGATTTAGAAAAGGGTACAATTAAAAATGTAACCACCGGCAAGCAGTTCACCGCCAAACCCTACCCGGAGTTTATGAGTGAACTGGTGAAAGCCGGCGGTCTGATTGAATACACAAAACGAAGAGTGGTAACTAGGTAGTTGCCCCCTTTGGAAAAGGGGGTTCATCCTGAAGATTCACTCTGAAGGGACTAAGGGGAATTTGAATCCATTAATCCCTCTCAATCTCCCTTTAAGAAAGGGAGAAGAACCATTAACTGATATTGAGCAGACAGAAGGAGTAAAACAAATGGCACAGTTCAAAATCGTGGTTCTCCCCGGGGATGGCATCGGTCCGGAAGTCACCAATGAAGCCGTCAAAGCATTGAAAGCAATCGGTAAAAAGTTTGGGCACACATTCGATATGGACTACCAGCTTATAGGCGGGGTATCAATTGATAAAACCGGTGAGGCACTAACTAAAGACGTACTGAAGCGATGCAAGAAAGCTGACGCCGTCCTGCTTGGCGCGGTGGGCGACCCCAAGTATGACGACCCTTCCGTCAAAGTTCATCCTGAAGACGGCTTGCTGGCACTACGTAAGGGAATGGGGCTTTATGCCAACCTGCGTCCCGTCAAAGTTTTGCCCATGCTCGCCGACCAGACCAATCTCAAACCTGATGTCATCCGCGGCGTCGACCTCATGGTTGTGCGTGAATTGACCGGCGGCTTGTACTTCGGCAAGCCCAAGCGGCGCTACACAACCAGTCGCGGTCGCCGCGGCGTGGACACGATGGCATACAGCGAACAGGAAATCGCCCGTATCGCCAAGGTTGGTTTTGAACTGGCGCGCACCCGTCGCAAGAAGCTGATGTCCGTGGATAAAGCCAATGTGCTTGAGACGTCCCGGCTCTGGCGGGCGGTCGTGCTGGAAGTCGCCAAAGACTATCCCGATATTGAACTGGAGCACCAGCTAGTCGATTCCTGTGCTATGCGCCTCATCCAGAATCCCAAATCGATTGACGTCATTGTTACCGAGAACACATTCGGCGATATTCTCACCGATGAAGCGTCCATGCTCGCCGGCTCAATGGGTATGCTGCCTTCTGCCAGCCTTGCGGGCACGCCCAAAGAAGGCACGAGAATTCCCGGCATGTACGAACCGATTCACGGGAGCGCGCCGCGACGTGCCAATCAGAACCTGGCGAATCCCATCGCTACCATTCTCAGCGCCGCGATGTTATTGCGCCATTCCCTTGCTCTATCTAAAGAGGCAAAGGCGATTGAAGATGCGGTCATGGCTGTTCTCAATGCCGGCTACCGCACCTATGATATTATGTCGGAAGGTATGAAAAAGGTCGGCACGAAAGAAATGGGCGATTTAATTGCCGCGAAAGTATGAAACCAGCGCGATTGTCTTTGCGAGAAGCCCTTCGGTGTACTCAGGGTAAACCAATGCGATAAACCCTTCGGCTTGCTCAGGGTAAAGCAATCTTAAGCGGATGGTGGTGGATAAACAGTACTATATTTACATTATGACCAACGCAAAACATACGACTCTCAACATCCGGGTTACCAACAACCTGAACAAAAGGGCATAAACATAATAGTGAATGATGTGATTTATACGGAGAGCTTTAGATTGCCATCCTTCGATTACACTCAGGATAAACTCTAATAAAATCGGGACTCGCAAAGACAGCGGGGGGATATGGGGGATTGACCATGCCTAAAATATATCTCTACGATACCACATTAAGAGACGGTGCTCAGAAAGAAGGCATCTCCTTTTCGGTGGCAGACCGACTGGAGATTGTCCGCAAGCTGGATGAGTTAGGCATTCATTTCATTGAAGGTGGCTGGCCCGGCTCTAATCCTCGCGATTTCGAGTTCTTCCAGCGCGCCCGAAGTCTGAAGCTCAAGAATGCACAAATCGCTGTCTTCGGCAGCACCCGGCGGCAGGGTATCCTCGCCAAAGATGATGCCAACCTCACCGCCATCCTGGAGTCAGGAGCAAAAATCGCCACACTGGTCGGTAAAGCCTCGGACAAGCAGGTGATGCAGGTGCTGGAAACCACACTGGAGGAAAATCTGGCGATGATTGCCGATTCCATCCGCTATCTCAGGAGCAAGGGATTAAAGGTTTTCTATGACGCCGAGCATTTCTTTGACGGCATGAAGAGTAACGTTGAGTACAGTCTCCGGTGTCTCAAAGCCGCCGCAGAAGCCGGCGCGGATTGCCTCGTGCTCTGCGATACTAATGGCGGCGCTCTACCGGAAGAAGTTGCGCAGGCAGTCAAACTTGCGAAGAAAGCAACCCGTGTACCGCTGGGAATCCACGTTCATAATGACGGCGAGGTCGCAGTCGCTAACAGCCTTGCCGCAGTAAAAGCCGGCGCCGTCCAGGTGCAAGGCACGATTAACGGCTATGGCGAACGCTGTGGCAATGCCAACCTCTGCTCCATTATCCCCAATCTCAAACTCAAGATGGGTATTAATTGCATTTCTGACGAGCAACTCGCCAGACTTTCCGATATTTCCCACTTTGTCAGTGAAGCCGCGAACCTGTCGCATGATGTCTCCCTGCCATTCGTCGGGGCGAGCGCCTTCGCACACAAGGCAGGCTATCACGTCTCCGGCATCAGCAAGTGGATAGACGCCTACCAGCACATCAACCCGGCAAAGGTGGGTAATAAGACCCGCACCGTTGTCTCCGACCTCTCCGGGAAGAGCAACATTATCTACAAAGCCAAAGAGCGCGGACTGAAATTACCCGCAAGGGGTCAGGAAGCCCGGAAGCTCGTGGCACAAATCAAACATCTGGAGAGCCTCGGGTTCCAGTATGAAAACGCCGAAGCCTCCTTCGACATGCTCGTGCACCGCGCCAAGCCCGGCTACAAACCGCCCTTTGAACTGGTGGACTTCATGGTCGTCGTGGAGAAACGGCGCCGTCAATCCACAACCAAGAATGGCTCGGAGATGCTCGCGGAGGCGATGCTCAAGGTGAAAGTGGATGGTCAGGTGATGCACACCGCCGCCGAAGGCAATGGCCCTGTCAATGCCCTCGACCAGGCGCTCCGCAAAGCCCTTCTCCAATCCTACCCGGCGCTGGAATGTGTGAAACTCATCGACTACAAGGTGCGCATACTGGAAGAGAGCACGGGCACGGAATCGCTGGTGCGTGTGTTGATTGAGTCCAGCGATGGCGTGGAAGAGTGGCGAACAGTGGGCAGTTCCGCAAACATCATCGAGGCAAGCTGGCTAGCGCTGGCAGATGGTGTGGAATACTGGCTTTTGAAGCACAGGACGAGTAAAAAATCCCGTTAGCCTATTGGCGATGCGGATTTCTGTTGTTCTCTGCTCTCTTTATAAACTTACCGGTAGCTGTATTAAACCGTCCAGCGCATGAGCACCGATGCCCAGGTAAATCCTGAGCCGAAAGCGGCGCAGAGTAATAATGAACCTTTCTTCAGCCGCCCATCCTGCCGGCTCTCGTGGATGCAGATGGGAATCGTAGCGGCGGTGGTATTGGCATAGCGCGCGATGTTCGAAACCACCTTCTCGTTAGGGAGTCCCATTCTTTCCGCAACGGCGTGGGTAATGCGGTCATTCGCCTGGTGGGGAATGAACAGGTCCACCTCCTCGATTTTACGCCCGGTCTTTCCCAGCACTTCATTGATACACTCGCAGAAGCGAGGCACGGCGTGTCTGAAAACTGCCCGGCCATCCATCTTGGGGAAGAGTTCGCCGCGCTCAATCATCTCCTGGTTTACCCGACCGCGGATGTTGCCGTAAGGAGCGGGCACCCAGAGCTTGTCGTAGTTTTCTCCCTCGGCATGAAGAGCAAAGCCGAGGATACCCTCTGCCTCATTCTCGGTGGGAGCCATGATGACTGCACCAGCACCGTCTCCAAAGAGCACCGCCACATCACGGCCGCGCGTGGTGTAGTCGAGTCCGACAGAGTGCACCTCCGCGCCGATAACCAGGATTTTGCTATAAGCACCCACTCGGATAAAACTATCGGCGATTGCCACCGCATAGACAAAGCCAGTGCATTGCTGTCGGATATCGAGGGCGGGAATTGTGCCGAAACCCGGCATCTTTTTCTGCAGGATACAGGCCGAGCCCGGGAAGAAGAAATCGGGACTCAGTGTCGCGAAAATAATGAGGTCGATATCAGCGGCGGTCAAGCCTGCATCCGCAAGCGCACGCTCCGCCGCTATCTTGGCAAGGTCCGCCGACCCAATACCGTCTTCAACCATGTGCCGCTGTTTAATACCCGTACGCTCCTGAATCCAGGCATCCGAAGTATCCATTAGCTTAGAGAGGTCGTCATTGGTAACTACCTGAGGTGGGACATAAAAACCCGTGCCGATGATTGTCGAGTGTCTCATTATTCTTTCTTTCTCCGCTCATAAATGATTGCTTATTATAGACGGAGGCAGAGCGAATTAGCAAGGTTTTTGCGGGAGTCAGTAAACGACTAAAGAAAAACCATTTGAAGCGTATTTTATCTGAAAACGAAGGCTCTCAAGATTGTTATTAAGATGTTCAAAACTACGTTAAGGGTGTTTTCCTCTGCAGGTGCGCGCTGAGCCGACTCCAGGGGAAGCAGAGTATTTTCATCCAGCGGTGTCGATAAGAATCTGCCAAGTCTTCCTAATGCATCATCGGCGCCGCCGGTCTGATGCAATTCCAGAAGTCGTTGAATATTTTCTTCCAACTTGATATCTTCAGGACTTTTTTCTTTCGGGCGCAGCAATTCTTGCCGAGCTTTCTGATATTTTGTGAATTCACCCCGGTTGAGCCAGAATCCGCTACATACCGGGCAACGTTCTACAATAATGCCTTCAGGAAAATACCTGTCAGTGAATCGAAATAGTTTCGCTCCATCTCTGGGGCAAATATGTATGGAATTCTCAATCGCAGAAGGAGCCCACAGCATTTCCGAATCCAAGAATTCGATTTTTTCTGCCTCTCCTTGTTTCGCTCTATATAACTCTGACTCGTCGAACCAAATCCCACCGCATTTATTACATTGTTCGAGTATGACCGGCTGACCGTAATGCGATTGGATTTTTACCTGGTGCATTTCGATATTGTCATTCGGGCAAATCATGGCTTCATTATAGCTGGAAAATACATAGCGGGCAAAAGTGAAAGGGACTAACGCTTGGGTGTTAATTAGTCAATTTAATCAACAATTATAGTAAAGAATAAAACACTCCCTTTGACTTCAAACTGAAGTAATCAAAGTCGCCAAGGTAAGAAAGTATATAATGAATATAGAGATTAGTAGTACCGCACACCTACCTGTTAATACTCAGGTAAAGGGAGTTCTGTATAATGAAATGTCCGGTCTGTGGAAGAAACGATTGGCGCATGGTAGTCAGAAAAGAAAATTCTGGTCCGGCATCACAAGCATTTGTGACGGCGCTTTACCGTGTTTGCAGTAAGTGCAGTTACGAAGAAAAACTGTAAGCTAGAATGAACGTTAGGCTCACATCTCAACTTTAAAACAGCCCCTTCGCCTATAAACTGGCATAGTCAAATTCACCGATGATGAGGTGGTCCAGGACTTCAATACCGATGATTTGACCGGCTTCAACCAGTCGTTTTGTTAACCCGATATCCTGCTCTGAGGCGGTAACAGCACGGAGGGGTGATTGTGGACGAAGATGCGGAGGGCACAATTATTCAAGTTCATATCCATTCACGATTTCTGTAAATCATACCACCTGACGATATTGAGAGACAAAACAGGAGGGCTTCATACTTGCTTGAACCATGAACTCCTGTGCGTGCAGAACCCAATTGCAAAACTGGAACTAAATGTACAATTAGTCAAGGTAAAAAGGAAAGCTGGCGTCTCTATCAAAAAATGGAGTATTTTGTCGAAATCAAGCCGGTAATACCTATCACTGCACAAACATCAGGATGTATGTAACCCATAATAAAAATCATTATGGGAAGCAGTCCAGAGTCTCTATGCTATTTATTTCCTGAAGCGCTTTGCTGGTGACTGCAAGTAGGAGCCAGTTTTTGAGGAAAAGTTCGCTATTTGTTTCTGTGCCACTGAGTTACATTTAGGACATTTGGGGGGCTTATCAGCTTCATTGAAGGGACGTATCAACTCAAACTCCGTCTTACATTTCGTGCAGAGGTACTCATATATCGGCATCTCGTCCTCCTCTACCTGCCCCTGGTATTAGCGATACCCAGTCTTTCCTACTTTTTCTTGCGGCGAGTAGATTTCTTACGTTTGCTTGGTGGTTGGGCTAATTCGATTATTGGCGGTTGTGGTGCCAACTGTGGCATTGGTGGTGGCGGTGCCAATTCGATGACTCGTGCCGCCTCTTGCTCCTTTAGAATTTGCTTTGCACGAAAATAATGCTCAGTCTCCTTACCATCTGGACAGCCCTCTTTTTCCCAAATAGCGTACGCTAATTCCTTTATCTGTTCCTCTGTTGGCATGATTATACCTCCTCCCCACCGATGGTCAGTAGAGAAGTATTGTTCTTAGTATCAAGGGTACACTGGGAGCGGCTGGTACTAACCTGTAGTTCGGTTAAGTATGTTCACCATCAGTATGGTCATATACGATACGGATGTCAAGATAATCATTTTGACGAACTCTTGTCCGTGCGGAATGTAGTTACGACAATCGAGAGGGACGTGGTGCTGGAACAGCTACCGACTACTCCTTATGCTCTACATAGCGGACATTCCACTTATTACAAAGGTTACTAACATAGGCTCTCATCTCAGCACTCGGTGCCCGATAAAGCTCGGCTAAAAACCCGTGTAGTAACTCCCCACCGCTCATACCTGGGTTAGATTCACTCGGTCCTGGCAGGTTTACGTAGACTATCTCGGTCATCTGTTTTTGATACTCTATTGATTGTGGCATTATTTACCTCCTATCTCAGAAATGACCCGATGCTAGACAATGGGAAAATGCAGGAGAGAACTGTAACTAAATCTAGCCCATCGCTACCTAATTGTCAATGACCGTACATTACCAATGAATTCCTGTCCGTGCGGAATGTGGCAAGGTATGGCTAGACGGGGATAATGTGAAAATGGAGGGAATGCCCCCATCCACACAAGATTTCCCCTTTTATGAGAGTCCTAACTGTGTGCTGAAAATACCCAGTTACTAAAATCAAGAAGGAAATGTTGTTGGTCAGGTAACAATCCCAGGAAGTGAGCCCGCCTTTATATTGAATTACTTTCCAGCCATCCGATTAAACCATAGATCATCCCAATTGCAGCTGGTAGAGCTTGTAGTGAAAGAAACATCTTCTCTTTGCTGACTATTCCAGCTTCAGGATGCACTGCGTCATTCCGCTGCACCCGTATCATCTCAAACAGCGACATAAGGTGTTCTGTACAGCCTTGATGGATAGAATAAGGGATAACACTCGTCCTTGTTAGAGGACTCAAAGTATCCAATATCTCATCATAAATCGCCGGCAGCCGCCCTCTTTCTAATAGCTGTATAATCTCCTCCTTCTTTCTTTTGTCATTGATAGACTTCCCGATTGCCTCAAGCAATAATAAGACCGCTTTTTCAGCAGCGGCTCCTAGCATCACGGCAGAAGCAAAAAAAAGTTGTCTCTTAAAACAATTCACACTCTCAAGCGCGTATTGTGCTATGACAGGGTCTAAGTCTGGTGCAATACCCTTCATAAATGCAATATAACCTTCTGGGTCATAGTAATGTGGAGCTGAGCGAGATATCACATTCTTGCCATACGAAGTTAAGCTAACAAAAGGGAAATTGACATTGGATCGGTCAATTCCAGGAGTTATGATCCTCTCTGCTATTAGATCCCATATGACTTCAGATATTGTGAATTGATCGGCTGGGTTTAAATGCTTCTGGCGATAGTCGTGATAATCAACCTTGAATCGCATGCATTCATCCTCGCTAGGAAATAAATCCCTTTCTCGAACTAACATTTCTACATCGTTTATGATGCTAATTACTTGAGTGTTTGGGGTCTTTTTAAATACATCCAATACTAAACTCCGTAGTATTTTCTTATCTATCATTTGATACTCCTATTCCTTGTGTGAGTTATCCGTCACCACTCCGACTGTTCTCATCTATCCCCCGGGTGTATTCCAAAAGTCCATACTCAGATACTTCCAGCCGCCGTCCGCCAGTATCACCATAATATTACCTTGCTCCATCTCACGGGCAGTTTTAATAGCCTGATAAACCGCACCTAGGTGAGTAAGCACCACTCCTTATTCCTTGAACAATTTTGTACTTAAATATTTCTCTCCCCTATCCGGGAATATTACTACGATTGTTCCAGAATCTATTTTCTTAGCAATTTGAACTGTCGCATACATGGCAGCACCACTGCTCATTCCAACGAAAATTCCTTCCCTGGATACAATTTGTCTGGTCATTTCATATGCGGCTTCTGTCTCGACCATAATGGTGATGTCAATCTGTGAAGGGTCGTATATCGACGGTACGATTGCCTCTTCCATATTCTTTAATCCCTGGATGTAATGACCTTTTACAGGGTGTGCACAGACTATTTTAATTTGAGGATTATGTTCTTTTAAAACTCTGCCTACGCCCATAATCGTGCCAGATGTGCCCAGGGATGAAACAAAATAGTCGATTTTACCATTAGTCTGTTTCCAGATTTCCTCTCCTGTTGTCCTGTAATGCGCGATTTTATTGTATTCATTGGAAAACTGGTCTGGCATAAAATATTTCTCAGGGTCTTCTTTTACCAGTTCCCGTGCTTTCCTGATGGCTCCATCTGTGCCCAATTTACCTTCCGTGAGGGTCACTTTACTGCCAAATGCTCTAATCATCTTCCTTCTCTCAACAGATACAGCATCACTCATAACAATTTCAACTTCATATCCTTTTAATACGCCAATCATTGCCAGGGCTACTCCAGTATTTCCGGACGTTGGTTCAATAATCGTTTTCCCTTGTTTTAATCTGCCCTCTATTTCAGCTTGTTGAATCATACTTAATGCAATTCTATCCTTAATGCTTCCGCTGGGATTACAGCCTTCGAGCTTTGCACAAATATTAGTGTTCTTATTGGGGTTGAGCTTATTTATCCTTACCAGAGGAGTATTACCGATAGTTTGGAGTATGTCTTCGTACATGTCCATTTGCTCCTTAAGCTGACTGTTCAAATCCGATCGCTGTGACTCATATTGTAATTAATCTTCTATCCTTTTATCACACCCATCGGTGATGTTTTAACAACTTTTCGTGAGATGCCGGCTTTATGGGCAACCTCGATGACCTCACTCACGTCTTTATAGGCTTCCGAGGCTTCTTCCGGCAGTTCGCTCATACTCGCCGCCCGCACCGTGATTCCTCTTTTGGCAAGCGCCTGTACCACATCCCAGCCTTTCACGCCCTTCTTGGCGGCGGTGCGGCTCATTACTCGCCCCGCCCCATGACAGGTACTGCCGAAGGTTTCTTTCATGGCAATGTCTGTGCCCACGGCGATGAATGAATAGCGTCCCATGTCTCCGGGTATCAGCACCGGTTGCCCGACTTTACGATAAATATCAGGGAGAGCCGGATGATTTGCCGGAAACGCCCTCGTGGCACCCTTGCGATGGACGCAGACTGTCATTCTTTTGCCGTCAACCGTGTGCTCTTCTATCTTGGCGATATTGTGCGCCACGTCCCAGACTTGCTCCAGTCCCAGTTCTCGCGGTCCCTTTTGTAAGACCTTCATCATTGCTTCCCGTACCCAGTGCGCGATGCACTGGCGATTTGTCCAGGCGTAGTTTGCCGCACATGCCATCGCTCCCAGATAAGCCTGACCTTCCGGCGATTTCACCGGCGCGCAGGCAAGCTGGCGGTCGGGCAGGTTAATTCCATATTTTCTCACAGCCTGTCCCAGCAAGGCAACATAATCGGTAGAGACCTGGTGTCCCAGTCCGCGCGAGCCGCTATGTATCAGCACCAGCACCTGCCCCTTCTCATGAATTCCCATTGCCACCGCGGCTTCATGGTCGTAGATTTCATCCACCTTTTGTATTTCCAGGAAATGGTTGCCGGAACCGAGCGTG
>JAURWL010000036.1 GCA_030654965.1 Dehalococcoidales bacterium | reverse complement strand
ACTCCTGGCGATTGCCGTAAGCTCAGAGCACGACGGCAATATCTTGCGGCTCCCCTGAGGACCGTTTTACTCTCAGTTGGATACTATCCCCAGGCTGGTGCTTCCGGATGGCGGCCTGCAAGTCCGCGATAGTTTGGATCTGTTGACCATCCACGGCCAATATGACATCTCTGGCACGCAGGCCAGCGCGGTCGGCAGGGCTCCCCCGCCTCGGCAACCGCAACCAGAGATTTCCTTGAGCCTCCGGCGGAAGGGCATCTCGCCACGCTTTGTTAACCGTAATCGTACCATGGGGTGCACACAAGCAGATACCCACCGTGCACGCGGGGCACTGACACCGGCATTCATCACCGCTTCTGCTTTGCCCCTGCACAACAAAGTCCGATGTCACTTGATTAATACGGCCGATCGCCTGTGCATAGTCCCGCAGGTGTTTCTCCGCTAGGTCGGCAGTGGTGCCATCCGCCGGCCCATCGTAGAAACGATGGGCCACAGTGTGGAGGAAAGCGTAACCGAAGGCAGCCTTGCCGAGAGATGCGTAGAGCTGGGATAGTGCCAAGTAGTCCGCGTGATTTTCCTTGTGACTTGATGCGGGCTCTGCCGAGGGGAGGTTTTGCAGGCGAGTTTCCAAAGCCTGCCGGTGGCCTCTTACCATGACCAGAAACTGGTTGAGCGCGGTGGCCGATTCATCACCGTACCATTCTACGTGCTCCAGTACCTGGTTCAAGGTTTCTTCTACGTGACGTTCCAACGCGATTGCATCGAGCAAGTACTCCCGAGGGGTCCCTTTGATCTCGTTCATGACCTTCTCCTTTCCAAGTGTACCGAACATTAATAGCGGCGCACTACAACATCGGGCGGCGGCACTTGGCTGGACTGTCTCCCTGTGTCCCCTGATTCTAACCAAACACCAGTAAGCTACTCCGTCGGCAGGCCAGCGTCCTTCCAGCCCTCTCAGAGAAGAGATCGCCCGAGAAGTCCAATTCAGGAATGCTAAACAAGTGAGTCGGTGCATCATCTCGATTGATGATAGCCGCCATGGGCAAGCCTCCCTACCCTCTGTATACTGTATAGATGCAGTCACCTCGTTAGGCCTAACACTATTATACATCCGCGTCGTTGACCTGCGTCCTGGGAGTATTGTGTAAGAGACCGCCGTGAAAAAGATCACCCAATGTAGCGATTTGTTCAATCTGCGGGCAAGGACTTCGCAACTCATTCAGTGGGTGCTATACTTAAAGTAAGTAATAGAATTGTTTTTTGACATGGGCGGATAGGAAATTTGAGAATACTTTTTGTATATCCACAATACCCTGATACCTTCTGGAGTTTTAGGCACGCTTTGAAGTTGGTATCAAAGAAAGCCAATTTCCCACCTCTGGGGCTATTAACTATCGCCGCCATGCTTCCCGGTGAGTGGGAGAAAAGGCTGGTAGATATGAATGTAAGCGCCCTGAGTGACGAAGATATCAAATGGGCTGATTATGTCTTTGTCAGCGCTATGGTGGTGCAGAGTGATTCAGCGAGGGAAGTATTTGCTCTGTGTAATAGGCTAAACACCAAGGTGGTTGCGGGCGGTCCGCTTTTCACTACCGGATACGAAGCGTACGATGGGGTAGACCACTTTGTACTTGGTGAAGCTGAAGCCACACTTCCGCACTTTTTGGCAGACCTGGCCAAAGGGTGCCCTCAGCAGATCTACTCATCCGATGAGCGACCAGACATAACCAATACTCCTGTGCCCCTGTGGTCGCTCATAAACATGAAGCACTACTCAGCAATGAGCATTCAGTACTCCAGAGGGTGCCCCTTTGACTGTGACTTTTGCGATATTGTCGTGCTGAACGGCCATAAACCAAGGACTAAGGATAGGCAGCAGGTCGTGGATGAGCTGGAGGCATTGTACCGTCACGGCTGGCGGGGTAGCGTATTTATGGTCGACGACAATTTCATCGGCAATAAGAAGAAATTGAAGATCGAGACCTTACCGACGATAATCCAATGGTCGAGGGAGAAAAAGTACCCCTTTACGTTTTTTACCGAAGCATCGATAAATCTTGCCGATGATGAACAGTTAATGGACCTAATGGTTGAGGCGGGTTTTAACCGTGTCTTTATTGGCATTGAGACTCCCAATGTAGACAGTCTGGTCGAGTGTAATAAGCAGCAAAACATAAACCGTGACCTGGCTGCTTCAGTGAAGAAAATTCAGAACCACGGCTTTGAGGTGCAGGGGGGCTTTATCCTCGGATTCGATAGCGACCCAATCTCCATCTTCAGGAGCCAGATAGACTTTATTCAAAAGACAGGCATCGTTACGGCCATGGTTGGCCTGCTTAATGCTCCCCGTGGGACAAAACTTTACCAGCGTCTAAAGCAGGAAAACCGCCTGCTAAAGGATATGTCCGGGGACAATACGGACTTTTCTATTAATTTCATTCCAAAAATGAACTACGAAACACTTATCAACGGTTACAAGATTGTCCTGAATACCATCTACTCGCCACGGCACTATTATGAGAGGGTCATTACCTTCCTGAAGGAATACAGACCCCGAAAGACTGTTAGCTTACCACATTTGCAGTTTGTTCATGTTACCCAATTTATCAAATCCCTGTGGTTTTTGGGAATAATAGACAAAGGGAGATGGTATTTCTGGAGGCTGCTCATTTCGACCCTTCTGAAATATCCGCGGCACTTCGCTTTATCGGTAGGTCTGTCTGTTTCAGGGTTCCACTTCCGAAAGGTAGCTGAAGATTACAATAAGACCCTACTCACGACCCGTCATCAAAGTGTTTAAGAAACTCTTGTCGAGGCAACTTTTGTCCAAATTGTTACCGCTCGACGATGTGGCGTTTTGCTTGCAATGCCCGCCTCGCCCGCCAGTATTTCAGGATTAACCAGCAGACGTTCTGTTTTTGGAAAAGACGTGCTGGTCACTGGAATCTCAAAATTCTAGTTATGCCTGCTGGCCTAAGGTTGTGCGCCAGCCGGTATAATTTCCAAGATTCGGGAGGAACCTCAGTACCGGTGTTCGTTGCTTTTAACGAAATCTTGCGTTACACTCATGGCAGTTAAGGTGGCAGTAAGCTTGGTTAAGGTGCCACTAACGAGGGTTAAGGTGGCAGAATGTACCACTAACGAGGGTTAAGGTGTCACTACCGAGAGTTAAGGGATGCCCTTTGAGAGTAATGTTATAACATAAGGAAAAATACTTTGAAAGTACGCTCGATTACCCGTTCGATAACGTCATTATTTAAGCCCCAAAAGCCCCTCCCTATGTATAAAAGGGAGCCAGATGAGTACCATAAACTCATTTGGGTCAATAAACCGATGTTCAAAGGCATCGAACTGATAGCTAAGTTTGAGAAGATTAGTAGGAAACAGGCGGCTCATCTCTTTCTGGAAAAAGGCAGCTTTCCACCCGGGTATCTTTATCGAAAACCATTGTTGACCTGGTTTTGGAAAGCGGGAAGAAACTGGTAATGATGCGATAAAAAGGGGGGAGGGTGGGGATTTGGTCCCCGCCCTCGCTAGAATCGTCTTATCTTGAGTCACTAATACAGAAAAGTATTAATCCAGTTCAATATATCTGCTCTATCAACTCGCTGGGCATAGGTTACACCGTCGCAGTTCGAGTTGTTTACGAAGGAGTTCAAACCCAAGATGATGTTAGTGCCGCTATTGAGAATAGGTCCGCCAGAATCGCCGAAGGTGGTTCCACCCTTATCTTGCCGGACGAGACCATGTCCGAAGTACTTCAGAAACTGGGTACGTTGATATCCCCTTAAATAATGCAAGTTGGGCGAAAGAAAGAACTCTCAGGCTAACATTTAGTATTTTCACTTAGTAGCCCGCATTGGAAGCATTCCGAACTATTCTTTGAGAAGAAAGAGCTGATTCCATCTTTAAAGCAATTGCTGACAGAGCGGGTAGTACGGTAGAAAGAACTTTTGGACTGATGTTTAGTAT
This sequence comes from Dehalococcoidales bacterium, assembly GCA_030654965.1. Lineage (GTDB taxonomy): Bacteria > Chloroflexota > Dehalococcoidia > Dehalococcoidales > Fen-1064 > JAURWL01. The sequence goes on along the minus strand of JAURWL010000036.1, from coordinate 10,427 downwards.
CCCTTAATAGACATTGAATCCCAACTAGCTGTTCTTCTATATCCGAAAAATGCGAGATGATGGTATAGTATGCTTAAAATAGTGGAGGTGCGAGATGAAAAATGTGTCAAAGAACGTATTCTTGAACGCTTTGGTATGTCCTTCACTCGGCTGGTTGCTAAGGTCTGGCGAGCCGATTGAGCAACTTTCGGAAGAAGCACAAAGTCTAGCAGTTCAATTCCGCATTGAACAAGGCACTGAGATTGGACGACGAGCGCGGCAACTCTATCCAAACGGGATATTGCTGGATGAAAAGACCCTTAGTCTTGCTGCCGAAAAGACTGCCACACTTTTGGCTGATAAAAGGCAAGCTGTAATATTTGAAGCTACATTCTTAATCAATGGATATGTGACTAGAGCTGATATTCTACGAAGAAAAAAGAAAGGCTGGCATCTGGTTGAGGTAAAGTCGAGCGCCAATGACAAGCCAGAGTTGGTCGATGAGTTGGCTTATACTTGGATGATAATGATGCGTGCAGGTGTAGAAATCTCATCCGCTGCATTGATGTTGATCTCTAAGGAGTTTCGGCTGGGTATGCCGGATGAAGCGCTGTTTGTAGAAGTTGATCATACCGATGACGCTCTGGCGCGGGTATTGGAGTTCGCAAATTACTGGAATGATGTGCTCAAGCAGACGGGAGCGAAAACAATGCCTGAACCTGAGTTAAGACTAGCCTGTAAGAAGTGTCCACTTTTCGTTGAATGCTTGGGAAAGGGAATAAATAACCATATACTTGAAATACCCAGGCTGTCCCAGAAAAAATTTGATAGTTTGAAAGAACTTGGAGTCGTATGCATAGAAGATATACCAGCTACATTTGAGCTAACAGATAACCAGGCTATGGTAAGAGCCTGTGTAGTTAAAGAGCAGCCATGGGTAAGCAGCCAACTCAGGGAAACATTAGACACAGTCATTTGGCCAGCGTTCTACTTGGACTTTGAAACTACCATGACCGCCATTCCCCTGTATCCAGAAATGGCACCGTACACGCAGATTCCAACGCAGTATTCTATCCATAAATGCTCAGGAGTAGGTAAGGTTATGGAACATAAGGAGTTCTTGTGTGACCCGAGTAAAGACAGCCGGAGAGAATTAGCGGAGAATCTGATTAAAGATCTTGAGAGGAGGGGAAGCATACTGACTTATTCTACTTTTGAGAAGACTACTATAAATAATCTCGCTCAACTGTATCCTGACCTCTCAGATAGATTAGAACCCCTGACTGAGCGCTTGGTTGACCTCTTGGCGATTATCAGGCAAAACTTTTATCATCCAGATTTTCATGGTAGCGCGTCTGTAAAGGTTACGCTCCCAGTTATTGTGCCTGATATGTCATACGATGATTTGGAGATTGCTGATGGTGACTCAGCAAGCGCAGCTTTTGCCTATCTCGCTCTCGGAAGATACCACAGCAAAGCGGAAATAGAAGCGGTTAAAAAAAATCTTCTTGAGTATTGCGCCCGAGATACTTTAGCTATGGTCAAGCTGCACGATCGGTTACATGCTTGGGAATAATAATCCAACTGCTGGATAACCCTTCCATCTTAGCATTGAGAACAAAGCCTTTGGGAAGAACTCGAAGGTCACTGCAGGCTCGCCACAAATAGAAAAAGCAGGACGACTCCGATGGTCAGCTTCCTGCCTTCTGAATTCCCTGGTAGCGCATACCGGATTCGAACCGGTGATCTCGTCCTTGAGAGGGACGCGTCCTAGGCCGCTAGACGAATGCGCCATCTATGAACAGCGTTAATTATATCAGTTGATAATCACAGAGGACAATCTTAAAGGTGACGGAACACTCTCCAGGGCTTCTCCTGCCCGTCACTGCCAATGAGGTACGGTCTTATCATGACCATATCATATTCATTTACTACCTTCAATATATCCTCATCTGGTTTGAGGCTACCTGTGGTCAGTAGTTTACGGGTCGGGTGAACAACGGTAGACACTCCCATGTTGTGGAGCATGTCAATATTAGCGCGGTCGAAGATGAAGGAATCTGTTGCCGCCGCCGAGCCTTTCAGAGAGACTTCAAATTCCAAGGCGCGTTCATTGGCAAATTTCGCCGAGTCTTCACGGTTAGTCTGTCCGCCGCACTGCGCCAGCAAGACGGCATCCCGGCAGAACGCAAAAGAGTTGGATTGAATCGCCTTAGCGCCTATCCATGCCAGATGAGCATCTTTCATTTCGCTATCGGTAGGCTTGCGTTTTGATAGCACTTCCATGCCGTATTTTGTGTTGAAAAATGATGTTTTATCAACCTCGGTTATCACCGGCTTATTGCCGATTGTCCATTTCATGTTGTATCCGAAGACACCCGAATGTATTTTATCCCAGTTGTTGAGCGAGGAGACATCGACAATGCGCAGGTTTCTCATGACATCCGAGAGTAAATCAACGCAATTGCTTTCAAATCCAGGTGCGGCCAGTACATCCAGGACGAACCTTGCCTCCTTGTTTTTCTCTACCAGAAATTGCGCTGTATCACGGGTAAGTTTTGATGAGGTTGCCATTACCCCACCAAAGGGTGATTTCTTATCGGTTGACAGCGCGGCAGTGAGTGCGTCTACTTGCTTCGTACGCGCGGCGTAGACGGCGGGATTAGTATGTTTGTTGATAACGACTACTTCCGTACGCTTATCTTTCAGGAATGTCATAGTTTTACTGATTTCCACAGCAACTGCATAAGCGTTAAGGTCGATATGGTTGGTGAACCCCATGCCCCGCCCCTCGATGACCTCCGTGTAAGAACCACCCGGCTCACCTACATAACCAGCCTGGTGCGGATTATCGCCACTTCTCAGCGGACTCAGGGTGTAAGTTACTTCCTTTTTACTGCCATCCTCAAAGACCATGGTCAATTTCATTTCTTTTGGAGCGGACATTATTCAGCGACCTCCTAAGTATTCCCGCAATGCAGGTTAAAATTTTAGTAGAGTAACGTTAGAAGAATACTGGCTGGGCACTCGGAACTCAAATTGAATTACTACATTCTGATATGGTTCCAAGACTGTGAGAGTTACTTAATAAGCTATCGTTGCCTCAATCTTAGCGTAATTTCTCAAATTCATCTACAGAGATTTTGGCATCTTTAAGGATTTTTCTCAAGAGACCTTTCCCCAAATCTCTTCCCTTGTGTATAGGCACAGTTGTCCATCTACCATCTGAGTGATGAAATATCATATGGCTCCCGCTCTGACGGATGCAGGTAAAGTTTAATTTTTCCAGTACTCGCTTTACTTCATCGGGCTTGGCTGGACTAAGTTTAGGCAACTACCTGTACCTCGTCAATGGCAACTTCTATGGGGACAGGCTCTCCCAAAGCACGGCGGGCTTCAATATGCAGCTTGATGGCATCCTTGATATTCTCTAACGCCTCTTCATAGGTTTCCCCCTGGGTGTAACAACCTTGAAGAAGCGGGACGGAAGCAACATAAAGCCCATCCTCATCCTTTTCCACTACCACTGTAAACTTATAGTCTGGCATATCTTACCGCCTCCTAAACAACTGGTAGTCCATCTTCAAGAAGAGCTTTAACATAGGCTTCCATAGCTTCCCTAATATTCCTTAGAGCTTCCGCCTTAGTTTTACCCTGAGAAACACAGCCCTTCAGTGCCGGAGCATAAACTACATAGCCCGATTCACGCCCTTTTTCAATTATGATGGTGTATTTCATTTTACTCCGTCTGCTTTTTTAAGTTTTCAAGCTTCTGAAAGACACCGAAAGCCATCAAGAGCCTTTCAACGGTCAATTGATGATGCAAGTTAGCCTCATCTATAGTGTTATAGCCGAGCTGATTTAAGAAACAGTGGACAAGTTTGCCGACATGGAATTCGGGACCTTTGCTCGCAGCATTATCAGTTAGAACCAGTGCAAGCCGACTGCCGGCCTCGAATAACCTCATTACGACAGGCCATCCATCTAGCCCGAACTGTTTCTCTTCTCCAACATACTGACCTTTCGTGGGGTCAGCCGAAAGGAGTTCCTTGACCTTGTTAGTCTCGTTCTCTAAAACTCTCCATACGTCTTGTTCGTTCTTTCCGGTAGCTAACCGTATACGTAAGAGAAAACATGGGCCGGGTTCATAAAAAAAGTGGAACGAGTCAAGCGCCTCCTGTAACAGATTAACTACTGGACGCACGTAGTTCAAGAGTAATTTGTTGTGGTTCACTGCGTTTATTGCGAGGAGAGGAAGTTGAATCTCTTCCCATGTTTCTGTCATGTCGTCACCGTACCTGAATCTCGTACTCTATTTAGCTCCTTGCAGGCGAACATGGCTGGGGATAGAGGATTCGAACCTCTCCTCACAGATCCAGAGTCTGCTGTCCTACCACTAGACTAATCCCCAGTGACGCTGAAATTATAGCATAAATATACAGCTATCAGCTATCAGCAGTCAGTTTGTCATTGTTGCTGAAAACTATAAAACTATAAGCCCTTGCCGGCAACGTATACCGCCAAGTCGGCAAGGCGACAGCTATATCCCCACTCGTTGTCATACCAGCCGATAACCTTGACCATAGTGCCGTCGAGAACCATGGTGCTCAAAGCATCGAAGATACAGGAGTGAGGATTACCCTTGAAGTCCATGCTCACCAGCTCCTCCTCACTGTACTCCAGAACGTGAGCGAGCGGTCCCTGCGCGGCTGACTTGAACGCTTGGTTGACCTGTTCAACCGTGACGGCTTTATTCAGGTCGACCACAAAATCGCATATCGAAACGGTGGGTGTGGGCACCCGGAAAGCGATGCCATTCAGCTTACCTTTGAGTTCTGGTATCACGAGTGCAATTGCCCGTGCGGCGCCGGTGGTGGTGGGAATAATACTGAGAGCCGCTGCCCGCGCGCGCCTCAGGTCGTCGTGGACAACATCAAGGACACGCTGGTCGTTAGTGTAGGCGTGTATGGTTGAAAGCAAACCCCGACTAATGCCGAAACTCTGGTGCAGGACCTTAACCATCGGAGCAGCGCAGTTGGTGGTACAGGAGGCATTGGAAATAACTTTGTGCTTGGCGGGGTCGTACTTATCTTCGTTAACACCCATGACGATGGTGATATCTTCATTTTTGGCAGGGGAGGAGATAATTACTTTTTTAGCGCCACCCTGGAGGTGCGCTGCGGCTTTAGTAGCATCGGTGAAGAACCCGGTGGATTCAATAACAATATCAACACCCATGTCGCGCCAGGCTATTTTTGCCGGGTCTCTCTCCGCTAACGCCTTAATTTTCTTGCCATCAACCGCGATAGCGCCATCGCCGGCTTCAACCGTGCCCGGATACTTTCCATAGTTACTATCCCATTTCAGCAGGTGCGCATTAGTCTTTGTATCAGCCAGGTCATTGACGGCGACAACCTCCAGCTTGTCATGCTGGTACTTGTTGATGGCACGGAGTGTGAGTCTACCGATTCGTCCGAAACCATTGATTCCAATTCTAGTTGCCATGTTGTCCCCTCCCTCTACTCAGTGCCGATTCAGGAATACAGTATCATTATACAACACTTAATTTCCTGTTTTACGTCTATGTGCACTGGTAATAGAACACATTGTTCCGTGTGGTGACTTTGACCTTGCCATCGACAGTTATCGCGCGGAGGTGAGCGAGCGTTTCGGAGACGGCGGAACGCTGGTCGCCCGGCATCAGGTTTCTGAACTTTACGCCGCCAAGCTCCGGCATCCAGGTGATAAAACCGGATATTTCATAGGCGGTCTTGGCGCCTGTGCCCAGCGTCTCAAGAATCTCATCAGTTCGCACTTCGTGATGGTGAATAATTTCGTCGACGCGCTTGGGCAGGTCGTGGAAGATGTTTTCGTGAGCAGGCAGGACTGTGGTGACATCCAGATTCCTGACAAGTTCCAGCGATTTCAGGAAATCAGCGAGTGGATTGCCCGGGGAACCCGGCGGTAGACTGATATTAGGAGTAATAACCGGCAGAACATGGTCGCCGGAAAAGAACAATTTGTGTTTCGGTTCGTAGAGGCAGATGTGTCCCGGTGAATGCCCTGGCGTCCAGATGACCTTCAGGTTGAAGATACCGGTGGAGATAGTCTCACCGCCGTTCAGGTGAACATCCGGTTGTTGCGGGAGACCGGTCGCTCTGGGTCCGCCGTAAGACATGCGGCTGATGGGCATTTCGTGGCGGGGAACCCCATTGCTGTAGAACCAGTCTTCGCTCTGGCGCATATACTCTTCGGTGACAGCGTAACGGGTGCGGAAGATTTCTTCATCCATATGGTGCATGTAGATTTTCGCTTTCGAGAGCTGATGTATTCTGCCTGTCAGCCCGTAGTGGTCGAAATGAGCATGTGTCACTACAATCTGCTTGATGTCCTTAAAATCGGCGCCGGCATCTGCCAGTTCTTCACCGAGAGCGCGAAATGAATCGTCGCTGTTCCAGCCGGTATCGATGAGCAGGTAGCCGTCATTTCCTCTCAGGAGGTAGATATTGGTATTTTCCAGCGGATTGTATGGAATGGGCACCAGAAGCTCGCAAATGCCGGGTATGATTGCAGTCGCCATTTCTCTTTCCCTTCTAGCGGCGTAGCGCTGAAATACCCGCGAAGCGGGCGTTTTTACCTAGCTCTGACTCTATTTTCAGGAGACGGTTATATTTTGCGGTGCGCTCACTGCGGCAGGGCGCGCCGGTCTTGATTAATCCCGTACCCAGGGCAACGGCGAGGTCGGCGATAGTGGTATCCTCGGTCTCACCGCTGCGGTGACTGACCACCGCTCGCCAACCGACATCATGCGCCATCTTTACGGCTTCGATTGTTTCCGTGAGCGTGCCAATCTGGTTGACCTTGATAAGGATGGCATTCGAGGCAGCAGTCTTGATACCCCGGCGGAGCCGTTTCACGTTGGTCACATAGAGGTCATCCCCGACCAGGTGAATTTTACTGCCTAGCTTTTTAGTCAGCAGTTGCCAGCCTGCCCAGTCATCTTCCGCCATGCCGTCCTCGATACTCACGATGGGGTAATCAGTCACCCACTTGACATAAAAATCAACCATTTGTTGGCTGGTGAGAGAAGTTCCTTCTTTCGTAAGAATGTACTTGCCGTCCTCATAGAATTCGCTGGAAGCGGGGTCGAGGGCGATGAAGCAGTCTTTCCCCGGTTTGTAGCCTGCCTTTTCAATCGCGGCGAGGACGGCTTCGATGGCGGCTTTGTTGGAGGGTAGCGAGGGCGCAAACCCACCTTCGTCACCGATATTGGTGTTCATACCTTTATCCTTGAGCACCTTTTTCAGGGCGTGGTAAATCTCCGTGCCCATCCTCAGAGAATCATGGAAGGTTTTAGCGCCCGCCGGCACGACCATAAACTCCTGCAGATCTGTGGAATCGGCGGCGTGTTTACCGCCATTTAGAATGTTCAACAGGGGTACAGGCAAAATGTACTCTTTGGCATCGTTCAGAGAGCGGTAGAGAGACTTGTGGGCTTGATTGGCGGCGGTGTGCGCCACGGCGAGGGAAACACCCAGGATGGCATTAGCGCCCAGCCGTGATTTATTAGGTGTGCCGTCAAGCTCAATCATTTTGCGGTCGATAGCCGACTGGTCCGCAACGGACATACCCTTGATAGCTTTGGCAATTTCAGTATTGACGTTTTTGACCGCTTTGAGCACCCCCAAACCGTTGAATCGGGACTTGTCGCCGTCACGCAATTCCACAGCTTCGTGTTTGCCGGTGCTGGCGCCGGAGGGAACGGAGGCTTCGCCGGTGGCGCCATCGGAGAGCGTTACTTCAACAGAGACGGTGGGGTTACCCCGCGAGTCCAGAATTTCCCTTGCCTTAACGCTTCTAACCGTAGCCATCATTTTCCCTCCGCTAACTTGAGCGCTTTCTGTACGGCTGTTCTGGCTGTTTTCGCCATGATAATGGATGTGTCTGGTTTTCCCTGGCGCGCTAACGACCAGGTATTGATGCCAATAACGGGTACTTTAGTATCCAGGGCGTAGGCGATTTCCGTGAGGGTACCGTACCCGCCGCCGATGGCGATGATCGCCTTGGCGGACCGGACGACGATAACATTGCGCGCGTAACCGATATTGGTGACGATGGGAATCTGTACATGGGGATTGGCGGTAGAGGCATCGTTGCCGGGCAGGACGCCGATGGTGAGACCGCCCACTGACCGTGCACCTCTGCACGCGGCTTCCATTACGCCGGTAAGCCCGCCGCAAATGAGGATGGCTTCATGGCGGGCAAGCAAACGCCCGACCTCTTCTGCAATCTCCGCATCCTCTTTTGAGGGCTGTCTGCTACCGATAACGGCGATGATTACGGGTTTATTTGTGGTTGTCATAAGTAAGTGAAGTAATTATAGCATAGTGGAATCGGGTAACTCTAAACAGTCGTTTGACAAAGGTTAAATCAGCGTTCTATTATGAAACCGTTTATCTACTGTGAATCAGAGCACATGATACTACGGAGGCAAAATGAAAGTCGTCGCTATCGGAGGCAGCCCCAGGCTGCAGGGGCACACCAATTACTTAATAGACCAGGCTTTGAATGAACTAGCTTCTCGCGGAGTGGAAACCGAGAAGATTGTCTTGAACGAGCATAAGATTGGTTTCTGCCAGGCTCATCTGAATTGTGCCTCGTTTTCGGAATGCCAGCAGAAAGATGACGCATGTTGGATATTGGAAAAATTCCGCCAGGCAGACGGCGTTATCATCGCCAGCCCGGTCTATTTCGGGAGTATTTCGGCACAGATAAAGGCTTTTATGGACAGGAGTTTTTTCATTTATATGCACGGTAAAAGACCGCAGGCAAAATGCGCCGGTTTGATTGCGGTTGCAGGGCGAGGGGGTGCCGAGGAGACCCTCAAAGAATTAAGAAAATTTGTCAGGGCGCCTGATATCAAAGTATTTACAATTGCCGGGTATTCCGGTAGACCGGATGCCGACCCCAAAAATCAGGTGGAGTTGATTAAACAAGCTAAAGATATGGGACGGCAAATGGCGGATGCGTTACTAGGTGAAGCAGTGAGAACTTAAGAAAGGTCTGAACAAGTTAAATCATATCTCAACCAGAAACTCTCCTCCCTGAGATTGCCACTCCCGTATCAAAGTACGGGACAGGCTACGTTAACCTCCTTGCAACGATACTGCGGATAAAGATACATTCGTCCAGTCAATGTGGACTCAGTATGACGTTGCGACATCAGGTACCTTCCCCCCGATCAGGTCGGGGATCAGTACGACTCTGCGGAGTCGTTTTGTAAGAGGGGGGTGAAATTTCAGAAACTAATCATTGTGAATGTGCGTTGCCCCTCTCGTGCAGAAAGCTACGTGAGGATTCCGGTGTCCCTGGCACCGATAGCAGGCGATGACCTCTGCCTGAATATCGAAATCCTAATACCGAAATCCGAAACAATATCGAATTTCCATGCTCAAGATACCCGGCGGAGATGCACCTGAAGTATTATTCTCATGCCTCGAACAGGCACCCGCGTGTTTTAACGCGAGGGAGTGGATTCTGACGACAAATTTTACTGCTCCTTCACGGGACTTTACACCCCAAAGCCCGCAATGAATTTCACAGCCAGAATCGACGGCGTCTTTCACCGGAGACCGCCACGTTGTAAGGGTATAATAAAACAAAGTGGGATAGAGAGGCAAGGGGATTTTGTCGCAGGGGGTGTAGGACGTAATCCCTCTGTATCTCCCTTTACAAAAGGGAGAAGTAATCTTACCCTCCCACCCCAGGGATTCTTCGCCGCTTCGTTCCTCAGAATGACAAATGGAGGATTGTTGAATGGATTCCAGCCTACGCTGGAATGGTATTGTGGCGAGGTACTTCAGTATGACAATAAGGAAGAACGCTATAGCATCTTTGGTTGTTTACCGGCTCTTCCTGAGGATTTGCCTGACTGTGCTGGGACGGGAGCAATCCACGGCGGGATGTTTGGCGTTTTGCCATCGAGGATTTCTTCAATAGTCAGAATCTGAAGTCGGGGATAGTCCCTGCCAAGCGGGGAATGGTAAAAACCTTTCATCGCGGCTTCTTCCAGCATCGGGCGGGTGGGCTTTTCCAGCGTAATGAAGATTCCGATATCCGCTTTTTCCCTGTCAATCACGTGCCCTAAATCCCGTATCATGCTGACATTAGCGTTATGCCCGCCCTTGACGGAAATAATGGCTTTCTTAATCTTGTCTTTCTCATCCATGTAGTAGAGATAGCCGTCAATGCCGGTATCCGCGCCCTTCTTTTTTTCGCCGTAGGGCTGACCGCCGACCTGTGAGACCGCCCACCACTGGAACTGGTATTTATCCTGTTTGGCTAATTCCTCTGCGCCTGTCAGGTCTTTTGGTTCGCCGATGACGGTGAATTTAGCGGGTGGTGTCAGGTTCTTCAGACGCCATTTCATCAAGCCGATTGCCAGATGG
>JAURWL010000025.1 GCA_030654965.1 Dehalococcoidales bacterium | reverse complement strand
TTTGCGTCCGGTAAACGCTTCCGCTACAAACATCGGCTGGGAGAGGAAACGCTGAATCTTGCGGGCACGGGTGACAATGAGTTTATCTTCTTCGCTCAATTCCTCAATACCGAGGATGGCGATGACATCCTGCAAATCCTTATAGCGCTGGAGAACACGCTGGATTTCCCGCGCTACATTATAGTGTTCCTGCCCCACAATTATCGGGTCGAGCACGCGTGAGGTCGAGGTCAGAGGGTCGACCGCCGGATACAGACCCTGCTCGGCGATAGAACGCTCCAGGGCAATGACCGCATCCAGGTGCCCGAAGCTTGTGACTACGCCGGGGTCGGTGTAGTCATCGGCGGGCACGTAGATTGCCTGGAAGGAGGTGATAGACCCGCGCTTGGTGGACGTGATGCGCTCCTGAAGTTCACCCATTTCCGTGGCAAGAGTCGGCTGGTAACCAACTGCGGAAGGCATACGCCCCAGCAGAGCCGAGACTTCCATCCCGGCAAGTGTATAGCGGTAGATATTATCGATGAACAGGAGCACATCCTGTCCCTCTTCGTCCCTGAAAAATTCCGCCATCGTTAGACCCGTCAGTCCCACGCGGAAACGGACGGCAGGCGGTTCGTTCATTTGTCCAAAGACCATCACGGTCTTGTTAATAACGCCGGAGGCTTTCATTTCATTCCAGAGGTCATTACCTTCGCGGGAACGTTCCCCGACGCCCGCAAAAACGGAGAAGCCGCCGTGCTCAGTGGCGATGTTGCGGATAAGTTCCTGGATGATAACGGTCTTACCGACACCGGCGCCGCCGTAAGCGCCAATCTTACCGCCCTTGGTAAACGGCGCGACAAGGTCGATAACTTTGAGTCCGGTCTCCAGCAACTGGGGTGTAGTCTCCTGCTCCTCGAATGACGGGGGCGAGCGGTGAATAGCCCAGCGAGCAGTCGCCTTTACTTCTCCCAGGTTGTCAATGGCGGTACCGGTAACATCGAACAATCTACCCAGACATGCCCTTCCCACCGGCACCGAGATAGGCGCGCCGGTGTCTTCGACTTCCATGCCGCGTGCCAGACCCTCGGTCGGTGATAGTGACAGACATCTTACCCAGTTGTTACCGATGTGGCCCTGAACCTCAAGAAGAATCTTGCCCTGCGGTGAATTTATCATCACCGCATCGAAAAGTTTCGGGAGGGCATTCGGTGGAAATTCCACATCAATGACCGTCCCGATGACCTGTACTATTTTCCCTTTTGCCATAACATCCTCCAGTCTTCCCTCAATCCCGTCTCTATTACTTCTGCTGGAGCGCGGCGGTGGCGCCGGTGATATCCAGCAACTCAGTGGTGATAGCTTCCTGACGTGCCTTGTTGTACAGTAGAGTCAGGTGTTGGATAAGCTCGTTGGCATTTTCCGTAGCGTTCCGCATTGCCACCATGCGGGCAGACTGCTCGCTGGCGATTGACTCCAGGATAGCGTGGTAGATTTCCATCTCTACAAACCGGGGCAGGAGCGCTCCTAGAACGGATTGAGGGGCAGGTTCATAAATATACTCTACATTTTGCGCTGGTGCTACCATCGCCGGTTCGATTGGAAGCAATTTCTCCATAACCGGTGTCTGTACCATAGTAGAAACAAATTTGGCATAAACCAGATACACTTCATCCACATGCCCACTGCAATAATCATCATTCACAACCCGGGCAATCGGCAGGACATCGAAGAGGGTGGGACGGTCACCAAGCCCGGTGAACTCGGCTCGCAGCTCACGCCCATAGCGTCGCATAAAATCCAGCCCTTTGCGTCCCACACCGACCAGCGTTACCGGCTTGTCCTGTCCCAGAATAAAACTGCCTGTCTTTCGGTTCAGGTTCGCATTGAGACCGCCACACAACCCACGGTCAGGGGAAATATGGATAATGGCAATTTTTTTTACCGGCCGTCTCTGGAGCAGGGGATGGGGCATTTCCCCAGAGTACCGGAGCGCCGCCAGGTCGGCAATAACCTGCCGGATTTTCTGGTCGTAAGGCCGCCCGGCGACCCCGGCTTCCTGAGCACGGCGCATCTTGGAGGTGGCAATCATCTCCATAGCCCGGGTGATTTTAGCAGTGCTCTGGACGCCCCGGATGCGCCGGCGGATAAGACGAATATTAGCCATTTGTCATCTGTCGCAATCGCTTAATTAACTTTATACGTCTGTTTGAATTCACGGATTGCTGATTTCAGCGCTTCTTCCGTGGTCTGGCTCAGGTCTTTTTCACGCGCGATGGCGGAGCCGATTTCCGGATGGGCGGTGTCCATAAATTTATGCAAATTGGCTTCGAAATCGCGTATTTTATCAACAGCAACGTCGTCAAGATAGCCATTGATAGCAAGGTACAGAATTATGACCTGTTTTTCCATGGGCACCGGCACATAAAGGGACTGCTTCAAGACTTCGGTCATACGCTGACCGCGTTCCAGCTGGGAACGTGTGGCTTTATCCAGTTCCGCCGTGCCGAATTGTGCGAAGGCGGCAAGCTCGCGGTACTGAGCCAGTTCCAGTCTCAACCGCCCTGCCACCTTACGCATGGCGCGTGTCTGGGCAGTGCTACCCACACGAGAGACGGATAGACCCACATTAAGTGCCGGTCGGATACCGGCATTAAAAAGGTCGGTTTCCATGTACATCTGACCATCTGTAATGGAGATGACATTGGTTGGAATATAGGCGGAGAGGTCGCCTGCCTGCGTTTCGATAATCGGTAGAGCGGTCAGAGACCCACCCCCGTATTTATCATCGAGCTTTGCGGCTCTTTCCAGTAGACGGCTATGCAGGTAGAAAACATCACCGGGGTAAGCTTCCCGTCCCGGAGGACGCCGCAGTAGTAGGGAAAGCTGGCGGTATGCCCAGGCATGTTTGGAAAGGTCGTCATATATTACCAGAGCATCCTTGCCCTGGTCCATGAACTCCTCACCCATGGCACAACCGGCATAAGGCGCCAGGTATTGTAGAGCCACGGAATCAGAAGCATTCGCCGCGATGACAATGGTGTATGCCATAGCGCCGTGCTCTTCAAGGGTAGCGACGACACGGGCAACCTTAGAAGTCTTCTGCCCGATGGCGACATAGATACAGATTAGATCGCCACCTTTTTGATTGATGATAGTGTCCAGAGTGATGGCGGTTTTCCCGGTGGAGCGGTCGCCGATTATCAATTCGCGCTGACCGCGCCCGATGGGAATCAAGCTATCAATCGCTTTGATACCGGTCTGCACCGGGGTATTTACTGACTTTCTCTTGGTGACATCCGGGGCAACTCTCTCCAGGGCACGCGTCTTTTCGGTCTTGATTGGTCCTTTACCATCGAGGGGTCTTCCCAGAGGGTCAACCACACGTCCGATAAGCTCTGCACCCACCGGCGCCTCGGCAATCCTACCGGTACAGCGTACTTCATCGCCTTCCTTAATCCGGGCATAGTCACCGAGAATGATGGCGGCGACATTGTCCTCTTCCAGGTTCATGGCAATACCTATGATATCGTGGGGGAACTGTAGAAGCTCACTGTATTTTGCGGAAGTCAGCCCGTGGATGCGGGCAATACCGTCACCAATTTCTTCCACCGTACCGACGTCATAGACCGACAGTGTAGTGTCGAATTCTTTAATTTCCTGTTTTAGCAGGGAAGCAATGTCCCGTCCTTTTGTTGCCATTAAGCTTTCCCTCCCCTTTCCCGAGTAACTACTTTGCCACCCCACCCAGTTCTTTTTTCAGTGCCGCCAATTTAGTACGAAGACTACCGTCGATGAGTTTATCACCCACCCGGATAACAATGCCCCCGATGATGCTCGGGTCAACCAGCGTCTTGAGGATTACCGGCTTGCCAATAATATCAGTGATACGTTGGGCAAGTTTCAACTGGTAGTCGCTATCGAGCGGAATGGCAGTGACTACTTCTGCGGTCTCTGCCCCTTCGATGCCACGGTAACTATCTACCAGTCGCTGGTATTCTTCAGCAATTTCGCCCACCAGAGCCAGTTTGCCCCTGGCGGATAATAGAGCTACCAGCTTGAGGATAAGCGGATTTACTTCACCGAGCCGTGGTGAGAGCACCTTCACCTTATCCGCCCATGGTGTCTGCTGGTTCTCCAGTAAAGTGTAGAGAGTCTTATCTCCCAGGAGGCTATCTATTTTACGAAGGTCAGACTGCCACCGGGTTAGTTCCTTATTTTTTTGAGCCATCCTGAAGATGGTGTGCGCATAGCGCCTGGCATGGGCACTAATGGTCATACTCTATCCCCCGGGAAGCAAACGTTTATCCTTTTGGTTTCAGAGTAGCGCTTTCTTCCAGCACTCTCTCAATAATCTGCTGGTGTGCCTGCTTATCAAGTGATTTTTCAATCACTTTCTCTGCCGCAACAATCGTCAGGTCGGCAAATTCCTGTCGTAGCTCACCGATAGCTTCATCACGTTCGCGCTGGATTTCTGCCCGTGCCCGCTTGACAAGCGCCTGAGCTTCCTGCTTGGCTTCCTGCTGGGCGCGCTGTCTGGCTTCTTCGCCGGTGCGGATGGCGCGGGCAATCACTTCCTGCCCTTCCTTACTGCTAACTTCCAGACGCTTCTTGAAATCCTCTTCCGCTTTAACTGCCTCAGCCTTGACTTTATCTGCCTCCGCCAGGCTCTCCTTTATTCTGTTGCTCCGCTGGTCGAGCATGTTCATAAACGGTTTATAGGCGAAAATGTAAAGAAGCGCCAACAGGATGACGAAATTCACGATTTGTGCCAACAGGGTTGGCAAATTAATCCCAAGCCCTTCCATATTTGATTCCCTCCTATGCGGGAAGGTTATACATTATATGCTACAGGTACAAAAATGAGGATGATGGCAACTACCAGCGCATAGATGGCAACGGCTTCCGCCATGGCGATGGCAATCATCATATTGGTAAGGATGGCGCCTCTGGCTTCAGGGTTGCGACCGAGCGCATTCATAGCACCCATACCCAGAATGCCGATGCCGATACCAGGCCCAAGGGAACCCAAGCCCATTGAGATACCGGCGGCAAGTAGTCTCATAGTTTCAGCATCCATTATCTTTCCTCCTTCAGGTTTTCAAATGCTTTATTCAAACAGCAGTGCCTGATTTATTGTTTAATGTCCTTCCCCTTCGTGGGGTGTTGCGGCGATGCTAGCAAACACTAGAGTTAGGAAGCCAAAGATTAATGCCTGAATAAGCCCGAAAATGAGTTCAAGTCCGTGAGGTATGATGATTGGTGTAACGAAGAAGAGGAAGAGAAACATTAAAACAAGTATTTCTCCGCCAAGCATGTTACCGAACAACCGGAATGTAAGACTAATAACACGGAAGAATTCGCTAATGAACTCAATAAGGCTCACTACTCCATCAATGACGCCAAAGAACAGGTCACCAAATCCGCTTTTCACCTGTCCGCGGAAAATTTTACCCCACCCTTTGAAAAACCTTCCTACATTCATGAACTTCTTTAGATAATGTAGACCGCCTGATGCAATACCTACGGTCTCAATGAAAACAAAAGAGATGAGGGCAAGTGCTAGCGGCGTGTTGATATCTGTGTTTGCACCCCGCAGAAGTGGCAATTCATGACCTTCAGCCGTGTGTACCATAATTGAGCCGAAACCCGGCAAAAGACTTAACCAGCCATTAAAGAGAACAAAAAGAATGATAGTGGTAATTATTGGGAAGAAACGACGGCCGTTCTTTTCGCCGGCAGCTTCCTTGCAGAAGTTATAGAGCCACTCGAAAACAGACTCAATTAAGCTTTGAAACCTTGAAGGAATGAGTTTACTGCGCTTGATAACTACCAGTGAGATGATGACCAATATGACCATGGTCAACCAGGTGGTGATAATGCTATTGGTAATACCATACTCTTGACCGGCAAATTCGCCCATGGGGATTATAACTTCTGCGGGAAGCAGGACATGGGGGGTGGGTACCGATAGCCATTCAGGGGGTTTGATTCCTAAAAAGCCTTGACCGATAGGTCCTAATGCAAGACTTACTATAAAGAGAACCAGGACTGCAATGATGAAGATAAAAATACCCAGAGAGAAAGAACAACCGAGACAACCGATCTTTTTACCAGTTTTCTTATCAGCTACCGGTTTTTGTTCTGCCACTACTTGTTACTCTTATCCTTCCTGTTGTTCTCTAAAAAAGGTTTAAGCATGTTGTAGGTGCCGGTAACGGCAACCGCAATACCCAGAATCAGACCGATAATCAACCACAGTGGGTCAGTGTTGAACTTCGAATCCAGCCAGCGACCGCCGACTATCCCCAGTATGATAGCACCGGCAATATAGAACCCGAGACCGCTAAGACTTAACGCCGCCAGCCAAGGCTTCACAACGTCAAAGCATACCAAATTCACGCTGGCGGGTCAAGAGGTAGTAATACCCAACTCCATGTCTTCACTCTACCTCTTAGGCTTACGCCTTCTGCACCCTTAATATCATTACGCAACCGAATTAGCTCACACGTTCGCGTCCGAAAAGCCGGGTAAAGTCGCCGTCGAATTTCTTAAGGAAGCTATGCATATCCAGGATGTCATCTGCTGTCGGCGCGCGGGACTTTTTAAAGCGGACAAACTCAGTTTCTGTGAGGTCGGAGACTATTTCTGCTTTTTCCCGGCTGACAGTAGCGGCAAGCAGGTAATGAGTACGACATGAGGAACAATAAGCGCTAATGAACCACAAACCATGATGATGTCCAATAACTTGAACATTACGCCCTGCGTAGTTCTGTCCGCAACTACTGCACTTGACCGAGGTCATCAATCGCTTAATTACGCGCTCTTCCATGTGCCTCGTTTTCTTCCGCAACCGAAAGCGGGCTTATAATGAGCTAGGCTATCTAGGATTTACGCTTATCAAAATCATCCAGGTCCATTGTATTGATGAAGTCATAAAAAGCAGATGCCTTCTTCTTCATTTCTTCATCATTGACCTTTTTGCCCTCAGGTTTCTTTGACTCTTCACTTTCATCAGGAATAAGTTTTCCCGAT
Source organism: Dehalococcoidales bacterium (assembly GCA_030654965.1). Lineage (GTDB taxonomy): Bacteria > Chloroflexota > Dehalococcoidia > Dehalococcoidales > Fen-1064 > JAURWL01. The sequence goes on along the minus strand of JAURWL010000025.1, from coordinate 10,203 downwards.
TCCTTGTCCAGCCAGATGCCGGCTCTTTCCAGCACGGATTCATCGACAAAAATAGGCGCTGAAACCCGAACGGCAAGGGCGATGGCATCACTGGGACGGGAATCAATCTCCAATTGACTGCCATCTACACTGATGAGGATTTTGGCAAAAAAGGTATCGTTCTTAAGGTCACTGACGACGATGGATTGGATTCTGGCACCGAAAGCATCGACAATTGATTGCAGAAGGTCATGAGTGAGCGGGCGCGGTACGGAGACTCCTTGAAGTTTGACGGCGATAGCATCGGCTTCAGCCGCGCCAATCCATATGGGCAGGTAGCGATTGGTTTCCTTCTCCTTGAGAATCACCACGCGTTGATAATTCATCAGGCTGACACGGATGCTATCAACAACCATCTCTATCATGTACAGGGACTCCTCTCCGTAAGCAACCCGATTAAAATTGTACTCCCACTCAAGCGGGACTGTCAACACGGGATGGCACACACTATTGACAAGTTACAACAACAGCACTATACTTTGCCTAGATTCTCTAGGTATAGGCGGTGGTATATGGTAAAGCGAAGTGAATTGATAAAAGGCAGTACTGATTCTCTCTTACTTTGCTTACTCGGTCAACAACCGATGTACGGCTATCAGATAATCCGGGAGCTTGAAGACAGAAGTCAGGGTTATTTCAGATACAAGGAAGGGACTCTCTACCCGGCTTTGCACCGCCTGGAAAAATCAGGCTTACTCACTGCCCAGTGGCACACGGCATCAGGCGGCCGCCAGAGACGGTACTACCATCTCACAGAAAAGGGACGCACCATGCTTGTGGAGCGGCGGAGTCAGTGGCTTGATTTCCTTGCCGCTATGAATACTATCATACAACCGGTGAGCGCTTGAGGTGAGCTATGGACCTGCGAGTGGAGTTGCGCGGTTATCTACATAGTATTAAAGAGAATCTACACCTTGACCCCGCATCAGAGAAAGAAATTATCCGTGAGTTAGAAGCGCACGTCGAGGACAGTTGCCTGGAGATGCAAAAATCAGGGTTGTCTGAAGAAGAGGCAACGGAGAAGTGTTTGCGGTTACTCGGTTCCGCTAAACTGGTCGCCCACCAGATTTACGAAACACACAGTCAGGGGACATGGCGACAGGCACTTCTGGCAGGAATGCCACATCTCTTTTTTGCGGCTCTTTTCGCGCTTAACTGGCTCACTGGAGTCACCTGGATGCCCATACTGCTCATCGTAATCGCCGGGATTGTTTTTTATGGATTATTTCATGGCAAACCGGCATGGCTTTTTCCCTGGCTCGGCTACGCGCTTTTCCCGGTGGCGGCTGCCGGCGCATCTCTTCTCTATCTGCCGAAGGGCTGGCCATGGCTCACACTTATTCTATATATACCGCTCGTTCTCTGGCTCTGTTGTTTTATTATTATCAAATTTATCCGGCGCGACTGGCTCTACGCCACATTGATGCTGGTGCCCGTGCCTACATTTGTCGGCTGGTTCCTGGCATCGGGACAAACAATGTTCCCTGATTTGAAACTCGGTTTTCTTTATGATTTTGCGCCGTGGACGGGTTTCACCTTTCTGGTGCTGGGAGTCTCCGTAACCCTGTTCGTCCGGTTAAAATATCGCTGGCTCAGAATAGCGGCGCTGATTGTCTCCAGTTTGATGTCTGCAGCAGTGGTTACACTTGCCAGTAGCCAACTTGGTTTTGTTGCTTTTTTGGGACTGGCATTGTTAATGCTGAGCTTTGTCCTGGTACCGGCGTATATCGAGCACCGTGTGGGTCATAATCAACCAATGGCTACCCCTTAAAAGTATTCATGCGGAGGTATCTACCTGAAAAAAGTTGCCGTCATTACCGATAGTATTGCCTGCCTCACACGGGAGCAGGCGCAACGATACGGAATCGGTATTGTCCCGATTAATATCCTCTTTGAAGGCAAGGTTTACAGGGACTGGGTTGACATTACGCCGACGGAGGCTTATCAGCTTTTCCTGAAAAACCCCGATGCTTTTGCGACATCGGCGCCATCACCCGGAGAGTGTCTCACCGCATACGGTCAGGCAAGCCAACAGGCGGAGAGCATTATATGTATTACAGTCTCTGCAAAATTGAGCTCAACCTATGGTGTCGCATTAATGGCTAAAGAATACGCAGTAAAAGAAATCCCCGGTGTAAAGATAGAGGTGATGGACTCGCTAACAGCTACCGCGGCTGAAGGTCTCATCGCCATCGCGGCGGCAAAAGCAGCAGAAGCCGGAGCTAACCTCGAAGAAGTAGTGAAAATCGCTCAGGGAGTGCGCGACCGGGTGAATGCCTACATTTTGCTGGACACACTGCGTCACGTCTACCGTTCGGGTCGTATTCCTAAAATTGCCGCACAGGTGGGAACAATACTCAATTTCCGTGCTCTTTTCAGCGTCTCTGTGAAGGTTCACTTGTCAGGGATAGTCCGAAGCCGGGAACGCGGCATCGAACTGATGTTTGAGAAAATCAGGGAAAAAGTTGGTGAGAACCCAATCTATGCGGCGGTTATGCATGCTTATGCGCCGGAGGCGGCAGTACAACTCAAAGACCGCATAGCAAAAGAGTTCAATTGCCTTGATTTGTGGCTAACGGAATTCAGCCCGGTGATGGGATATGCCTGTGGCACGGGGACACTGGCGGTGGCATTTTACAGTGAGGCTAGTTAATGCCAGAGAACCGAGTTGCGGTTATTGCGGATAGCATTGCCTGCATTCCCAGGGATTTGCTGGCACAATACCGCATTGGCGTCATTTCGTTAAATTTTTACGTAAACGGAAACGTATACAGAGACGGGATTGACGTCACACCTTCAGAAGCCTACGAACTCTTTCTGAAGGACCCGGAAACCTTCAAGACTTCTGGCGCCTCACCCGGAGTCTGTCTTGATGCTTACCGCCATGCCGCACGCCAAGGCAAAGATATATTCTCTGTCATCCTGTCCTCTAAACTCAGCGCCATCTATAGTACGGCGGCAACTGCCAGCCAACAGATTCAAGCTGAATTTCCAGGAATCTCGGTAGTGGTACTGGATTCAATGACGGCGGCTGCGGCGGAGGGACTTATCGCCCTAGCGGCGGCGCGGGCGGCGGAAACCGGCAAGAGTCTGGCTGAGGTAACTGCCGTCGCTGATAAAGTCAGGGATAACGTCAAAATTATCGCCTATATGGACACGGTCCGCTATATTTACCGGTCGGGACGGATTCCTAAAATCGCCTCTGTAGCTGGCTCCATGTTAAAAATCAAGCCGATTTTCACGTTTACCAGTGGAGTGCCTCGCTTTATGGGCGCGGTTCGGAGCAAAAAAATTGGTATCGAACGACTTTTTGAGGAAATGCGGGAAAAGGTAGGCAACAAACCAGTCCATGTCGCTGTGATGCATGTTTATGCAGAGGATGATGCCATCCAACTGAAAAAGAGAGTGACTGATGAGTTCAATTGTGCCGAACTATGGTTAACCGAGTTCAGTCCACTGATGGGTTATGCCTGCGGCACGGGCACGCTGGGGCTGGCTTTCTACCCGGAAGAATAACTTCTATTATCTCACATCTCTCGTAGAGCAAATAACTTAACGCATATCGGAGATTATTGCTTTTTATACGACTTTCGTACGGCATCTTTAGTTTCTTGCTTGAAGCATCGCCTTTTACGTGTTCAATTATTATCAGTTTTGTGTTACAAATTGACGTTTCGTAAACATTATCTTAAAAAATGTCTAGAAAATCAGATAAAAGGTGATATAATAGGTAGTACTGTGGCTGTGGGAAACGCCCGCTTGGTGTTTGACAGTCTCCGTTTGCTGGAGAGCCTGGGACCCCTTCCTGAGCCGGTGGCGGAGCCTTTTTTTATTGCCGTTAGCGGTTTGCCGGGAACGGGAAAGTCTTACTTTTGCCGTCGGTTGGTAGAAAAACTGCCGGCAGTGTTATTGGAAAGCGACGCTCTCCGTAAAGCGCTCTTTGCTTCTCCCGCCTATTCCTCAGAGGAAAGTAATCACCTTTTCAGGGACATTCATCTCCTCGTTGAAAGACTCCTTATGAAAGGCATCCCGGTAATACTGGATGCTACCAATCTTTCCGAAAAGAATCGTGAGTATCTGTATAGCATTGCCGACCGGCTCAAAGTGAAACTTATTCTGGTGCGGGTATCGGCGCCGCCGGAACTGGTTCGTCAACGACTTCAATCTCGGCAAGCTGACCCCACGAACAAATCGGATGCGGATTGGGATATATACCGTAGAATGCAACCCACGGAAGAGGAAATCCGCCGAAAACATTATACCATTGATACTTCTCAAGATATTTCGTCAATTATCGATAAAATTGTCCGTGAAGCGCTTCGCTGAATTATAAAGAATAGGAGATTAATACGATGGTAAACGGGTATGCGGGTAAGATACTGCGAGCGAACCTGTCTACCAACTCCACTTCTATTGAAGAGCCGAAGGAGGACTTCTATCGGCGTTATCTTGGAGGAACTGGTTTTATCAGCTACTTTCTGCTGAAGGAAGTGAAGGAGGATGTAGACCCGCTCGGTCCTGATAACAAGCTCATTTTCGCGAATGGTCCTCTTACCGGTGTTCCTATTTCCGGAACGGGCAGGAACAGTGTTGGTGCTAAATCCCCCCTCACCGGAGGACAGGGGAATGCCGAGGTTGGCGGCTTCTGGGGCGCTGAACTGAAATTCGCGGGTTTTGACGCTATTATCGTGGAAGGTAAGGCAACGGCGCCCGTTTATCTCTGGATTGAGGACGGCAAGGTTGAAATCAAGGATGCCCGCCACCTCTGGGGTAAAACTACCAAGGATGTGCAGGATGCCCTGAAAAAAGAACATGGCAACGGCACACGAGTCTGTCAGATTGGTCCTGCTGGTGAAAATATGACGCGCTTCGCGTGCATTGTCAACGACATCAACCATGCGGCAGGACGGTGCGGTCTGGGAGCTGTTATGGGCTCCAAGAACCTGAGAGCTATTGCCGTGCGCGGTCATCAGAAATTCCCCTTAGCTAATCAGGCAACCGCGACAACCATGATGCGGCGGCTCATTGGTGAGGTGAAAAACAACCGTGGCGCCCAGGGAATGCATACGGGTGGTACTGCCGCAATGGCAATGGCTTTAAGCACCACCAGCGGCTTGCCGACACGCAACTTCCAGCAGGGACAGTTTGAAGGCGTAGAAAAGATTACCGGAGCCACACTGAACAAGACTATACTCAAAGGACGGGGTGGTTGCTTCGCCTGTACGGTCCGCTGTAAACCGGAAGTCGCCGTGGGAGAACCCTATAATGTCATCCCTGAGTATGGCGGACCCGAATACGAGACTATTGCGTCGCTCGGTTCTCTATGTGCCATAGATAATCTACCGGCAATTGCCAAAGGCAACGCATTGTGTAGTGCTTATGGTCTGGATACCATTAGCACGGGTGTCTCTATTGCGTTCGCTATGGAGTGTTTTGAGAGAGGTATTATCACAGAGAAAGATACCGGGGGTATAAAATTAAATTTCGGCAATGCGGGGGCAATGTTGCAAATGGTGGAAATGATTGCCTACCGTAAAGGATTTGGCGACATCCTCGCGGAAGGTGTGGCGCGTGCCGCAAAGAAAATCGGCAAAGGTTCGGAAGCCTACGCAATGCATGTGAAGGGGCAGGAAATCCCCATGCATGAACCGCGTCTCAAGGCGGCACTGGGTATTGGGTATGCCATTTCACACACCGGCGCGGACCATTGCCACAATATTCATGACACCGCTTATACGATGAGAATCGGTTCTGGAATGAAAGCGATGGGTATCTTCGACCCATTACCAGCGGGGGATTTAAGCCCCGCTAAAATACGTATATTAGTTTACGGCTCCCTGTGGCAACACATCCTGGATAGCCTTGTCTTCTGCATCTTCGTCCCGCTCAGTTCGGACGACATTGTTGAATTGATGAGGTCAGTGACCGGTTGGAATACCAACCTTTTCGAGCTGATGAAGTGCGCCGAACGTTATGTGACCATGGCGCGTGTCTATAACATCCGTAATGGTATGGGCAAAACCGAAGATGTTCTTCCCAAACGCTTTTTCACTGCTTTTACATCAGGACCGCTTCAAGGGGTTGCCCCCACAGAAGCACAGGTCAATGAATCTATCGAAACCTACTACGGAATGTTTGGCTGGGATGAAAACGGTGTGCCCACGCCGGCGAAGCTGGCAGAACTGGGTATTGAGTGGGTAACGAAGGCTTAATCCAGACCGGTAATGGAGGTGAGTATGGATATAAAAGCAAAGGTTGGGAACATCCGCAGGACCAGGGCAGATGCTATTGTTATGGGTGTCTTCGAGGGCATTAAACGACCCCGGGGTGATGTCTCTACGGTAAACAAGGCGCTGGAAGGGGCTGTGAGTCAACTTATTCACGAAGGGGAGATTAAGGGCAAACTCTGTGAGGTGACTGTTATCCATAGTCTGGGTAAGATTACACCGGAGAGGGTGGTGCTCATCGGGCTTGGTAAGCGCAGTGAACTGACCCTGGAAAAAATTCGCATCGCCGCCGCCGAAGCCAGTTGCATTCTCCAGAAAAAGGGAGTGAAGCACATAGCCATCGCCCCGCTTGGCGCCGGTTTGAATAAAATCAGTTTTCAATCAGCCGCTCAGGCAATCGCCGAAGGCGCTGTTCTTGGTCTGTATTCTTACCGGAAGCATTTTACAAAGGAATCAGAACAGGGACAAATCGAGGAACTAACAATCGTGGAACGCAGCCGGAGCGCTACCGCTTCCATAAAACAAGGTGTTGACGAAGGCAAGATTGTCGGGGAAGCCACCAATCTCGCAAGGGATATGGTCAATGAACCTGCTAACTATATGACCCCGACACAGATGGCAGAAGAAGCCAGAAAAATTGCCGACAAATATGGACTGGAATTGACCGTACTGGAACGTGAGGATATGCAAAAGCTGGGAATGGGCGCATTACTCGGGGTAGCCGGTGGTAGTGCCCAGCCCCCCAAGTTCATTGTCCTCAAATATCGGGGTAATAATTCTAAGGATATTGATATTGCTTTGATAGGTAAGGGCATTACCTTTGATTCCGGCGGTATCTCTTTGAAACCTTCGGAAAATATGGGAGCGATGAAAACGGATATGGCAGGTGGCGCCTCTGTTATGGCGGCAATGAGCGCCATCGCTCAATTGAAACCCAAAATCAATGTTATCGCCATTGTGGGAGCCACGGAGAACCTGCCCAGTGGTAGTGCTCTGAAGCCCGCCGATGTGCTCACCACGATGAATGGCAAGACCATTGAGATTGAGAGCACAGACGCAGAAGGACGTCTGACACTTGCCGATGCGCTCAGTTATGCCAACCAGCGGGGAGCCAAACGCATCGTTGATATTGCCACACTGACCAGCGGCTGTGTCACGGCTCTCGGTGATGTCGCCACCGGTGCCTTTACAAATAACCAGACACTCGTTGATAAAGTTATTGCAGCAGGCGAGGAAGTCGGTGACAAAATCTGGCAGATGCCCATGTACGAAGAGTATAAAGAACAGAATAAAAGTGATGTTGCTGACATCAAAAACACGGGCGGCAGAAAAGCCAGTCCCATCACTGCGGCACTTTTTGTGGGTGAGTTCGCCGGCGAGACACCGTGGGTGCATTTAGACATCGCCGGGACCAGTTATCTGGATAAACCAAGAGGCTATTATGGCAAGGGAGCAACCGGCGTGCCGACACGCACACTGGTGAAGCTCGTCCTTGCCCTCGCCAGTGATAAAGGAGGTTAAAAGACTATGAAGGTTAAATGGCTGGGACACGCATCTTTCCTCATCACCTCTGATAAAGGCACGAGAATTATCACCGACCCTTACAAAACTGGTGGTCCTCTAAAATATGGGGAAATCAAAGAATCCGCCGATATAGTCACGGTCAGTCACGAGCATTCCGACCATAATAATGCAGGCTCAGTGGGCGGACAACCACAGGTGTTCAAAGGCGGAGCGCCGCTAGAGATTAAAGGTGTTAAGTTCACCGGTATAGCTACCTACCACGATGAGAACAAGGGTAAGGACCGTGGCGCTAACACCATTATCTGCATGGAGATGGACGGCATTCGGCTCTGCCACCTGGGCGACCTCGGACACCCTCTATCACCGCAGGAAATCGCACAGGTTGGCAAGGTAGATGTCCTGCTGGTGCCTGTTGGTGGATTCTTCACTATCAATGCGGCAGTCGCCTCCGATGTCAGCGCCAAACTGAAACCAAGGGTCATTATTCCAATGCACTTCAAGAATGACCGTTGCGCCTACCCCATTGTGGGCGTAGAGGACTTTCTCAAGAACAAAGAGAACACCACTACGATGAATACTAGTGAGGTTGAGTTCAAGGCTGACAAACTTCCGACGGCAATCCAGATTATGGTGCTTAAGCCGGCGCTCTAATTTTGATATTGTAACCAGAAAAGGACAATGAAGCTTGAAAGTTGACGCTTCTCACTTTGTTTTTGAAGCACCGCCGGTTGTTTCTCGGGCGCGGCGTATCCTTATCAAACCCTGTGCTAATTCCGCAGTGCCTTATCCGGCGACCACCAGTCGTGGGATGCTCGCGACCATTATTAGCGGTATTCGCCGTGTCAGTGATGCCGATATAATCATCCTTGACGGCACGCCGGATGGAGAATCGGTAATACCAATTTATCAGAAACTCGCCTATGATTTTCCGCGTGTGCTTATGCTCGATGTTAAGGATTGTGTCTGGGTTGAGGTGGATAATCCCCTGCCAAAATCTCTCCTTGTTCCCACCTTCTGGATTCCTAATGTCATCCTGTCCAGCGATTACCTCATCAGTGTCTCTCCTTTGAAAGTGGTCAGCGGACAGGGTTGTTTGAGTATTATGAACCTGCTGTCCCTCCTTCCAATGAAAAAATACAGTGAGATTGGAGTCGGTTGGCAGGACCTTTACATGCTGGGAATTGATAAAGTCATCGCTGACCTCTTTTTCACTCTGCCCTTTGACCTTGGTATTATAGAGGGGCAACAGAAACTTACCTCTGTAGATGGTAACAAAGGCATCGTTGAAAATGTCGGTAAGGTATTTATTGGTGACCCATTCCAGGTAGACCGTGAGGTATCAGAGGCGCTGGGCATCAGAACGGATTATCTCGACCTCATCCGTCTGGCAGAATCCGGACTGGACACCATGTAAAAACCCGGAGAGTGGACACATGAGCAAAGATGATTTGGTTACGGAATCAGAGCAACGCTGGTCAATCAATCTGAAGTGGTTACAGGCAAACAACCGCTCTTTTACCACTATGGTAAAGAGTTCCCTCTGTCCAAAATGCCGTAAGAAGCTGAAAGTAGACCAGGGCGAAATAAAAGCAAACGACCTTTTGAAAGCAACCAAGTCCTGCTGTTCTAAATCTGCGGATTTCATCACACCTGTTCAACCACTCCAGGAGAGCGCTTTCCGCGTCTTTCTGGCGAACGGAAACCAGCCGCTTACACTTGAAGAACTGGGGAGTCAACTGAGCCAGCGGCGGGGTGTGGATGTCTACCGGACGTCTGTGCCAATTCTTTCCCGTTTGTTGAGAAACGACCAACACTACGGTTTACAGCAGATACCGGGTTAGCCGGTCACCGAGAAGTCACGATACTTACCTGTGCATTCTAACCAGCTGGTCTTAAGGGTATCAACTCTGGCGCCGGGAGGTCCCTTCTGGAGGATTTCCAGCAGTTGTTCCAGTTGTTTCCTTTCCCCTTCGGCATGCACCTCTACCGACCTATCCGGTAGATTGCGCACATAACCCTGCAAACCAAGCCGGACGGCTTGTCTCTGAGTAAACATCCGGTAGTAGACACCCTGGACGCGACCATACACCACAACGTGGAGCGCCGTCATTTCACTCATTCCCTTACCTCAGAGCCCTCATCAGACGGTTCGCATGGCACTGCTGGGCACATAATAGACGCTCAGACAGCAAGGCACGGCTTACCCGTGCGGCTTTTCAGTTGTCCACGCCGGTAGAGATGCGGGTAAGCCGTAGCCGATTTACTCCTCTTCCAGACGTTCTTTCTTCCCGCGTTTGATAACCTCCACAGGTGGCGGAGGGGGCTCAACAACGGTGGCTGAGATTATCTTCTTGACGTCTTTTCTCGGTTTCTTTGTTTCATGATGGCGAAAATCTTTTCTACCCATATCTTC
>JAURWL010000016.1 GCA_030654965.1 Dehalococcoidales bacterium | reverse complement strand
CATACGGACCAGAGTCTCGTCATATCGGACAGTGGCGCACACAACATTCGACGCATCACACTCGCAGGCATTTGCTGGACCATTGCAGGCACTATCACCGGCGAACGTGGATTTCGAGATGGTGCAGGCTATCTCGCTCGTTTCGACACGCCATCTGGCATTGTCATCGACAACGAGCAGCGCATCTTCATTGCTGATCGGCATAATCATGCTATTCGCCTTATCACACCATCCGGCATGGTGCACACGATCGCTGGTACGGGACATTCAGGCGCGAAGAACGGCGGTGGACACTCTGCGATGTTCAATGGACCGACCTCGCTCACACTCGACCATACTGGAGCGCTTTACGTTACCGATACAGGCAATCATTTAATTCGGCGTATTCAGTTCATCACGATGCCGGTGATTCAGCGCGAGTTGGGCGACGTGACGACGATCCTGCTGAAGGAATGGGCGGAGTGGCAGGAGCGAACTGCAGATACAGCGAAGCAACAGGAGATTCGTGTACTGAAACTTGAGCGACAATTGATGGAGCAGCGAAAGGAGTTTCACGATTACAAAAAGGCTACGACGGATGAATTCGTCAGGGTGCGACAAGAGCAGATGCAAATGCAGCGGCAGTTTCTCTCCAGCTTGCAGAACATGCAACAGTGAGCAGGGGCATGAATATTCCTTCCGTGTTTGAATCTCTCTCGTTTCCGCTTTGCCTATCCGCCCTTTCCTTGCCATCCCCGCTCCTATCGCCTCTTCTTCGTCGCTGCGTGCGCTGAATCCGACCTGCTCCGGCGTGCCTCTTCTCTGTCGCTCTCCTCCCCCTTCCTCTCATCTTTCCTCTTCGATGTGTTCGACTCTGGCCCGTTGGACCGTGAGCCGCTTGGATCGTCGCTCATCGATCGAGATTCGTCGTCGTCGCTGTCGGATTTTGTCTGAATCTGTCTCGCTCTCGTCCGCTTCTCTTCGAGTCGACTCGTTCGATCGCTCATACTTCAAGGGGCGTTTTCTCGCTTTCTTGACTCTTCTTCCTTACTCTGCATCTTTCGATGCGTCTCCTTCTTACCTTCGGTCTGTTGGCCCTTTCTCTCAGCTGCGTCGTCCTCGCAGCACCGTCCCCTCGCGATGCGTTGAATTCGAATATTCAACCGAGACAGATGACGGAGGCGGAACTTGAAGCGTATCAACAATATCTCATTCAAACGCAACAAAACTCAATCATGACGGAACAACGTCAGTAAACAGAAACAGCAACAGCGGCAGTCGAAGCATGCATCGCGGTTGACCGACCCTCGCTGGCCCCTTTCTGACTCTTTGTTCGTCTTCCTTCTCGTTCGTTCGTCTTATTCAGCGTACGAGCAGTTCGATGCGAGTCAGGCCGATCCCGCCATCGCTGTTCAGTGTCCGGTTGGCACTCGCGGTCTGTCCATTCCTCCAGCTCATGTCAAATTCTGGAAGGCGCATAAGTTGACACGCGGACTCACTTGGTCAGGAGCGAACCGATTTATGGTCAGTGATAGCACGCGCGATCGTTGCTGCAGGGAGGGGGGGAGGGGTCGAGAGGATGCACTGCGAGTGCTAACTTTGATCGCTTCTCTGTTTCTTTCTCTCTCTCTCTCTCTCTCTCTCTCTCTTCTCTCTCTCTCTCTCTCTCTCTCTCTCTCTCTCTCTCTCTCTCTCTCTCTCTCTCTCTCTCTCTCTCAGTGTGTTCCTATCCGCATGCGTGCTTCTTTGAATCCGATCATCGCTAAGCTGAAGAAGGAAGAGCTGATCGCTGTCGATCCGTTGACCTCGCCGATCTTGTCGAAGGATCCTGACCTGATGATGGATAAGGATATCGAGCAGATTGAGGCCGAACAGCAGTGGATGAGTGAAATGGAACAGGAGGAAATGAAGAACATGAGCGAGGAAGATATTCAGAGTCAGATGCAAACAAACAGTGACCGGTATGCATATCGCCTGCCCTTCCTCGGTTCTCACCTCTGTTTCCTTTCTCTCTTCAGATATGCACGAGTACGATACTAATCAATTCGAAGTGAATCAACGTCGTGGTCGTGGTTGGGGAGGTCGCGGTTGGGGAGGTCGTGGTTGGGGTGGTCGCGGTTGGGGAGGTCGCGGTTGGGGAGGTGGAGGTCGCGGCTGGGGCCGAGGTTGGGGAGGTCGCGGTCGCTGGGGCGGATGGGGGCGTCGTTGGGGCGGTTGGGGCGGTGGATGGGGATACCCAGGTCAGTTTTGCAACGGACAATCGCGTCGCGTGCGCCCGCGCCCGCGCCAGTCGTTTGCGATGCTTCGCATGAATGAGCTGACGCGCATCTTTCCTTTTCATTTCTCGTTTCTCAGGTTTCGGCTTTGGCTTTGGCTATCCGGTCGTCGAACCCGTTGTCTACGGCGGTGGTTGGGGTGGATGTGCGTGCTAAACGTCAACAATCATGGATTCGATCACCACGCATCGTTGACACATGTACAGCTCAGCTCAGCAGCGCATGAATATCGCAGCAGTTGCGGCGGATATTCGCTTCACTCCGCGAGAGCAGCTGCTCTGCTCTCTGTTCATCCTCTCCTCACCTCACCTCACCACTTCACAGCTCGTCCCTCACACTCTCACTCACTCACTCACTCACAACTCAGATCGATCGGTATCGATAGGACTCTGCACCATGCAATGCAGACGCGCAATTGAAAACGATTAGGCGCGCGCATGCACACACGGAGTAACAGAACACAATCATACACGAATCGAACAGATCTAGAACTCAGTTCAATCAACAAATTAGAAAATATTTGAGAAACAGCAAGCTCCTCAGCGCGACCGCAGCAATTTTGCGACAGTCGTTCACAGTGAGGAATCAGCAGTCCTCCAAATTGTACAGTAGCCTACAATTTGGGCAAAATCTCCTACAATTCGAGATCGCGTGCACAGGAACGCGTTCGCATGCATGAGCTTTTCTACAAATTGCAGACAACGGTTCGGCGGCTCTACAAAGTTTGTCGTCTTTCGTTTGTAGACTTTCTTCCTCATTCGTGTCAGCTCGAGCTCTCGCGTCATTAGTTCGAGACCAATCCGTGCGCAAGGTCGACACACGTGGTGACATAGATGTTGCACATGCCCAGGGCTTGATTGAGCGGCGTTACACATCAGTTTGCGTGCTTTGTCGACGACACAGCCGCGCTCATAGCCGATCTCACAACAATCCACAAATTGTAGACATGGCACCATGCTGTAACTTCATGAGTATAAAATATTTTTGTTTCAAACCCATGTCAGAAAATTTGTTCGTCACTGTAGATAATATTGGCTGATGCAGAAACTGTTGAAATGTTGTTGTTGTATGTTAGAATCAGTCGCGACTGATTTCATTTGCGGATGACGATTGCCTACAATTTGCTCTGCGCTACGTTACGCTCACTTCACTGCGCGCGCTTGCGCGTAGCAATCCGCACTCGCATGACCGTCCCTTCCACACTTGGAGCAGGAACGTGCTGCCGGTGCTGTTTTGCGTTTCTTCACCTTTAGCTTTCGCACCACCTCCTCCTGCTGTTCCGGTGACAGTGACTTGAGCTTGCGCACCGCTGCTGAGAGAATGCTATTAACATCCTCCAGATCGTCTCCATCTGCCATTTCCTCCTGTCTAATTAACATCTCGACAAACGCTTTCGACATAACAGCGCGTTCTTTCGGATCGGCCAAACTGGCAATGGTCATTGCCCATCTAACACCTTCCTTTGCCTGCGGGTCTTTAATACTCAGCGTCGCTGTTTCTGCCTGTGTTCTGATTGTTTCTTCCTCTCTGCGAGCCTGATCAGCCGCTAACTCTTTCTTTCTCTGCGCGTCCTGTGCTCTGCGTTCCGTTTCCTGCGCTAGTGACAGCTCTATCGCCTTCTGCTGCAGTGCCAGAATAGTGGCTAACTGCGCTGCGTTCGCTTGCATGCCCGCCTCGCCTGCTCCGACGAAGGCCTGATGAGCCATTCCGCCCGCCGCCTGCTGCATCTGCCCTGCCAGCTGCGCCTGCGCTGCCATTGGTTGCTGTTGCTCCGCTGCCGCAGCGACCAGCTCACCGTTATCGTCGATGATGAGTGGTTCATCCTGACCTTGTTGTTGTTGTGCTGCCATCGTGAGAGGTGAGAGTGCGTCGCAATGTGCGCAGATTCTGAAACGAAAACGACGATGCAGCTTGTTGATGAGAGAAAAGAACACCCGAGACGCGAAGCGACTGTGGTGACTCGACGACGTAGAGTAGTGAATACTACTCGTGCTAGACGACTCAAAGAAAATCAGCAATGTGTTGCTGCTTTTCTCGAAATC
>JAURWL010000015.1 GCA_030654965.1 Dehalococcoidales bacterium | reverse complement strand
GATTTCGAGCATCTTCCGGCAAAAGCACATCAACTGCTCAAGAAAGCACTCGCGAAGCATTGTGGAGAGAGATACACCGAATACCTCGGCAAGCTGAAACGCGGTGAGGCGAAGATCAACACTGCGGGTTTGATGCCACACGAACTTGCCGCGCCGTATATCACCGGTCGTGTCCGTCAAGTCGACGAGACGATCGAAGGTGCCTGGCGTACACTGCTCGCGAAGTTGAAAGCGAAATGTAGCAGCACTGGTGGTCTGAAGAATGCGATCGCGATTGTCGATGTCTCCGGCTCGATGACTTGTAATGGTGGTATTCCGATGAATGTCGGTATCTCGCTCGGACTACTCATCAGCGAACTGGCAGTCGGACCATTCCAAGGCAGATGCATCACCTTCAGCGAGCAACCGACTTGGCATGCCATCCCGCAGAATACGACACTGTATGAGCAGGTGACCTCGATGCAGAGAATGAACTGGGGCATGTCCACCAATCTGATGAGTGTCTTCGAGATGATCCTCACCACCGCCGTGAAGGCGCGTGTCTCGCAGGCAGAGATGCCATCGACAATGTTCATCCTCAGCGATATGCAGTTCAATCAAGCATGCCGTGGCGATGAGTTCATGAACAGTGGCGCTTATCGCACGATCAAAGCGAAGTACGCCACAGCTGGCTGCACCATTCCGTCGATCATCTTCTGGAATCTCAATGGCGCCACTCACGGCGACTTTCCAGTCGACGTCACGACTGAGGGTGTTGCGCTGATCGGTGGCTACTCGGCCGAGCTGTTGAAGGCATTCCTCGAAGGTCATGATATCAACCCGATGAATATCATGCTCCAGACGATCAAACCGTACAGCGCAGTCATCGAAGAGAGCGAACGATAAACGGAGCATCGCAGTCTTCTTCCTCATCCATCACGCACGCACGAAATTTGGCCTCCGGACATTATCTGTCCTTAAATATGAAGTCAACTGAAAACCGCTCTTGCGTCTCCTCGTCTGCACCGTCTGTTAGTGCCCTCTTGTCAATAGTCATATCTATTTGCTAGCTGCATGCAATCAAAACTAACATACAACAGACAAAGACTCACATTGTAATCACACGCCTATCTGCGCCCGCTGCCTGCAGGACATGACGACGCTCGCGAAGCCGACAGCACAGCAATCGCCTGCGCGCTGAGATCTGCCGTGGCCGTGCTGAGATCTCTCCCTCGCACAGAGACGAGTTTACGATGCATGTTGCAGCTTGCTGGGATTGCATGATGTTCGTTGTTGTGTTGCAATCACGATGCAACCAGGAGACCGGTGAAACTTCGACAGATGCGCGGTCGTCCATTTTTTCTGCGCCTACCAGTCGGTCGCGTTGAGTTCGCACTTCGCTGATGTGCGTGTCTTCATTCGTTCGTTGTGCGCTGTGTCTGTGTGTTGCGCGCGTCGCAATACGAACTCGATGTCGCTGCAGTCACAGTGTCGACTCACAGTGGTCGATCGTGATCTGAACGAGTTGTCGAAATCGCGATACGAATCGAGGATTGCAAAGCAACGTCGACGTCAGAGAGAGAGAGAGAGAGAGAGAGAGAGAGAGAGAGAGAGAGAGAGAGAGAGAGAGAGTATCGGAACATACATGCGTCAGACGTGTGAACTGCGCAGACGTTCTATCTATCGCGGACGAACATCGCGCAGGATTGCCACGAGACGAAAGCTGACTGCTGGCTTCCACAGACACACTCACCACCATGCAATCGCGATAGCAGACAGCGACACTGACGCAAATATGAGCGAAGGTGAACGTAAACTGGCA
>JAURWL010000254.1 GCA_030654965.1 Dehalococcoidales bacterium | reverse complement strand
GTGAGTTGTGTTGGTGCTTGCTTGTCTCTCGAACCAAAATCGTCTTGCAAGTCAATCTTCTTCTCCAAGCGCGATTCTGCACTCGACTCACTCGTCGCTCGTCGTTACTATCAATCGAGTGTCGAATATCGATATCATCGTTCCTATCACTACACCATGTCTGACGCTGCAATGCAATCAGAAGCAACACCGACAGTAGCTGCAGCGACTGCAGCGTCGTCGAGTGCACCACCTGCAGCTGCTGCAGCGGCTGATGGAGCGGCGGATGGAGCTGGAGGAGAGGAGGGCGGCGCGTCAGAACCACTGAACCCGAATCGAGTGAAGGTCAAGAAATGGTGAGAACACAGGCATACAGTTGTGAGTGTGAAATGAGGTCTGACGTTCGTTCGTTCGCTGACACTGTTCGTTCGTCACTCAATCATCGATCAATGCAATCTCAATAGGAACGCCGTCGCATTCTGGAGTTACGGTCAGACACACACACACACACACACACACATACACACACACACACACACACACAGAGACACACATCCAGCTGACGTGGTACGATCGACCGGGTCTGACTCGACTGCTGTCACTCCTTCGCGCTTCGATACTCACTCGATTGCACTCGTTTATTTCTCTTGCACAGATATTGAGAACGACACATGCGCAATGTCAGTTTACGAAATGATCGAATGAGCAACAACAGTAGCAGCAGCATCAGTAGCAGCAGCAGCAGAGCGTGGCGCGTTGCGTTGA
The DNA here is from genome assembly GCA_030654965.1 of Dehalococcoidales bacterium. Classification (GTDB taxonomy): domain Bacteria; phylum Chloroflexota; class Dehalococcoidia; order Dehalococcoidales; family Fen-1064; genus JAURWL01. Next base: position 813 of record JAURWL010000254.1, on the reverse strand, counting down.
CGGATTCGACCAACAGAGGATTCCACTGGTCGACATCGAGTCGCGACACAGACGAGCAGCAGTCCTGCTTCTGAATGCTGGATCAAACTCGACGCATCGAAACTCGACGCATCTACTCGTGAACACTCGCGGCCGTTAACTGTGCTCCGTTACTGCGATCCTGACTCCTTGTTTTCCTCTTTCAGTTGCCACAATCAGTTGATGGTTCCGTGTATCACGTGCGAAGCCGAGCCACACCATGCTGAGGATTGTTCAGTCGCATGGGGACAGGTCAGACTCTCAGAGCAAACAGCATCTCGAACTGTCTGCGCTCGGTTGCTCATTCATTGATTTGTCTTGTTGTTCGTCGCTGCCAGTGCGGTCACTCGTATCACGTCAGTCATCGCAAGATCACATAGCGCTCGCCATTGCATGTCCATGATTGCTTACTTGCTCGCTTTGTTGGTTGTTGGTCAGTTTCACTGCATCACGCGTTGGTTGAAGACTCGTAGTACCTGCCCGCTCGATGATGAGGAATGGTCAGTTGAAACAGCTCAGCAGATGGATTTTGCACCATCTTGCGACTCACTCTGCATCTTCTTTCTGTTCTCGTCGTGCTCAGGGATTTCGTTCAATATTAATCGCATTCATCGTGCGTCGTCAGCCTTACTTCTCGTCATTCTCGTGCGCTCCTCATCGAACCGCCCGCTCGCTTCGTTCGTCGGCGTGACCTCTCAGCGCGTTCGCTCCATTGTTCTGTACTCTACTCAGCTCGCGACTTGCGATGCCATCGACCATATATTCTGGTCACCGCTACCATACATGATCAGCAAC
>JAURWL010000253.1 GCA_030654965.1 Dehalococcoidales bacterium | reverse complement strand
GCTATGTATCAGTTTTTCAGACCGCTGCTACAAGGATTCGGAGTGCCTAAGCGGACACGACTTTTGTCCATGGCTGTAAGACGTATCCGTATGCGATCTTGAAGGATAAGAACTCTCGACCGGCTGATGTGAATCCCGCATCGAAAGAGACAGGCGGGATTCAAGAAGCTACCAGAGTGGAGACAGAAGGCACTCAAGACGCCGATGCAGCTATTCTAACACGACGCTCGCTATGCGACGCGCGACGTGCGTGCACTCTTCAGCGCAAATCGCAAAATCACTCATACGACTCATCTTGCAACAATTTTCACACGCGCTGACTCTGTCCATCACACACCTACCCATTGCTGCTGTATGTTTGTGTTCTGTTGTGTCGTGAAAGTGCGTCAACGCTGGGTTGATCGGGGGTTGACTAATTCGCCGCGCGTCAATTCAACGCTCAATACAATCTCACTCAATCAACTAGAGATGTCAGTATCGCGGCGTGTGTGTGTGTGTGTGTGTGTGGGAGAGAGAGTGTGTGTGTGTGTGTGTGCTCATAGTACAGTGTTATGAGTGAAGGACCAGTTGACGGCGCGCTGAGCTAGGGTCACTCCGTCCGATCGATCGATCGCCGCAGTTCGACGTCGCGCAGATGGCACGTGGAGTATGTTGACTCACATCACACGCACGAACGTGTGTATGATCACATCGATGTGTGTATACGACACATCCGTCGAGTGGGATTCTGCCGCTTCGTCCGACGCTCACTCCACTCCACGTTGATCTCAGATATAACACGAAACGAAATCACTCTCGCATACATACATCCAGATATATATATTGATCTACTGCGAATATCCAGGAGTTCGCTTCATCGTCGATGATCGATGTTGCATCGTCGGGGAGTGGCATTCGTTCTCGTCTTCGAACGCCGTCGATCTCCGCCGTCGCTGCGCAAAACCGAAGGACGACGCGCGGCGTATGCACACTCGCCATAGGCATACTCATATGCATCATGTGCAGTACATCGTGTTCTTCATCTGTATCTGCACAAGTGTGCACTGCTGCTCCTCCACTGCCGCCGGTAGTGAAAGTTGCGATTCTCGTCGGCTGTGTCGGAAAAGTCGGCGTCCTTGCGGAGAATCCGAGTCGAAGTGAGGTATGTTCGACGAATTATCCCGTATTCGGATATGTTGCGGGTGTCATCGCGCGTGGTATCGATTTTTATGTCGAGGAGATGAAGCGACAACAGCCGATGCCGCTCAGCGACGGAACTTCTGTCTCGTGGGAGTATACTTACATCAACGTGCACGATATCAGTGTCGGAGTTCCTGGAGCAGTACTGATGTGGGGAGACAGGCACGCAGGATTCGCTGTCAATATTACGAAAACCACGCAATACGGAGGTGAGTCTCGCGCTCACATGCAGCCGTTCTGCGCGCTCGCACGGCTGTTCTGCGCGTTCGACTCGATGCTGACTCTCTGATTCTTTCTTGATGCGCGAAGGTCCCTACACGTTCATTCTTGCAGCTCCTCCTCCTTTCTTGATCGAGTCTCAGGTCGCAGTGTTGGCCGATGTGTGTGAAGACGCCGATTGCATCCTCATCTCGCCATACACTGCATCTACATCATTGGCGATCTGCGGACAGACGGACATCCTGCCGTTCCCAGAGGATTGCACACGCAAAGGACGATTGTCTGGCACGAGACGATTTTCGAACACTTTTTCCGTGCTCGGTGACTCAGCGCTCTCCACATCGAATGCAATCGAATTATGGCACACTCTCGGAGTCAAGACGATCGCAATCATCGGAGAGGGTCAGTGCAACGCGTGAGAATAAATCTAGACGTGCGGGCTCTAGCGTTTGAGCTGCGAGCGATCGTGTGCGAGAGACCGCGACGATAGACCGTGTGCAAGCTTCAAAGCATCGAACTATCTGTCGTAACTAATTGTGTTGCTGCTGCTTCTCTCAGATCCTGTGTTGCAGCAATGGTCTGAAGAGGTCATGATTCGCTCGGCTGAATTCGCCGATCAAGTGAATATCAAAGTTGTCAACACGATTCGTCTGATAACGTGCAATGCTACTGAGCCGAGCAACTGTCCTCGTGATCACGCCGGTAGTCCTGTCGTTGTCCAGTCTCTCCCGCACGGTGAGACTTCGCTCGAGTACGCTCTTCGTATGAAACAGCTCAACCCGGAGGCGATCCTGATGCTGACAGTGCAATCATCACAAGCACCAAAGGCGATGTCACAGATACTGAGCGCGTTCAGACAAGTAGGGTGGACACCGAAGGCCGTACATGTACAAGGAGGAGGAGATTCAATATTCAAACAATACATGGAAGAGTACAATGACATGCTGGTGAGTTACTACAAACAGGTGGCAGACTCAGAGATGGCGAGGATGTGTTCGATGCACTCACTGTAGCACGCTTCAACACTCGATTGTTCTCCCTTTTGCTAGTACATCACTCGCGCCTCGCCGTGGGATCGGCGTTTCACTGGTCAAGCTTATCGAAATCTCAAAACGGATTCGAATTTCGAACTCTTTCCGGCTGATGTTGCAGCGGGATTGGATGGACCAGCGGTGTTCGCACGAGAGTTCAACAGATCGTTCTACCATATCTACGGTCCCTTCGATTGGGGCGCTTCCGGCTCGTCGATGATCTTCCCGTATCACGGTCAGGACAAACGTGCTGCAAGCGCGACGAGTTGAAGATGAATGCACTAACACATGTTCTGCGTTCTTTGTCACAATTAGGCCTAACGATCATGCAAAAGCTGATCGAGACCGCTCTCAGCGCATCCGTACCAGCTTTGCTACAAGCTTCATTTCAGCTGCTCGTGCCGTCAGCATTCCAACCCATCCAGTTCGATCGTGCAGGCAGAACCAGTCGTTATGGCGAGGTCGTGCTACAATATCGGCCTGCATTGCCTGGAAAGACAATCCACGACGTCAAATTGATCGTGCCTTACAATATTGGTCAGTTGAATGGCGATGATGCTCTCGTGCAGATTCTCCGTTGCTCGTTCTCACGTTCTGTTCTGTTTCTTTTCTCCAGGTGAGCCCGCTCACTATCCGATGCCGACTTGGCAGGAGCGCATCGAGTACTTTGACTACACGAACACCGAGCGTATCGTCATGTGGGTCTCACTCGTATGTATGCTGTTCATCGTCATGGTCGGCGCGCTACTCGTCAAATACCGGGCACATCGCACGATCAGAGCTGCAACACCGTCCTTTTGTCTGCTTACATGCCTCGGAGCTCTACTCATGCTCATGATGAACTTATTCTCACACTCGACGATGAATAGTGCAGACTGCGAGGCGCAAGTCTGGACGATCACCATCGGATTCACGCTACTATTCGCGTCGCTATTCAGCAAGACTTTTAGAATCTGGTACGTACCAGAAAAGCACAGCAATCTATGTGGTCACTGCGTTCGATTCATGCGCTGACTTCCCGTCTATTTCTCTCATGCGCAGGAAAATCTTCTACTTTGACTCTCGTCGTCTGAGCGGTCAGAAGACGAAAGATTCCGACTTGTTACTCGCCGTCATTTGCTTTTTACTGATCGATGTCGTGATCAATCTCACATGGTCGCTGTACAGCGGCATGCACGCGATCATCATCAAGCCGGATCCGATTCGACCGAGCTTGAACTACATCATTTGCGACTTCGGATCGATGGCGTTCATATACCTGCAACTCGGCGTCAAATG
>JAURWL010000251.1 GCA_030654965.1 Dehalococcoidales bacterium | reverse complement strand
CGCCAGAGATGAAGAGATTTGGAAATCCGTCGGGAAAGTGTTCCCATTGAATATCTCCGAGCACGAATCGTTCATCGAGTTTGACGATCTGCTGCGCTAGATATTGCATCTCAGGGCAATAATAAATCTTGAATTTCTTCTGTACTGCCATCGGTGGTGGTGAGCTGAAACTGCCTCGTGGTGATGCAGCAGCGAGTTGCATCGCAATGCAGTCTGCAGTTGGAGATTGCGTGTGCGATATATTAAGCGAGAACGCCACTCCAGGTGGTACCACAGCAGCACCACCCGATCGTTGTGTGGTGTTGTCTTCATACATCATCGGCATCGGCGATCCGGGCAGAATAGCTCGACTACCACTCACATCAGGACGAAGCAGAGAAGCGTGAGGGGAGATGATGGAGTGAGGAGTAGATGGAGCAGCGGCGGGCTGCGACATGGCTGATCGGTAGGAGCTGTTTGCTCGGTGTATGCTGTTTCGGTGATTGCTGGTGAAATGGAAATCTGCAGTAACGATGATTTGTTGCACGCGGAGTCAGCACTGCTGCAGCTCACAGTCGCTCCTCGCACTACACTACTCGCGACATCAACTCGTGTCGTCGAGAATTTGCGCCCCCGAGAGGCCCGCTCGACATTGTCGTGCATCGTACGCTCTGCGAGTCGCTGCTGAGCCTGCAGTGATGCACAGATCTGCGAGTTGATGCAAAAGTTGACCGATCACCAGCATGCGAGTCGGTACGCGATATATGCGAGTAAGAGGAGACAGAGGGGGAGCACACACGTAACACCGATGCCGCAGTCGATCAACTCACCGAGCGAGCGTTGGGAACTGCAGCCACGTGCAGATCGATCAAGTCAAATCGCCACTAATATACCAAACAGCGATACTGATGACGAAAACAACTTGATGACATGATATTATGCATATTGAGTGTGCTATCCTCTACTTCCATCTGTCACTCCGCGTGAATAACAGACTCGAGTCCCGAAATTTCTTTTTTCTCACATCGATCGTTGTTGTGTGTTCGAGCGATGACGACCGATCGTGGTCCACTCGTAGACACGCAACGGTGGAGGATGAGACGGAGAAGGAGGGGACACGGGATGATGCCGATGACACTGTTACTCGTGCTCCTCATCGCAGCATTGACGATCGTCGTGACTGCATCGACTCCACCCGCCGCTGGTGACGCGTCTCTCCTGCAGTCCGGTGTGAGTTCCCATGCCTACAGTGCCGTCACCGCTCGTGCTTCCCTGCACGCCGGTGAGCGTGCCTCGTCGAGTCGATTTCACTCGATGACCGATCGAGTTGGGATCGATGTGCACACACCTCAACACGCGCATGCATCAGCACCGCGCGGAAGACAGTCGAGACAGCATGAAGCGGAACAGCAGATCATGCTAGACATCGTATCGAAAGTGCTAGCATCACCCGCTCAACAGTCGATGCACTCGACACACGACGGTAGTGCTGCTGAATCCGCCGAGGAGGAATTTCATCTACTCAATGCACTCATGGAGAAACAGTCGGAATTGAGAGAGTACGCGAAGGATAGTCCGGAGCGAGACTCGATTGGAGGAGTGAGTAGAAAGTTTCTCAAAGAGATCACGGATAACGCGATCAAAGGGTCAGTCATAGCATGAAAACAGCAAG
>JAURWL010000234.1 GCA_030654965.1 Dehalococcoidales bacterium | reverse complement strand
ACCTCAACTCTCTGGCCAATCCTTCTGAACCATCCTTCCGGTTGCATAGTTGCCAGATCAGCTTCTGCATCATTCACCCGGTACTGATTGTTATCGTCGTGGATCAATGCGTACAGATAGGAGAATACGGCATCCAGATAGGCATCATTGGAAGTAAATGAACGGCTATCATCCTGATTTACTCCCATTTCCTTATGGAAGGTATCGCCCAGCTCGATACATGACTGCAAATAACTGAACGGGGGGCTATCTGTAAAAGCCATGCCTGGCCTGTCGATTAGCCTGATCCATCCCTTTTCTTTCAGCTCCGCAATACCTTTCAGATATGCGATTGTTTTTTCCGGGTCGTAAACCAGTTTGGTGACGATTTCATGGCCTTCAATAAAGACATCATTTTCAACTTTTGCCATGAGGATGTAGGCAAGGGCTCCGATGGCTGGTGCTGTGAGTTTCTTCAAGCATGGTGGCTTGCCTCGTACCGAACCAATGACTCCTTTAAGCAGTGCCAGCTCATCGTCATAGGTCAGCGTGAAGCTTGTCCGACCGCTTAGATTCTTTTTCTTCCTCAGGTTGAGTTCCTTTATTTCCTCCTCGTGATCCTCCTTTTCTCTCTCGTGCCGGGTCGCTGCTGCCATGAGAAATTGGACTAATTCCATAGGGCCTCCTTCTTGAATAGGTTGGATTATATAAATAGCCCCAAGTGGCGACAGCTTTGACGCTCTTTGGGGCTATTCATATACAGATAGATGATTTGGACTTGGCTAAGAAATGCGATGTATTACAGACGTGAAAGGTCGGAAGAATTCTGACAACTTTCTGAAGACTTCGGGAGTGGGAGCTGTCGTTTCCTTCTTTGCCAGCCTATGTATACTATATCAAAATAACTGAATAAAGTCAAATAGATGGCTGATTTACGGATTTACCATTAGGTCGGCAGTTCTGACAACTTTCTTAGCTGAGAATAATCAATAATCAACTGTGAATATTTAACTTTCCATTCCCAAGTCCGGTGAGGACCCGACATTCTATCTAATTTGGGAAAAATCGGCTCTATTCGGCACAATACGCTTGCTTCTGGCAAGTTGTGAGAGTAATTTATGCTATCTAATTTGGGATAATGTGTTCGGATTTCGGGGTCCCTAGAGACTTATGGATTTTTCCGAAAACTTGATGAACGAAGGGTTAAGCATATGGATGAGAGATGGCTGACGGTCGATGACATTTGCAAATATCTAAATGTGAGCAACGAGACTGTCTACAAGTGGATTGAACAGCGTGGCATGCCCGGTCATCGCGTCGGTCGTCGCTGGATGTTCAAACAGGACGAAGTGGATGAGTGGGTCCGATCCGGTGGTGCAGCTGACAAGAACATTGAATCGTAGGGCATGATCATGGCAGAACCGCTTCAAGACAAAATAATGCGTTCCCTCCAGGCAACCGAAGGCCTGTACCATCGGCTGGTTTTGCTGGTGGGAAAGAGTGGATCAGGTAAAACTGGCATTCTTTGCGGTGTTGCGGGCGATCTAGGTATAGAAGTCATCAATATCAATCTGGCGCTCTCGGGTGAGTTGCTTGAGCTTACAGCCAAACAGCGAGCGTTGCACCTGCCGGAAATATTGGGTCAGATTATGGATAAATCAAAGTCAACAGTGGTACTCGATAACCTCGAAATTCTGTTTGACAAGGACTTGAAGCAAGACCCGTTGCGCCTCCTCCAGGGTATTTCGAGAAATCGCACGGTGATCGCGTCTTGGAACGGTACGGTCTCAGGCAGCAAGCTCATGTATGCCGAAACCGGTCACCCA
>JAURWL010000011.1 GCA_030654965.1 Dehalococcoidales bacterium | reverse complement strand
AGCGGACCCAGGAGGGAATTTAATACAAGTATCTGGTGAATCTTGAGACGCTGGATGAATGCTAACAGATAGGGATGACTGAGATTGAACGCATGCATGTGGATATCATAGAAAGTTTTTTCTGCCATTTTACCACCTCCGGTATAGTTCTATCTTCACGAAATAGCGGTATCAGTTTATTCTCAACGTGGAAACCTGTCAATACGAAAGTGGCGAAATGGACTGGCAGTCCGGCGTGATTCCCGGCGATGTTTACTCTAGTTATGACAGAAGAAGAACACCCGCCGCATCTCTTTCGTCAGCGGTCGCACACCCGATTGCAGGTCAAAACCAAAGACCTCAATGTCAGCAAACCCGACAGATTTCAGCGCCGACCTTACCCTGGCTGGCGAATGGCATTTCTGATAGAGTATGACATCATTGCGGTACCAGCCGCCATCAGTATAGCGGAAGATGGTGGCATCGAAGGTGGCAACCCGCCTGCTCGGGCTGTAGGTATTTTCCACCACACAGACATGGCCCTCTTCGACGATGGTGAAATGAGAGCCGCTCCATTCATACAGATAGCCGGGCTCAGTGTTCAGGTCGAAGAGAAACAATCCGCCGGGTCGTAAAACACGGTAAACGCTGTGAAATACTTCTGTGAGCTCTCGCAACGTCATCACATGATTGAGGCTGTCAAAGGTAGAGACAACGGCGTGGTATTTATGCGGCAGTTTGAAATCGCGAGCGTCCTTCTGAAAGAACTCAACGCCGGGAGCGTTTTCACGAGCGTATTTGAGCATGGCAGACGAGCCGTCAATGCCGGTCACGCGATAGCCAAGTGCGTTGAGCTTCTGCGAGAGCTGTCCCGTGCCACAGCAGAGGTCGAGGATACGGGTGTTTTTTTTGAGTCTGCCTAGAATCAGATTATCCAGAATTGGGAGAATGGTGGGGAGAAAAGAATTCCCCCAGTGCTGATTGTATATCCAGGCGAAGGGGTCATAAGCGGAGTAAAAAGACATTTACTGCCCCCTCTTCAGCCTTTCCGTGAGCATCGGCACAATTTTGAACAGGTCATTTTCCCTTTAAAGCCCGCAGAAACTCATCCTCAGTGACGTCAAGCCGTTTCAAACTATAAGCCAAGACATATCTATCAACAGTCTTTGAGGGATGAATTGGAATAGGAATACGTTTGCAACTCGGGTGATGGTAAATGGCGTGACTGCCTTTCTGGCGTACTTTTTCAAAACCAAGGTTATTAAGAGCTTTAATCACCTGACGTGGTTTTAAAGATGGGAGTTTCGTCATGCCGGTACTTTGACTTTTCTGGTTCCCATTTCTCTCGGTATTTCCTCACCGCGCTCTTTGCGGAACTCTATACATAGCTCCAATACTTCTTGCATATTGGCAATACATTCTTCAATCGTCTCCCCTTGCGAAACCGCCTCCGGTATCAAAGGGCAAGTTGCCATATAATTCCCATCCGGAGTTTGTGTAACAGCTACTGTATACTCCATCGTTCTCTCCTGTGTGCCCACATTATAGCACATTGCCCCAAATTGTAGACTTCACGAAAACACTCCCTCAAATGTCATTCCAGCGCAGGCTGGAATCCAGAAGCAATGATAGTGACTGGATTCCCGATCAGGTCGGGAATGACAAAAAGTGACGAGACCCCCTTCGCCTCGCTCAGGGTCGCAGACTGGGGATTACCCCTTCTTCAGACTTTCCGTGAGCATCGGCACAATCTTGAACAGGTCACCGACGATACCGTAGGTAGCCACCTGAAAGATGGGGGCATCCGGGTCGTCATTGATGGCAATGATACAATCGGCGGTCTGCATACCTGCCAGATGTTGCACCGCGCCTGAAATGCCGATGGCGAAGTAGAGCTTGGGACATACCGTTTTCCCCGTCTGCCCCACCTGATGCGGATAGGAAATCCAGCCCTCGTCCACAGGCGGGCGGGAGGAGCCTACTGCCGCCCCCAGCGCTGATGCCAGGTCGCGTATCAACTGGAAATTCTCCGGCTTGCCCAGACCTCTCCCGCCGGAAACAATAATATCCGCATCATCCAGCTTTACTTTCTCCGACATATCCGCTACAAAGTTAAGAAGCCGTGTTTTTGAGATGACAGCAGATTTATTGAAATCAATCTTGATAATCTGCCCTTTGTGATTGGCATCAGGCGCATTCCGCCGAAAGGTACGCGGGCGCACCGTCGCCATCTGCGGTCTCTTTAACGGACAGATGATGGTCGCCATGATATTCCCGCCAAAGGTCGGGCGGGTCTGCCGCAGGAGCTTTTTTTCGGTATCAATATCCAGTCCCGTGCAGTCGGCGGTCAAGCCTGTCTTCAATTGCGCCGCAACACGCGGGAAGAAAGAGCGCCCGAACGGTGTAGCGCCGGCGAGCACAATCTCAGGCTTGTGTTCTCTGATAAGTCGAGTGAGTTCCGCCACATACGGGTCTTCTGTCTGGCTAGCGAGGGCGGGGTCATCAATGACGTAGACCTTGTCAGCGCCATGCGCGTTCAACTGCGCCACATCCTTCACGTTATACCCGATGCACACAGCACATAACTCGGTTTTCAGTGTATCGGCTAACTCCCTACCCTTCGAGAGTAATTCGTAAGCGACGCCCTTGATTTCGCCGTTACGCTGTTCGGCAAACACCCAGACGCCACGATATTCATCACTGGCAGGAACTTGCACAACCGTCTGCTCAATCTCAATCGCTTCATAAACGCAGGCGTCCTTACAGGCACCGCAGAGGTTACAGCCCGCCACGTTGATACGGGCTTTTTCATCAATAATATCAATCAGTCCGAATGGACATGCTGGTTGGCAGGTGCCACACCCGGTACACTTCTCAGTATCAACACGGATTCCCATTAAACGAGCTTCGCCTCTCTCAGTTTCTCAATAAGCGCACTCACCTGCGTTTCCGGGTCGCCCTTCAGCATCTCGGCATGGTGCGTTCTCTGCGGGAAAAAGACCTTCACCACCTGTGTCGCCGAGCCTGCCAGCCCTGCCTTCTCCTTCTCGATACCGATGTCCTGCGCTGTCCACGTAGGTATCTGCGCCGATTTTGCCCTAGTCATACCGCGCAAAGAAGGAAGGCGCGGGGTATTGATTTCCTTGACGACCGTGATGACGGCCGGGAGCGTAGCTTCAATTGTCTCGTAGCCGTCCTCAACCATCCGATGGACACACATAACGCCACTGGAGATTTCTTCCACCTTACTCACGTAAGAAATAAACGGTACACCGAGCATCTCGGCAAGCTCAGGACCCACCTGTCCCGTATCGCCGTCAATTGTCTGCCGACCGCAAATAACAAGGTCGCATGTCTTGATTTTCTCAACGGCTTTTCCGAGCGTGTAAGCAGTTGCCCAGGTATCCGAGCCGGCAAAGGCAACATCACTCAATAAAATAGCATCGTCTGCGCCGACACTGATGGCATCGCGCAACATCTCTATCGCCTGCGGGGGACCCATACTGAGAGCCGTGACCTTGCCGGTAAAACGCTCCTTAAGCCGCACGCCTTCTTCCAGCGCATACGTATCGAAAGGGTTGACGATGTTCTTGATACCCTGCCGAATGAGGGTGTTTGTCTTGGGGTCGATTTTAACTTCAGTGGTACCGGGCACCTGCTTCAGGCAAACGACGATGTTCATTCGCGCTTGCCCTTCCGCTTGCGTAACTCGATGGCGATGGCATTTCTCAGCACCTCGTTCGAGCCTTCGTAAATCTGGGTGATTTTGGCATCGCGCATCATTTTCTCGACGGGATAATCACGCATATAGCCGGCGCCGCCGCAGGCCTGCACAGCATCGGTGGTGACTTTCATCGCTACATCGGAGGCAAACACCTTCGCCATCGCCGCTTCCTCTGTGAAGCTCTTGGCACCGCTGTCAACGGTTTTAGCTACGGCATAGACGAGCGCACGCGCCGCCTCCGTCTGCAATGCCATCTCAGCGAGTTTGTACTGGACGACCGGCAAAGAAATCAGAGGTCGTCCGAACTGGATACGCTGACGGGTATAGTCGACCGCCGCCTCGAGCGCACCCTGGGCGATACCAACTGCTTGCGCGCCGATACCAGGCCGGGAGTAGTCCAGCACCCGCATCACAATAATAAAGCCCATACCCTCCCGACTGACCAGGTTTTCCGCCGGCACAAGGCAGTTGCGGAAGATGAGTTCACGCGTTGACGAGGCGCGGATGCCCATCTTCTTCTCTTTCTTGCCAAAGGTGAAACCGGGCGTGCCCTTCTCCACAATAAAAGCACTGGCGCCACGTGCGCCCTTCGTCTTATCGGTCAGGGCAATAATTGTATAGATATCGGCTTCACCACCATTGGTAATGAATTGCTTGGTACCATTCAGAACATAGCCTTCTGCTGTCTTCTGGGCGGTGGTTTTGATATTGCTGGCGTCGCTACCGGCGGTTGGTTCGGTAAGTCCGAAAGCGGCAAGCTTACCCCCGGCAATCTGTGGCAGGTACTTCTTCTTCTGTTCCTCACTCCCGTAGAGCAGAATGGCATACGCTCCGAGTGCCGTGGCGGCATAAGACACAGCGATAGCACTGCATACTCGGCTCAATTCCTCAACCACCAGACAGAGGTCGAGCGAACCACCCCCCAGCCCATCATACTTCTCCGGGATAATGATGCGGAAGAGGTCGCTATCCGCCAGGTCTTTCATAATCGCATGGGGGAATTCTTCTTTCTCATCAAGCTCGGCACGAACAGGCAAAACACGCTCCTCCGCAATTCTCCGCGCCAGGCTCTTCAATGTTTTCTGCTGTTCCGTTAAAAAATACTCCAAGCTATGCCTCCAATGGTTTAGTGCAAGTATGCAGTATGGGCAATTACCCCCGGGGAAAAATGAATAAATAAAAAAATCTGTGGGTCATTATATCCAGAAGCCAGATTGATTTTGTTATCTGATAGAAGTAGCTTATCATAAGGTGAGCGAAGTGTCTACTGAACGAGTACAGCACCTTGACGTTCATCCCCTGCTTCCATATACTTGGTTATCATCAGGAAAAAGGAAGACAAGATGAATACCGTCAACATCATTATAGCCACTTCGGTCAGTGAAGAAACCCGCCGACTCATTAAATCAGTCAGCCCGAAAGTAAATCTAAGAGACGTCTCTGATTTATCCCGCCGTGATTACCAGGGAGACTTGCAGGCAAGGAAAGAGCTTGACGCCATTCTCGCGGAAGCGGAAGTGGCTTACGGAATGCGAATACCGGTCAACCTGCTCGCCCGCGCCCCGAAACTGAAATGGATTCAGGTGACTTCCGCCGGTGTCGACCGTTATCTCACCGAGGAATTCAAACAGAGCAAAGTGATTCTAACGAATGCCAGCGGTATCCACGCCACACCAATCGGGGAGTTTGTGGTCTCGCTGATGCTGATGTTCGCCAAGAACGCACCGCTGTTCTTTGAGGCGAAACAGAAAAAACAGTGGCAGAGAGCTCCCGGAACCGTCTTGCGGGGCAAAACGGTGGGTGTTGTCGGGCTGGGGAGTATCGGGCAGGAAGTGGCACGCCTCTGCAAAGCTTTCCGGATGAGAGTCATTGCGACACGCCGTTCCCCCAGGAAGCGACAGGCGCGGAACGTCGACCTGCTTCTGCCACCCAATGGCTTGCCCAGATTGCTCGAGGAGAGCGACTACGTAGCTATCTGCCTGCCGCTGACCAAAGAGACAAATAAACTCATCGGGGAAGCTGAATTGAAGATGATGAAACCGACCGCCTATATTATCAACATCGGGCGGGGACCGATAATCGATGAAGAAGCTCTCATTCACGCTCTTAAAGAGAAGCAAATCGCGGGCGCCGGATTGGATGTTTTCACCACCGAACCACTCCCGAAGGAAAGCAAGCTCTGGGAACTACCGAATGCCATTATCAGCCCGCACGTATCAGGCGGCAGAGAGGATTATGAGGTCGGTGCGCTGGATATCTTCTGCCGGAACCTGAAACGCTATCTGGAAGGGAAAAGGCTTATCAACGTGGTCAATAAAGAAAAAGGATACTAGAGAGAAAATATCAAAACTCAATAATCAAATGTCAATCCCCACCCATTTTCCCCGTTTGTTTCAACATACAGTTTGTGATAGCATAGCAGTCAAGTTCACTAATGATATACCACGCCATTAAGGAGGTATTACCTGATGCTCACCGTAAAAGAAGCTATTGAAAAGCGCCGCAGTATCCGTAAGTTTAAGTCAACTCCCGTCCCGGACGACCTGCTCAACCAGATACTGGAAGCCGCCCGCCTGGCGCCATCGGGCACCAACCGTCAACCCTGGCGGTTTCAAATAATCAAGGAAGGTCCGCTCAAGAAAAAGTTGATTGAGGAAGGCACCTTTGGCAGCGAAGCATTGAATACCGCACCTGTCATCATCGTCTGCGGTTCGGAAATGCTCACTTTTGTCAAAGGGCACAAACTGGCGCCGCCCGGCGGGGAATATTTCGGCGCGGAGAATGAAGACCCGGAAGAACTGAAGAAGTTTTCACCAGATGCTAATATGTACACAGCGATTGCGATTACTCACATGACACTTATGGCAACCGCGCTGGGTTTAGGCACGTGCTGGGTACAGAGAATCAAGTTCGGACAGGTCGCTCGGATACTCGGCTGGCCCCGGCATATGTCCGTCCTGACTTTGCTGGCACTCGGCTACCCGGATGAAGACCCACCACCCCGCCCGAGAGTGTCGATGGAGACCATTATTCTCAAGGAAGGGCAAATACTGCAGTAGCGTAAAGTTCAAATATCAAACTAAAGACGAGATAACCAGATTTGAAATGAGGGCGCTCCGGTAGCCAGGAGCGCTCTCTTTTTTTGTGTGTTGTGTTTGCGGAACAGGCGTGGGTTTGATAAGATTAGATTCTGGGACTACTCAAGCGGGGGGGGGGCCACTAGCTCAATTGGTAGAGCAGCTGACTCTTAATCAGCAGGTTCAGCGTTCGATTCGCTGGTGGCTCACCAGATTCAATTCCAACGGTTTACTTAACTTTTTTCTTGCTCTGCCCTCTATTATTATTTCTTAGCCAAGCGTCTAACATTGTTCTGATTTGCTCTCCTCTAGTGACTACGACAGCACATTGTTGCTGATAGGCTAAATCCAAATAACCATGTCCCCAAGCTACTTTATGCGTATCGCTCGTGATTATAGAGTTAACCTGTTCAACCTCTAAATAGAATCTAGTCATTTCATCTTGTATGTTTTGAGGCAAACTATATATTGCATCTCTGTTACTCCGCCACATATCATTAGGCATCCAAAGCATTCTCGAATTCCATGGTTTTCGTGCGAATTCCAAAACCGCCTGAATCTCGACTAAGATGCTATGTAATGCACTCCTTCGTCGTTGCGCCTCTGTTGCTCTTCGGTCGTAAATGAGCAAGCGCTGGTTATAAAATGCCGTGATTAAAACGGCAGCCACAGTAACTAGAGCTCCAATTAGTATAGCCCAGATATTTACAATTACATTAACTTGTTCGACTGATGGCACCTTTACGCCCCTCCTTTCTGCTTTCTTTTTCTCTTATAATCCAAGCTGAGCACAACCCAGTCATGCCCTAGTTTCTTGCCCTATACCTGCCCACTATTTAGTAAGAGCCTCAGATGCCGTCCCGCTATATCCATCTTCCGGGCAGCTTCCTTAACACTCCAAACGCCCAAATTATAGCCGATACAGACAGTAATGCCAACTAGGTTAAAGTGGGGCGAAATTAAACTCAACAGTTATTGAGATGCCGGATACAGACCAGGGCATTTATCAGTGTGGAAACCATCTGTGTAGGTATGATAGAATCCTTGATACTGAGTGCCCTCAGGAGCTATATAATTGACCGTGATAGACACTCTGAGATACCTTTAAGCAGCGTTTTGGATTAAGGGAGTTCATAGTATGGGAGCGAAGGAAAAACCAGAAGGTATGCTCAGCCCCTATCGAGTTTTAGACCTGACCGATGAGAAGGGATTTTTCTGTGGCAAGTTACTGGGAGACCTCGGTGCCGATCCCAACTCTGTAATTACCATCCTTAAAAGATAACCCTTCTGGAAAGAGGAATTACCTTATGAGTTTCGCATTTCAACCGACCGAAGCGAATTTCATACGTTAGGTATTTCAGCAGGAATTCTGGCGGGTTTTATCGCCCTATCTCTCTTCTCACAGCTCATCCTCGCCGGCGCCACGTGAGAAATGAGTGTACAAGAAGTAAAACACGCCGGAAAAACGCACTGACTACAAGGTCATATCTTTTATGTTCGCCTTCTACGCCAGAGAATGAAAACGATTATACTTCCCAAGACCATCCCGGCTACTACGGACATACCCAATAACCCCCAGTTGAATGGTTCTACCACCGGTGGTTGCGGGGCTGGTTCAAGTTCTTGACCGGGTACGGACTCTGGCTGGGTCTCCGGTTGTGTAGATGGTGGGTTGGAAGCTGGAGGTGATGGTGATTCAGGAACTGATGGTGTCGGGCTGTACGCCGGCGATGATAGCGTCTTCACTATAAACGAGCCTGTCAGCCCGTTGACATCGATGTTATATGTCGCTGGAATATCTTTAATCACCGTGAAGCGTACCGTTTCGCTAGAGCCGGCACCGAGGGTCACGCTTTTCTGAACTTCCTCAACGCCATTGATTTTTAGAATCACAGCAAGCGTGCCTGCTCTTCCTCCAGTATTTGTCGCTTTGGCCGTTATGGTCACGGATTCTCCGGTCTTGACGGAGGTCGGATTTACCGAGAGAGATGAAACATCGAAACTGGCGGGCGGTGACATGTCAGCAATCGTGGCAAACATGGTGAAATGCTCCACCGAACCGGTGACGGTGTTCGCCGTCTCATCGACCTTGCAATCTTTTAAAGGCACCCACCTGCTGTTAGCGACATCCCACCATGCGATGAACATATCTTTTTCCTGCGCGCCTTGAGGCAGAGAATTCTCGTTATAGGAGAAGGTCATCCGGATGGGTGGATTGAAGCTTGCTCCTGCAGGTTCGAGATTGTAAGCCTGCCCGATGATTTGAGCATTATTCGGAGCCTCCGGTTCCTTGCCCTTTTCCACCGCCTTGATAATGACACTGTTACCCACCCCACCAGAAACTGTGAAACGGGTACCCTGAGGGAAGAGCAACTTTACCATCTTATCAACCGATAGCGCTTCGGCATCTTCAATGAACACTCCGCTGTCATCCATAAACCGCGTCAGATTGGTTGCCGGATTGGGACCCGTGGAGCCTCCTCCACCCCCTCCCAGCAAAA
>JAURWL010000231.1 GCA_030654965.1 Dehalococcoidales bacterium | reverse complement strand
CGATACGGCAGTCATATACGAAGTCGATTGTTGTTGCAATGCGACGAGTACGAATTGATTCAACGCAGCCATCAGTTTTACACTCTCTGAGTCTGACATGTTCGACAGAGCTGATCCGGTTGAGGCGGCTGCGGGTGCGGGTGAAGGAAGAGGCGTCTGCTGCTGCAGCTGCTGTGAGTGTGAGTGTGCGGCGATCGGTGTTTGGAATATTGCTGAGTTCGGTGTCTGACTTGCTTTCATCGGTGTCTGCATGAACGGTGTTGCGCCGCCGAATGCACTCGAATACGACTGTTGTTGTGTTGGAGTCGGAACGGCGGATCGACTGCCGAACACGCCACCACTCGGAAATGCAGACATCGGGGTGTGTGGCGTGACGGTGTGACGCGATGGTGCGTGTGCAGATGGTGGTGCGATGAGCATGGATCGACTCATCACGATCGACTGATGTTGGTGCGATGGACTGTCGTTGAGTTGAATGCGTGCGACGGTCGTTCAATCGTGCGAGTGCGCGTATCAATATTCGAGTGTCGATACGAGTACGATTGTATGCGCGTGATTTTCGTTCCTCAGTCTGCACTAGTTGACGCGTTCTGAGTGAGTATCGTTGTTGTGTGTGTGAGTGTGGTTGGAACTGGGAGAACGAGAAGTGCAGCGAAGCGAACAGCGGGACAGAGAGGCGGACGGACGCGCATGGGAGCTGCTGCTTGCACGATGCAACGATGCAAGGACAAGCGATGCGTACACGCACACACACACACACACACACACACACACACACACTCGCACACACTCGACGACAGCGCAGGCACACGCGACGCGACATCACGCTCATACTCGATTCGGTTGCTCGCGACTGGCACTCGCGCTCTTCGGTTCGTTTGCAAGACTCTCTGTCGAGTGTATGTCAGAATAGATACGCGCTGCGATAGTCGTGCACTATGCGCGTGTGTGCGAGCGTGGCGGACCACCTTCGATAGGTCCACACCAACGCTGCCGCTGTTGAACCGAGGAGCGACGAAAAGCGCTCTGCTCGGCTGTTGATTGTGTGAATCCGATGTCCTCGTGCGATGTCCTTCGTCCTCGCTGTCTACTGCAGATTGACGTTGAACTGTAGGAAATCGAAATCGTACGTGTTCGGTAATCCGATGTGCGATGAATAATTCGTCCACTCCGGATCCGACCAAGTGAAAATCGGCTGATCCCAACTTGTCGGTCCGCTGTGCGTCGACACACGCATCGAATTGTTACTCGCTGGATTACCGAAAGTGCCTTGATTCCACTGCGAGCTAGTGATCTTGACATCGTACGCACCCCATGCACCGCGATAAAAGAAGCCGAGTGACGGTACGGGATCATAGTTCGATAGATCGAATCGACTCGAAATCGCGAAACCGGAGTTGTTGTGACTCCAAGGATCCGTCTGCCACTTATTGAGTGATTGTACACGCTGCATATCAAACAGTGTCTCGACCTTGACTTGCTCGCGTGCGAAAATCTCACCGCGGAAATATCGTGAGTAGCCGAATAGATACGGTCCATAAGTTTCGTTCAAGCCGGCGTAACCCATCTGCGTGTAGACCGTAGGAAAGTACGGACGATTGTAGCTGGCCCAGTAGCCGTTGTGCTTCAACACCGAGCTGACATCGGCGTAGAAGACTGCACCCGGCATAGTCTCGATGATCCAGAGAGTATTGTTTTGAATCGGCTGCCCTGAGGTAAACATCGAATAATCGACGACCATCCATTCTGAGAGAGCGAGAAAACACATATTCACAGTCAGCACTGAAGTAAATGCAACACACATCAATGCGACGATTTTGTGTGTACTGACGATTATTGTACGTTCCCGACTGCCAGTTTGCGAAGTAGCCGACCCAATCTGCACCTCCAGTCGCCAATCTCGATGCAACCATCGCTCGTGCCCACGACGCGACAGTCGACGAGTCGATTTGGTTGAAGAGCGATGCATTAACGATATCGTTCGTCGTCTCAAGAATGGTCAACTGCGATTCGTAAGTCTGATACCAATCGTCCGTTGATGCGAGGAATGCTGGATATGATGAGAAGTGAATGACGGTAGTCGATACATGCGAGTACGGGAATCGATGCGCTTTGAACATGCGATGTGTCGACGAGAATCCGGCCCAAGTGTCGTGCGCCGAAAACAGTTCGGTATTATTCGCCGTGAGTTTGATCATCGCGGAGCAATGTCCGTTGCGAATGAGATACTCCATGATGCGCTGAAGTGGATCATCCACAGTCACACGCGCATCCGATGGACCAACAGCAGACTGAATATCAGACATGTCACCGTCATACTGCAAACAGAGTAGCTCGAAGTAGGTGATCGCCTTGTTCGGATCAGTTTGTGAGGCTGTGTATCCGTCGTACAAGCCTTGCAGCTGTTGGTAGAGAAGGCCAACCTGAGCCCAATACGGGTCCGTCGCGCCATTCGATGCCACCATTTGTAGATTGAATGTAGTCATGTCGTTGAGAAATCCTTTCGTGGCTGTTTCGATGATGCCGTTGTTGAATAGAACTTCGAACTCGTTGGTGCGATGTTCGAAGATCGCTTGCGTGGTGAGCGCTCCTTCCAGAAAGCCTGCTGCGCGTGCTTGCGCTTCATCGTCGAAAGTAGGATTCGACTCGAGGTATAGATAGTTCCAACCGCTGACCAGCATGTCATTGCTGAACCAACCGTACGCTGCGCATGAAGTATCCTTACCAGGCGTCAGTGCGAAACTGACTGTCTTGAATGGTGATTTCATCGTGCCCATATCTTTCGGCGCCGCCATGGTCGCGCATAGATCAGCATTCGCTTCACGATACTGCGGCGAGTATAGACATGCGAGTGCGGGATTACGCTTCGGATGCCGTTTGAAGCCGAAAATGTTCGATGGACTCAACCATGGATTCGAGGGATCATCGGCAGACGGCTGTGGAGGTACGTAGTGATGCCGTCCATCTGCATCTCGTGCAAACGCTGCACTCGGCACGCCGCCAGCCGCAATGTAATCCCGCTTTCGCTTCGTCGCACGTGCAGTTGCGGAGGAGCGTGCAGCAGCGTGAGCCGTCGACCGATCGAGTGACATACGCCGTGAGGATGCGGAAGAAACATCGTCAACAAGCTCGATCTCATCAGCGATCTTCTCTTGTACGATACACGCGCTGAACCACTGTGCATCAGCAGCGATGGTCTCCATGTAATGCACTCGTTCCGTCTCATCACCGCGGAGGGGCTTCGGCAGTGCGTGATCTCGACCATTCGGGTTGAACGAATCCGGCCACGCTTTCCGCTGCTTCACCCCTAACCGTTGTGACGACGTCGATCCAGCTGAGTGAAACTGTGTCGATTGATGTGTCGTCGCGTCGTCGTCCTGCTGCGTCGGTGTCGAGTGGGATCGAAATGTGACCACGGCGACGAGTACCAACAGCGCCAACAACAGCAAGCCGGCAACACGAAACATTTCGTAGTGTATCTGCTGATGTAGATGATGGGTGTAGTCGCCCGCTGTGTTGGTCGTCTGCTGCTGCGACGTCGGAGTGATGTCCAGCTGAGCCGCAGCAGAGGAACGACAGAGTAGAATCAGTCACAGTGGTCGTCACGGTCGAAGGGGTCGCCGGATATCGGTAGCGAACGAGCGAACAAACAACAAATGGAGACACTCACACACTCACACACTCGCTCACTCACACGCGACGAAACTTTGAACCGCGCTGGTTGGACACTTTTTGCAACGATGCTCGACGTGACTATTTGTGTTTGTCATTTGTTGTCCCCTTGCGTGTGTCCGTGTGTATTGTGTTGTGTTGTGTTGGTGTCGTTGTTCGACGTGTCGCTAAGTGTGAGACTCTAACTTGCGTCTCACCGTTCCCACTCCACTCACGTGTGAGTAAGAGAGTGAGCGAGTGCAGCGCAGCAGCGCAACAGCGCAGTGAGTGGATCGCACCTGTCTCGCATGGTGTGTATGAGAATGAGTGTGGAGGTGAGGT
>JAURWL010000010.1 GCA_030654965.1 Dehalococcoidales bacterium | reverse complement strand
GAGAGAGAGAGAGAGAGAGAGAGAGAGAGAGAGAGAGAGAGAGAGAGAGAGAGAGAGAGGAAAAAGAGAGAGGACTCAATCAGGCTGCCTTGTCGAGTCCGATGAGTAAATTTGAAGCTCCGCCGTCTGCTGATTTACGTGTTTCGTTTCGCTGATGCGACTCTCGTGACATCCGTTGGCACTCTGCTCGACGGTTAGGTGGATGAAGCCGTCGCGAGTGATCGACTATCGGCCGTCGGTGAGAATGACGGGGAGGTCGCCTGCGCATCAGTCACGATCGGCGCCGGTGTGTCCTCGCTCGGAGACAACGAAGACGATGGTGCGGAATCAGGAATATGCACGGACACCACCGTTGGTACCGTACCCGGCAGTGGATCATCGAACTTCAACAGATCTGAAGCGGTGTTGGGAGTGTTGGTCAAATCCTGAGCCGGAACCGGTGTACTCGGTCCGGAGCTCGAACTAAACGAGTTGCTCGTGGCGAGTTGAGCGCCATTCGCATTCGCATTCGCAGCACTACCAACATGCGACGGAGAGGCAATCGGATTCGGTGTAGACGCAGGTGCCGGTGCAACGGTTCCGACTGGCACACCAATGGAGATGGCGCGGCGACCTGCAGGCATACTGAACTTGCTGCTCTGAGGAGATTGACGTCCACTGAGTGATACCTGCGAGGAAGAAGTACCGAAGCCTGTTTTTGTCTCCTTCTCAGGCCGTTGAACCGCTGAGAGTACGAATTGTTCCTTCTCCTGCCAGTACTTATCACTCACAATGCCATCACGCGATCGATTCTCACCTGTCGGTGATAGAGCCTGGGTCTCACCACCGTTTGCACCGGAGAAGCTCGTATTCGCACCTCGACTACGATGATGAAGTTCACCACCACCAGTGCTCGTATTGGCACCACCGCCACCGGCGCCGTCCTTGTTACTACCTGCGGTCGGCCATAACACTCCACGCAACTCGGCGAACGGAGTACGTACTAGTCCGAGAACAGCCTCTGCCTTGTGAATCTGCAAGCGGAGTGCGAAGTAGTATTGACGAAGTTGAGCCTTCTCCATGATCGCGACCGATGCGAATGAGAAACCGCCGCTCTTCTCCTGTGGTAGCTCGCTGCGACTCGCCTCGATCGTATCCTGTTCGTCTTGAAGTAGGATATAGAACTTCGGAATGAATAGTAACCCGAGTGTACTAAAGCACAACCACATGAGATAGATCTGCACCAAGATCGTGAGTGTAGACTCGACAGCGGAGATGAACACGATGATACCGATGAGGATGACTGATGCGAGTACGGTCTGATAGATGGTCCACGCAATCTGTGACGCCTCACTGAACGAGCCCTTGATGTTACGAGTGCTGAACGCGAGGAGAGCACCGATGAGCAATAGACCGGCCTTAAATACTGCTTCGATCACGACGAATGGCATACCGTTACTAGTCACACTGCAGTGAGTGAAGTAGTGAGTGTTAGCCAGCTCACGGGTGTACTCGATTGGAATGAGTGGAGACACACCGCTCCAAACCGACAGAATGAGCACCTCGAGTAGCAGCACACCTGCGGTGAAGAGCAACAACTTGAGGTTTGAGATCTTGACGACCTTCAAACGCGCTCCGCTGAAGATCTAAGCACACAAAACAACAATTTCGTAATGGTCAGCGGAAAGCAGATGGCGAAGGGCGTTGGTCGAGCGCTATTGTCAGATGTTGTCGAACGCGCCACACTCTCCAAGTTTTGGCAAACAGTGGTACAAATATGCACGCCAGACCAAGATTGACCAACCAAGCGAATGCATCACAGCTTCTCTTCGTCGGCTCCACGCTCCATGCGATGAGTGCACCGAATAGCAATGCGATACCAGCGAGGATCACCAACAAGAATGGTACCGATGCACTTCGGATGATGACTCGGAATCGGAATTGAATGACGATCACCGTCGATACCAGTACGACGAGTAATCCGATGATACCAATCGCTCGTCCGAATGCGACGACACTATCACTGACAGTATAGAAGCTCGGTTGAATGACGAGCATGAACTCTCCGTTACATGTCGCAGCGTACACCTGTTCTTGACTTAGACGCTTCACCGTCGGCGCTTCAGCCAAGCGAGTGACACCGAATGACTCGGCAGGACCGTTGAGAATGTTCGTAGTCTGAATGTAGTTGATGAACTCGAGGGCATGCATACCGACCAAACATTGATCCGTATTCACGGACGACGAACTCGAACTAGAACTCGAAGTCGAATACTCGGGAGAGGAAGCGAAACTCAAGAGAGTAGCCAATGGCCAACATCCATCAGCCGGGTTTGCCGAATCGACCCATCGTTGTTGTGTGGCAAAGAGTGACATGCGTGTCAGCGTCTCTTTCACCGCCTCTGCATCTGCTCCGACCGATCCATCGACCGATTCTGTCGTGGTAGTCGCGGCGACATAATCGGTATACGGTGCACTACATGCCTTGAGTGATGCGACATTCGCACGTACCGGGTTCGTATCGGACGGTCCTCGTACGAACACGAACTCCACGACCGTCGCTACATCTGTGATCGCGCGAATGACTCCGGATTGACTTACTGGTCGGTAACTGACACTACCTGGAGTCGTCTGCACTTTGATACTCGTGCGGGGCTCGACGTCGATCATGACCGTAGTATTCGGTGCGGCGGCGAGGACAGCAGAGAAAGGATTACTACCAGCGACGGTCCATAGGTCCGTATTGAAGAACCCAGCATTCTCCGGCTTCTGCGCGAGTTGAGATGCAGCCAAGGTTTGAAAGAGGAGTTTCGCACTCGAACGACTATCGGACACCGCAGTAGCACCGACGATGAGTGTCAACGCCGGAGATGCACTACTGGCTGTGAACCAGTCCGGAAGTTGTGGATTCAGAAGTACTAATCTCGGATCGAGCCAACTTGTCACTTGACCGATGAAGATCGCTGCGGCTGTTTCCAGATCGAGCTTCAGTGGGTACAGAGCAGGCATCGTCAGTACTGTCGCCTTGTTCACCGAAGCGAATGCCCAAGTCGTCAATGCGGCCGGTAGAGTGAAGATCGGCACGACACCGACCATGAATGCCGGAGTGAGTACTGCACTGGCTGTACCGAGGATACTGATGTCATTCGAGGATAGCACGGCGGGATTGAGTAGTGCCAGGCTTAACTCACCAGCGGCGACACGTTGAACGGCGAGAGACTCGGAGAGGGTGGAGATTCGATAAGTGCGAGTGGAATCGACGGCTGAGTAGAAATTGCTATACAGGGTCATCACCTTCGCCGCGAGCTGATGCACCGAGATATGACCGACTTCTTGATTCGCCGATGACAACGGTGAGTCGAGACATTGCAACTCAGCTCGCAGATTCTCGAGCAGGCGGAGTTGAGACACGAACACCGAAGAGAACACGACCATCGAGAGGGAATCACCGATAGATGCAACCACGGGAGAAGTGTAGAACCAGCTGAACGATGGAGAAACAACACAACACGGTGAGATACTGTGCACGCAACTATCTGCCGACCCTAGCGCAGTGTGCGCGTGTCTGCATGTCTGAAATCACTCACAGAAAGAACTCCGTCATCTGACGTTTCGACGCGCAAGTGGTGATCGCGGAGGACTTGTCGACGAAGATGTAGCTCATCGTGAGGATTGGCCACGCCTGTGCGGTCGACGGGTTCGTGAGATCATAGGAGTTAGTACCAGCAGCATAACCATTCGTTGCCAATTCGAACAGATTGAGACTCATCGAGTTCGTGTTCGGGACGATCGTTCGACCTTCGCGATTCACAAACGCACCGATCGCCAGGTTGATCGTACGAGCGTTCGAAAGAGTGTTCATACAGAATGAAAACGGAAGATCGGACAGA
The DNA here is from genome assembly GCA_030654965.1 of Dehalococcoidales bacterium. Taxonomy (GTDB): domain Bacteria; phylum Chloroflexota; class Dehalococcoidia; order Dehalococcoidales; family Fen-1064; genus JAURWL01. Next base: position 817 of record JAURWL010000010.1, on the reverse strand, counting down.
GCGGAACCCTGAAAAAAGAGGAGAAGAAGAGAAGAGCGAACGAGAGTGAGACGAGTACCGCGCGTACAACCAACCTTTCTCTCGCTGTGCTCGCTGATTCTGTGTGCTTGCGCTGTTGTACATGTGCTGACCATCAAGTCTACATCCGGGTAGAATGCAACCGCCGCGTACGAAGCCGTCGGATAAATTGGCAACACGTTCGGTTTGATCATCGTCCCCGCTTGAGTGTACGCCGGATCGATCTTGTTGCAGTAAGTCGAAAAAGCCAAATGCGTTGCAGAACCTGTACTGAGCACAAGTACTCTCAGCTTCCGAGTCGTCGCGGTGAGTGATGCATAGTTGAATCCCGGATTGGTCGCGATGATATCCGGATCATCCCATTGCGTGATGTTACCTCGGTAGATGCGACACCAACTCAGACCGGTAAGACTCAACACACCGCCGTTGGTGAACGAACCAGGAAGATTGTAAGCGGACACGATACCTGTGGAGGGGAGAGGAAGGAGGCAGAGGAGGAAGCAGAGCACGGAAACACGTGAGCAACACGAACATCACGGCAAATCTCACAGTTTTTCTCTCTCTTGTGCTACTGACCGTTACTCTGCAACGGATAATAACCGAGTGCCGGTTTCGCCAAGTAATCCGACTGTACCGGTGCTGCCGTCGCTACGGCGAAGTCCCAACCTCCCGCATTGAACGCACCCTTCACGAGACCGTTGGTAGTTCCGTAGCCGAATTGCATGTCGAAGTACGGAAACTCAGCCTTGTACGCCGCGGCAGCACCGATGAGCAGATCTCGGGCGACAGTAATAATCTG
>JAURWL010000076.1 GCA_030654965.1 Dehalococcoidales bacterium | reverse complement strand
GTGGGGATTATGAGCCGGAAATACTGTGGGAAGGGCAGTGTAAAACCCCCTCCGAACTGATGGAGACGGTAACAGAGAAAGTCTGCTCAGAAGCCAGCCGGCTATTGCAAGGTTACAGCCTGACGGTGAGTATCGGGAGGGTAAGCACTGATGGACAAAATTCGGTATTCCAACGAAGAAAGACGCCAGTACGAATTAGGGCATAGGCTAAGGACTGACAGCAAGGCTATGGAACTAGACACAAAGATTAAGCAATCCCATGACCAAATTGATGATATAGCCGAGGAACTCAACCGTTTACAAGACCGCAGGCTTGTGCTTATGGTTCTTTTGGGCGTACCGCCACCCGAAGATATGGTGGCAAAAATAGAAAATTAAAAGTATATTTCATAGTGACATAAAAAACCGCCTAAATATGTCTCGCCAGCCAGGCTTCCACATCTGAAAATACCTGCCCGCGCTCCGGTTCATTGTATATTTCGTGGTAGAAACCATCGTAGTATTTCAGCGTCTTATCGGTGGAAGCGGCCACTTTATACAGCAGGGCGCTGCCTTCCCGATTCGTGAGACGGTCTTCCGCGCCGTGCATTATTAGCATGGGTAGTTTTAATTCAGGCATTCTTGCCGGCAGGTATTTGTTCATCAGCTTGAGCAACTCGTTACCGAGTCGGGCGGAGACTTTACCCCGGTAGACGAGCGGGTCGTTCACATAAGCGTCCACAACCGCTTTGTCCCGGCTGATGGCTGAGGCATCGATAGTCGAGACACCCATCTTGGGGAAAATAGCGGAGAGTACCCGCGCTATTAGCTTGACCAGGGGCGTGATACTATCGCCCGCTTTGACTCCGGCGCCAGATAAGACCAGACCGGCTAATTCACTCTGGTACTGCGTCGCATAAGCCGTGGCGATGGTGCCTCCGATGCTATGCCCGACCAGAAACAATTTGCTGCCGGGATGGAAACCACGGACCATAGTAACAAAAGTGTGCAGGTCGTCAATGAAATCGGAGAAGCGGTCTACGTAACAGCGGGCGCCCTCTGACCGGCCGTGTCCTCTCTGGTCGAAACCATAAACCGCATAGCCTTTCGGCACGAAATACTCGACTACGTTCCGGTAGCGACCGCTGTGCTCGGCGAGGCCATGCACAATCAATAGAATGGCTTTAGGAGTTTGTTCCGGCAACCAGCCCTGGTAGTAGAGCGTGAGATTCTTCTGCCCTTTGAAATTTCCTTCTATATGCGGCATCTGATACCTATCCTGTATTCTCTTTGAAACCAGATTGCATTACAGTTACTTCTTTTCTTTAACCCGCCGTAGCTCCATCGTTACCAGATTATACTTATCCATGCATTCCACATTGACCACATCGGGATTACCCCAGGTAGCCGGGAAACCGCCCTCGAACTGGAGCATGGCAATATAGGGGAAGATATCATGATAGAAGAAGCCGCAGAGACCCGCCGTGTCGTGACAGCTGATTTCAAAACTATCCCCCACCTCGTGCCCCCAGGAGCAGTTGCCTTTCACGGACTTTACAGTCGCAATAATCTTGATGGGGCCAGCCATTTTTCGTTTCGGTTTAGCCATTTCTTCCCTCCTTCAGGATGAATCCTCTGATTAAAGCCTGGTAGTGCCAATAATAACGCCCTCACGCCGGGGCGTCAAGAACGAGTACAACAGTTTGACTATGCTATGCCACCACGATTACAATATTGGCTGGTCTATTGCCATTCGTAAAGGAATCAAAACATGACGTGGGAACCAGAACTGGAAGCGGCATTTAATCCGAAGTCTGTGGCAATTGTCGGTGTCTCCTCGCAAGTAAAGCGCGGGGGACCGAGGGGTCCGGGTGGCGCTTCTTTTATCTTGAGTCTGGAACAACTGGGGTATCAGGGTCACATCTATCCCGTAAATCCCAGGGCTATAGAGATTCTCGGCTACAAGACATACCCCAGTGTCGCATCTATCCCGGAACAAATCGACCTGGTGATAGTCTCGGTGCCGGCTCGGGATGCGCCACAGGTACTCGAAGACTGTATCACTGCCGGCGCGAAAAATATCCACATGTTCACCGCCGGTTTTGAAGAGACCGGAGAAACCGAAGCGACGGCGCTTGGACAACAGGTGCGCGGCATAATCCAGCGTGGTGGCTTGCGTGTGATTGGACCCAATTGTATGGGTCTTTATGTCCCCTCGTCAGGCATCGGCACCTTTGACCGGCTCCCGAAGAAGAGCGGACCCGTGTGTTTCATCTCCCAGAGCGGCGGACATTTGAACTGGTATTCGCATTACGGACCCAACTACGGCATCTGGTTCAGCAAAGGTATCAGTTTCGGCAATGCCTACGTGCTCGATAGCACCGACTTTCTCGACTATATATCAAACGATACAGATACCAGAATTATCTGCATGTACCTCGAAGGCATCAAGGATGGCAGAAAGCTCATCAGACAGGTGAGAGAAATCAACCACTATAAACCGGTTATCCTGTGGAAGGCAGGGCTGACTGAACACGGCGCACGTGCGGTGGCTTCTCATACCGCATCGCTGGCGGGACAGGAAGCAATCTGGCGTGGTTTCTTCAAACAGACAGGCGCGGTGCAGGTCTACTCACTCGAAGGAATGGCGGAAATGACAATGACCTTCCTCTATGTCAAACCAACGCAGGGCAAAAGGGTAGCGGTGTTGGGATTGGGTGGGGGCACCAGTGTCGCCGCCGCCGACGTATGCAGTCGCGAGGGACTTGAGGTGCCTGCCCTGACGGAAACAACCCAGAACGAGCTCAGAAAATTCATCGCCACTGCCGGGGCAAGCATCCGGAACCCGCTGGACACCGGTATGGTTTTCCGCGATACCGCCGCGCTGACGCTGGAAATGGAACTGGTTGCCGCCGACCCCCTTATCGATATGCTCATCATCATGCCCCATCTCGATATGGCACGGAATACGAGTAACGAACAGGCGGAACAACTGGTCAATTATCTTTCCGATTTCGCAAAGAATAACCGTTTTGGCAAACCAATGGTCATTGTTTTTCATTCCTTCGGTAATGACCCCTGGGAAACGGAACTGCGTAACCGGCTGAAGGTGGAGTTGCCGCAACAAGGCGTGCCTGTGTACGGTTCCTTGATTAGCGCCAGCCGCGCTCTATCCAGATTTTCTGAATACCACCGAATTCAGAAAGAAATGGCCGGGTAAAATAAGAGCGTCAATGTCCGCAAAATTATGAGCAGGTAAAAATCGGCGGGCAAACATTTCTGCCGCCCGCCATCTTGTTAAGCTCGGTTAATAAGGGCAAACTGCCCTCAGGGAATTACCCTCAGGAATACCGGATAGGGGAACAGTTCTCGCCACCGTTCTTCGGCGTGAAGACTGACACCTGTCGTTTCGGGTGGTCAGCGCCGCATTTCGGACACTTCACCGTGTCGTCGCTGGCGCTGATAGCCTGGTAAGCCTCGAACTTTTCATTACACTTTTTGCACTTGTACTCGTAGATTGGCATGATACTTCTCTTTTTGAATAATTACTTTGAATTTGTGGACGCCATAGCTCCGTCCGGGAGAACCAGCGCCTGCACCGTCAGTTCACAGAGACTGGTCACTTTGATGCCCAGATTATAGTGTTCGTTCAGTTCAGTTATCTGGTGACGACAATTATCACAGGAGGTCACGACTATTTTAGCGCCCGTTTGACGAATCTGGTCTGCCTTGGGTTTACCTGCCTTGATACGGGCTTCACTCCATTCTGCAATCGCCACCAGTCCAGCCCCACCGCCACAGCAGAGGCTCTGCAAGCGATTCGGGGTCATCTCCCGGAAATCCTGAGCAATTGCCCGCAAGACGCGGCGAGGTTCTTCCAGTAAACCGCCTTTGCGTCCCAGATTGCAGGAGTCATGGTAGGTGACAGGTTCGCTGTTTTTAGAAGGGTCAAATTTGAGGCGCCCGTCCCGGACATATTCATCCAGCACTTCCAGGATACTGCGCACGCGAAACGGCAGGGGACCGCCAAACCATTTCGGCGCTTCCCAGCGCATAGTTGTGTAAGCATGCCCACACTCGGTGAGAACAACCTCTTTGACTTTCAATCGCTTGGCTTCGTTGATGATACGCTCGGCGATGCGCTTCGCTTTAGCAGTATCACCCAGAAAAACACCATAGTTGGAGGCTTCGAACATACTCAGCGTCCATGATTCCCGTGCCACGTTGAAGATAATTGCCTCCGGAAGGATGGTGTGAGCGCCCGAAAGAGGCACATACAGAATACGCGCCCCTTCTTTGTCAATAGGAATGCTGGCATCAGTCGTGCCGAGATGTGCCTGCAACTGCTTTTCAATTTCTTTTATCTGTTCCAGAAAGAAATCCCGGTAGATTTCGGCGTTTTCTTCACGACTGATAGCCATGTCAGCCAGTTGCGTCAGTATCTCCGGGGCTTTTCCCACTGAGGTAAGGGCAGAGCGGGCGGCGGCGATTAATTGAGGAGTCTCGACTCCCATCGGGCAATTCACCACACACCGTTCACACAGCGTACAATCTCGATAGGCAAGTTCTACCCATTTTTGAAGTTCCTCATCGGTCAACTTTTTCGCACCGGTCCAGAAGGGGAATATTTTACTGAGCCAGTCGTGATTCTTTTTATAGACGCGCCGTATTCTCTCCGCTTTAGCTACCGGTGTAACCTCAGGGTCGTGGTTGGCAAGGTACACATGACAGGAATCCATACACCAGCCACAATGGGCGCACATATTCGATGCCGCCGTGCCCACCAATTTATTGTATTTCTTTTCCAGTTCCTTAGTTGCTAACTCTGTTGTCATTTTACTTCCCTCGCTGGCGGACGGACCCCGCGCCATCCGTACCGGCCTCCGGTAATCGTCGCGGCAAAGAAGAAGTAAACGTAGTGTGATATTTTACTGAAGGGCACGTAGAACAGGAAACCTGCGGTGATAAGGAAATACACTGTGCGCCACAAAGGAGTGTTCAACAGCAACGCCATGATGGCGGAGAAGAAAAAGAGCTCGACGCTGGCAAGGGAAAAATAGTCGTCAGGCGTGCTAATCAGACGCATTTCCGGTCGGGTGATGCGACGCGCCAGTTTTACCAGCCCCAGAAGGAGCGCAGGCGCAATTAAAATGGCGAAAGCCCACCGTACAGGTTGTGTCATCATTCCCGGTGCGAAGGGAGAAGTGAATGTATTGAGAATCGCTATCCCCGCACCTACATGGTAAGCCCCGAATTCCACCCAGCGCCAGAAGTGCTTCTTACTGCTTTCCATCGACCACGGCAAAAAAATGTTAGCGTACGAACGGAGGGCGCCCGAGACGGCACTCCCCTTGCCGGGACCTTTTTCCCGGAGCATCGGCAGACGCAATAGTTGAAGTATTTTAATTGCATAGAGCACGAACAGCCATGCCAGGGCAATTACCTGGAGTTCATACTCAACGAAGTGAACGAAACCATCACTTAACACTTACAGCCTCACTTCCGCCTTTCGTTACACAAGACGACGTACTACGAAACGGAATACCTTATCGACGCGCTCCATCTTTACTAATTCATTGCCGGAGGTCTTGCACCAGGCAGGAATGTCGCCCAGAACGCCCGGGTCCGTGGCAAAGGCTTCGATAACTTCCCCCACCTTAACCTGTTTTATTGCCTGGCTCACTTTAACTATAGGAATGGGGCAGACGAGCCCTTTCAGGTCTATTGTGGCGACTGTCTTCAGTTCTTCTGTCATCTTTTCCCCTTTCAAAGTTTAAAAGTTTATATGAAGAGTGTCTGCTTCGAGCGGTCGGCTCTTTCGAGCATGGTGGCGACACCGCATGATTCCTCGACGCCATCAATCAGGTCTTCGAGCCTGATTTCCATGACTTCCATACTCATCTGGCAGGGCATGAGCTTAACCCCTAAATCCATTGCCATTTTCCGGAGCTCTTCAAGTGGTGTGATGTGATGGTTCTTCATCATCTGCTTGAACATCCATCTGCCCACTCCCCAGAAATTGAACTGAGACGGACCGATACGGTTGATACCACCCCGGTTCATAAGCCCCATCATGCGACCAAAAAAACTGCGACCGGTGAAATTCCCCTTCTGTATGGCTTTGAGTCCCCAGAAAGTGAAAAACATGTTGGTCTCTTTTCCCATGGCGGCAGCTCCGATAGCGATATTGAAAGCCGCCATGACCTTATCCATCTCGCCGCTCATTACGATGATTGTTGTGCCGTTGTTGCTCTCCATTTATCCTCCTCCAGATATATAATCAGGTTGCTCTGTCTAAGCCATCATCCGGTTGGCGAACTCACGGTTCTTTGCCATTTGACTCATTAAGATTTGGTGCACCATGTCACATGCCTCGGCGATTTTCGGATTAACCAGGCTGTAGTAGACGTTCGGACCTTCACGCCGGGCTTGTACCACACCTTTAGCCCGCAGTACCGCAAGATGATGCGATGCCGCCGGCTGGACGATTTCGATTGCCTCCGCTATCTCCCCGACGGTTTTTTCGCCAGAACGCAATTCGGCAATCATCATCTGGCGTGTTGGGTCGGCGAGGGTTTTACAGAAGTCCGCCTTGATACGATATAGCTCGCGGTCGTATTTAGACATCAAGTCCTCCTACTACTATTTATATAGACATATCTATGTATCTACATTAGTATATGCATACTTTGGGGATGTTGTCAAGAGGGTATTTTGCCTAACCAGAGAGTTGAAAAAGTGACATAAAGAACAAGTTTCCCCCTTTGGAAAAGGGGGAATAAGGGAGATTTTAAATCCTTCAGGATGAATCCCTCTCAATCTCCCTTTCTTAAAGGGAGAGGTTCTGGACAAAGACAATTTCAGCAGTCTCTTAATGGGAAAGATACGGAGAAGCAAGGATTTTACGTAGCTATCAAGAGAATCTAAGCACCGGATGCCAAGTGAAGATGTGCAGATGCTGGCGATAACAGAAAATATGTAATTAGCTGGAGCCTTTTTGCCGCTCTTTAGTGAAATACAAAATCAGGTCATCATCAACGTTGACTTGTTGACCTCTGGTGACACGTTGCCCCTTGTAAGCTAATCCTAGTGTATCGGGAACATAACCTCTTAGGACGTACATGCATTGGGCTGGTCCATAGTCAGAAAACAATCCTACACCAATACCGGCAATCGGCGAGCACTTATATATCAGTTCTTCAGCTCTATCCATTAATGCACTACCTATTCCCCGACGTTGAAATGAGGGAAGAACATTGAGGTCTACGATTTCAGGTATTCCTTTTTCTGCAAATGGCGGGTAATCCGACTTCCACTTGATAGTAACGTACCCTGCGAATTCTGCCTTTAGATACGTGACAATAACAGTGCGATTTCCCTTACTCTGTTCAAAGAGATAATTCTCCAGGAGCAATGGCGGGCGATTCCATCCAGCTTTTTCAAACGATGAATAAATTACTGGAATATCTTGTTCTTCGAGTAATCGTACTGTTATATTTCTATCCATTGATAGCCAACTATTGATTTAAATACTTCATTGCAGTTCAATATCCAAGCACCCTGTACGCAAAGCGTAGCATTAGCTCCATGTGTTGAATGTCCTGCTCCACCCCTCCCCCCATATGCCCCTCATCATACCAGTGCACCTCAATCGGTTTACCCAGCGCTTTCAGTCGGGTTTCGTAGGCCTCCACCGGGCGAGCCGGGGTGCGCGTATCATTGCGACCCTGAATGATGAGCACCGGCGCTTTCACATTCTCTATGTAGGTCATCGGGGAGCTTTTAGCATACTGCTCCGGTTTTTCCTGTGGCGTTCCCCCCATAATCGCTACGGAATAGCCTTTCATGGCAGCCGATAAGTCTTCGTACTCCATCGCCCAATCGACAGTTGCCGTGCCCGCCATGCCACCCGCCCAGAGGTCGGGACGTTTGCCGAGGGCGAGCAGTGTCAGGTAACCTCCGTAAGACCAGCCGGTTAGCATAATCTGTCGGGGGTCGGCAATACCTTCATTCACCAGCCAGTCACGCGCCGCCACCATATCTTCAATCTCCCAGTGACCCAGGTCCCCCCAGATTTTCTCCCGGAAGGCGCGCCCGAATCCGGTCGAACCACGGTAGTTAATCGCCAGCCACGCAAATCCGTGGTCGAGCCACGCCTGGCTGTTCGGCATAAAATACTCAACGGTTGCGGTTTCGGGTCCGCCGTGCGTATGGAGAATAGTCGGGAAGGGACCCTTACCATCCGGCAAGCCCAGCCAGCCCTGAATGGTTTCGCCGTCGATTGAGGTGAACGTGATGTGTTTCCAGGGTTTGCCCGGCGTCACATCACCGGCTGACAATACAGTACGTGTCTTTCTGCCTGTACGGCTGTCAAGAGCGATGACTTGCGGGGGATGTGTGGAGTCCTGCCAACCCGCTATAATTTCGTTGTTCGGGGCAAAAACTGTGGTCGGGATAAAACCCGTCCCGATGCCATAAAAACCGCCCGGATGGTCTAATTGCGTCAATCCGCCGGTTGTCAGGTCGTAAATATAAAGACGCTGTACCGCCAGTTTTGAATTTGACAGCAAAATGCGTTTGCCGTCCGGTGACCAGTCCATTGGAGATATATCACCGGTAAGTTTAGCCAGATTGAGGTCATTTCGCTCCCCACTCACCGGGTTCCAAAGGAAAGGCCGGTTATTGCCTGTCCGGGTCGATGTTGCCAGTAAACGAAAATCGCCGGGCAGTGGGGAGAATGTGGACGCCATCAGGCTCGCCCCTTTATCCCAGAGCTCCCCAATCCGCTTGCCGGTGGCGGTATCGAAAGCTATCAAACCGTTGTGCTGGAACGTGGTACGCTCCGTGGACATGATGACACCAATCTCGCCGCTCTGGGAAAGGGTGGGCCCGAACATCATCTTGCGACTGTGATACAATTCTTTCGGCATTCCAATAGAGTCGTCTTTGCCAACCTGCCATACGATGGCGTGAAAACCTTCGTTGTTAGAAATGGTACTGCTCAGCATATTACCGGCACGGCTGGTACTCATACCGAAGGCTGAATACGGTGGCATTTTCGGGGTAATATTCTGCGGCTCACCACCTTCAAATGGCACCCGTACAAAATGCCCGATTTCATTGCCCTTATTGTCTTCCAGATAATAAATAAAACGACCATCGGGAGAAATCACGCCAAACACGGTGCCTTCCGGCCGGCGTGTCAACGGGCGCAGTCCACCTGAAGTTACATCCCAGGCATAAAGCTGGTACTGTCCTGATTCAGTGTGCGTCACAAGACCGCGCGTCGGTTTCGCGCGCGCCAGTTGCGACCCGGCAATTATCGGCGCCCGATAGCGCTGTTTCCACGGGGCATTGTCATCAACACGTAGCGACTTGAGCATTCTGCTTCCCGATATAGAGATTCGGTGATTCTATGACCAATGATAGATGGAGTAGCGGCTTTTTGTAAAGGGATTCATGTTTGCGATTATAGGCGGCATTACATACAATTTAAATTGACTTATCACTTGCTATAATCATATTATAGGTGAACAAAAAATACAGCAACGTGCGGTTCGACAGACTAGCGGGTAAACAGGAACTCAAATCAGTTCAGATACGTAGGAGATATGTTGTGAAAGTAGATTTTAGCAAATTAGAGCGGGCTTTTAATCCACGGACTGTGGTTGTGGTTGGAGACAGCAAAGCAAGTAACTTCGAATGGATTCGGGGGCAAAAAGAATTCAAGGGGAAATTGTATTCCGTCCATGTCAATCCGAATTCGTTTGAGGATATTAAGGCGCTAGGCGTAGAAAACTTCACCAGTCTTCTAGATGTTCCGGGACCTGTAGACCTGGTAATTGTGGCAGTGGCTCGAAAAGCCGCTCCGGCAGTGCTGGATGACTGCATCCGCAAGGACGTAGCCGCGGCTCACTTTTTCAGTTCCGGCTTCTCCGAGACCGATACGGAAGAGGGGAGAGAGCTTGAGCGTCAGCTTATCGCCAGGGCGGAGGCGGCAAATTTTCATCTCATCGGACCCAATTGCATGGGGCTTTACAATCCCGGGATTGGCATCAGACAGAACGAAGACCAGTACCTCGGTGATTCTGGTCCGGTGGGATTTATCTCACAAAGTGGGAGCGTTGCCATCGGCTTCAGTATGGAGGCTCATTTTCAAGGGGTAAATATTAACAAATCGGCAAGTTTTGGCAACGGCATTGTGCTTGACTCTCCTGATTTTCTGGAATATTTCGGGCGCGACCCAGCGATAAAAGCCATCGGTATGTACTTGGAAGGGATAAAAAATGGCAGGCGATTTATGTCAGTATTGAGGGATGTCGCTGCCCGGAAACCGGTTGTGATTTGGCGGGGCGGACGGACGGAAGACGGTGGGCGCGCCATTGCCTCGCACACCGGCTCTCTTGCCTCATCAAGTAGTATCTGGAATGCTGCGCTAAAGCAGTGCGGCGCAATTCAGGTGGGAAGTGTAGAAGAGCTTATCGACACGCTCAAGGCATTACTCTTCCTCCCAACCGTGCGCGGTAACCGGGTAGCCATTGCCGGGGGACCTGGAGGCCAGTCTGTCACAAGCACGGATGTATTCGTCGAAGCGGGTCTGAGTGTACCACGGCTTACCAGGGAATCTTATGCGGAACTGGAGACCTTCTTCGAAGTGGTAGGTGGGAGCTACCGCAATCCAATAGATACCGCAGGACCGGTGCGCCGGGATATGAAGCGCATTATGAGCATAGTAGCGAGAGATAACAACATCGATAACATTGCCTATTTCGTATCCACAAGACCCGGTCGGCACATTACCCGCGAACAATTGCAGGGAACCATGGGAATTCTTGAAGATATAAGACAGCTTAACAAGCCATTGATAACCATGGTTTTACTCAATACCTCCGATGCGGCAAACGAAGACAGAGACATCATGAATATTTTACAGGAGAGGGGAATTCCCGCATTCCCCTCTGTCCCGCGCGGCGCCATGGCTCTGAAAAATGCCTTCGATTACTATAATAACGGCCGTAACCGGGGGTAGTAGTCATATCATTCCGGCTTCCTCGGTAACCATCTATTTGAATCGGCTTTTAGCATACGATATCAGGCGGTTCGAGTCCCCTTTGGTGGAGCTGAGTGTACGGAACAAAGAACCTTTAGTTTAGCTTTCAGCCTGGTTAAGTGACTCGCCGCTCGTTTTCTAGTAAAGAAGCCTCCCGATTGCACGATAAGATGATTTGTGCAATTGCAGACTACCAAAAGTAACAGAAGTAGCACTTCATCATAGGGAGCTTCATTTTAGAGTAACCGCGTTACTTTTTATCGCGCGGTAGTGACGATAGGCGGTAGGGTTGCTTCTTCCCACACTTGTCGCAGACACGAGTGTACCATGCCGTCGGTGTGCCGCATTGTGGGCATTGCCATCTCTGCTCCTGCTCTTTGAGCCAAGCTTGAATACCAATCTTGTGCTGGTGTTTAATGTTATCCAGTACCTCGGCGTGGTGACGTACCCCGTCATTGTTGAAGCTTATGATGAGGTCACAGGGAAAATCAGGGCAATCAGAGCATCGTTTAACGTCTTTTTTAGTGGTGGGACATCGCAGAATCTGACAATTGCGGCAATAAGGACTGAGTTTGCCGCCGCTGAGACAGCCTTCACAATCTACTTCCTCTAGTGATACTCCCCAGCGTTCCGCAAGTGTTTTCAGTAATTCCTGCTGTTGAGCCGGATTGCCGTCTCGGCGGGCACGATATAAACCACAGGCACCACAGTATAGTCCACAAACCGTCGCTAGATGTTCTTTTGACATTATATTTTTCACTTGCTTTCAGATACGAGTTAACTCCAGAAGGGACTGCGTAGACTCAGCCAGTTGACGAATCTCGGCAGGCTGCGCTTCGTCCCCTTTCAATCTGGTCAGTAAACCCCTGAGCTGTTCCCTTCTTTCCTGCCGGTCCATCTCAACCAGCGGGCCTCCTCCACTTTGCTCGCGGTATATACGGACGAGGAGCTCGCTTATCTCGTCCGGCGTATAGCCAAGCCCCATCCATAGAGTTAGTTCCTCCGCAAAGCTGACATACGCCTGTTCGCGCCGGGCGGATACCCTCGGAGCCAGCTCCGCCGACCTCAGTACCGCTTTGCCTGCACTCAGCGGGTAGCCAAATTCAACCAGCATATCATTGTCCGCCAGCAGGCTGCGTGGGATGATTCGGCTCCCTAAAAACTCATCACCGTGCCCGGGCTTCACCCTGATTAAGCAGAAGCCTCTCTTCAGCGCGTCCTTCGCCTTTGCATCCTGTTCGCGGGGATCTCTCCCCATCATATACCCACCAGGCATCATGTTCCTCATCTGGCGTAAGCCAACTCTCAGGTGCCACATAATATCGGTACCACCATGATTGAACATCGGACCTCTCATCAACCAGAGGTCACCGGAAAAGATGATGTCATCCGTAGGCCGGAAACCACCGATTGTCTGGACGTGGGGATGCGGGTCACTCCGCGGTGAGTAAAGCACAACTAACTGATCAGGGCTGTGGGTCATTCCGGTTTTCGAGCTGCCGAGGATATTAAGTCGTCCCCCTTCCCCGATATCGACCGCCTCCGCCAAATTTGGGAAATCAATTTCAGCGAGCCTGACCGTGTCACCTGCATCGGATTCAGCGAGATACTCGATATCGCACTCCCTCAACGGGGACGGGTCGAAGTCACCCAGCCATCTGCGTTCCGTCTGGCTGCCCCCACTTTCGACGAAACTCCTGAAGGCTTGATGGGCAGTAATCTTTGCCCCCGATTCCCTAGCCAGCAAGTACGCCAGTCCAGTGTGGTCAGGATGGCAGTGCGTGATGATTATCCTCTCGATGTTAGTGGGGTCAACATCATTCTCAACCAGGATGCTCAACATCTCGTCGTGGTAGCGATCATCACCGGCGTCGACAAGGGTATGTTTCTTCTGTCCGTCTTTCTGATAGGTGAGGACATACACGTTACCACCGGGACTGAATAAGAGACTGGTCAGGTGTGTTCCACCACCCAACTGCTCTTTAATAACCGTGATGGAATCCCTATGTGAATCCGGCATACCTGGACTCCTCTTCCCTGCTATATTTTTCCTTTAAACTTTCCTTAATGGCTGGGCCAAAACTACTATACCGCGATACGCCATTATCAGCGGGACTACACGACCCTATAAAACACACTCTAATCGACTACCCTACCTATGTCAATACGTCGCATTGCACCGTTCGATGAAATGTTCAGTCCCCAAGAAGAGCAGCGGTTTCCTAATTCTAGGCTAGGTATACCAATGGGTGGCATTACGCTCAAACTAGTACGTTTGTGTTAGTTGCGAAAAACCCGTTTTGAAGCTAGAGTACGATTTAGTATTAACCAGTCCTATTCAGTTTAACGCCAAATTAACGCCAAATTTTGTACTAATTATGTAAGTCAGATCAATCGTACCCATTAAACGTGAGACTTTTGTTCGGTACCGGGATAATTGATGGGGTGGTTCAACGCCGGGGTTCACGCGGCATCAGGCGTGGTCTTAAGTGCCTGCTGATAAGCCTTGACAGCTTCTTCATGCTTGCCCAAGTCATCGAGAGCCATGCCCAGGTTTTTCCACGCCTTTGTGTTCTTGGGGTCAATCCGCACAGTGTGCTCAAAAGCCTTGGCCGCATCTTCTTTTCTGTCAAGTTTGGTGAGGACAAGGCCTCTATTGAACCACGCCATCGCATGATTATGGTCAATTTCCGTGGCTCGCATGAAAGCCCTCAGGGCGTCCCGGTGTTTACCTGACATGAGTAGTCCGATACCCTTGCCATACCATGCATCTGCGTTGTTTGGATCGATTCTGATTGCTTCGTCAAATGCCTTGATGCTTTCGTCAAAGAGGGCTAAGTCCATGAGAGCGTTGCCCTTATTGCACCAGGCTCCGGTGTATCCGGAGTCAATTCTCACCGCTGCATCATATGCTGTGACAGCCTCTTCGTGTCTGCCCAATTCGCGGAAAACGTTACCCTTGTTGTTCCATGCTTCTGCATCGGAAGGGTCTAGCTGGATGGCTTCGTCATAGGCCTTGATCGCAGGTTTGTATCTACCGAGTTTTTGGAGGGCGACCCCTTTTCTATTCCAGGCCTTCTGGGTACTTGGGTTAAGAGCGAGAGCTTGGTCATAAGCATTTAGTGATTCTTCCAGCTTACCCGCCAAGTAGAGAGCAACTCCTTTATGGTACCAGGCATATGGGTTATCAGGGTTGATGGTGATGACTGCGCCAATAGCAACGACGGCCTCCTCCGGCCGGTTCAAGGTATTCAGGGTAATGCCTTTGTTCAACCAGGCTTCGGTCAGACCAGGATTGATCTTGATCGCTTCATCATAAGCGTAGATAGCTTCGTTGTGCCGATCCAGAGCACGCAGGGCATTTCCCTTTTTCGCCCATGCCTCGGCTAAATGGGGGACAATTCTAATAGCTTGCTCGAAAGCCATAACGGCTTTTTCATACTCTTTGTATTCGAACAGAACTAGCCCTTTGCTCAGCCATTCCTCTGCTGAGGTAGTCTGCGCCATCAATTCTCCTTTTCTATTGTTCTCTGAAAACCACTAAGGGAGGGACTTGAACACCTACGGTTTACCATGCTTTGGGATTACAAATATCGCGATTGGAGGGAGAATAACTTAGGTCAAAGATTCGCCGAGCCGGGACGTTGACGGGTAACCGGGGAGCTTCCCGGTCTTAATGTGCCTACGGACACATGACTCACTTATTTTCAGATGACCCGCTGCCTCTTCAACGGTCATCCATTCGCCCATATAATAATTATACCACTGTGTACAACTAAGTCTCTGTGGTCGCTTTTTTCAGACGTGAATTGAGCGTAGAATACCAACTAGTTACAACGCGTTTCATTCAGTCTATTAGCAAATTAGTAGCAAAATGCCAGCTCCGCTTTGAACGTGAGCCGGCGCCGGTACATGGAATTATCGGACACAATAAAAAGGAGCACTTGAAAGAGTCGGGCATGTAGCTTACAATGCCTCATGGATAACCCACTGTAAAACTATAAATAGACCTCAAAAAAGCATGGAAGGTTTAGTATGGTCGCCTTAGCCATAATCGGTTTTCTCGCCTTTATAGGTTGCATCGTATTACTGATATGGAGTGCAATAAAGAAGAAAACGGAAAGATATTGGGCCATAGGACTGGGCGTAAGCCTCGTATTGTTCATGGTTGGCGCGGCAAATTCCACACCCAGTACAGTCTCTAAGCCGCCTATTACAATGACGCGCAGCCTACGCCTCATCAAAATACAGTCTCGAAGTCAGCTACAACACCCACTCGAAGCACTCCATTTGTAAACCCAGTTCAGCAGGAGGCAGAGTTCAAAGAGCGCCGACTGCAACGTCTGAAAATGCAAATCAAGGGGCACTTCCCGGAGCTAAAAATTGTCGGGACTTTCAACCCGATGATGGATAAGTAAAATGACTAAGTTCACATTGCAAGTCGGGGATAATGAGGTTGAACTTGAAGGCGAGACCAGAGACGAAGCTATCAAGAAAGTCGGCTTAAACCCCGAACACTGGCAAGAAAACAGAGGAGAGAATATGGAAATCAAAAAGGCAACAGACGTCAATGAACAGCAATCAACAGGAGTGAATACCCCTAAAAAGAGACTGGACCGCCCACCGAAAGTAGAAGTAAAACCAGCCAATCACCGCCGTAAGCCCAACATCACAACTGAGGATATTGGGAGATGGTTTACCGATGGCACGGATGTTTGGAAACTAGACGTTTTTATTCCAGAACCCCAAG
>JAURWL010000075.1 GCA_030654965.1 Dehalococcoidales bacterium | reverse complement strand
ATGAACTTCTGCCGCGCCACCGGCAAACAGATGCTGGTGCAGAAAAAGGGCAGGATTATCAATATCATTTCCGGTCTCGCCGAGCGCGGGATTGCCAATGGTTCTGCTTACTGTGTGGCAATGGGCAGTGTGCTCCAGTTGACCAAAGCCTTGGCTCTGGAGTGGGCTTTACAGGGTATCACGGTCAATGCCATCGGCACCGGCTGGTTCACCGAACCCGGCAAGCCGGTGGACGAGACGCTGGCACGCTACATCCCGGAGAAACGCTACGGTAAACCGGAAGAAATCGGTTCACTGGTGGTCTATCTGGCATCAGATGTCACCGAGTTTACCACCGGACAGTTTATGTTTGTTGACGGCGGCTTGATGGCACACGCGTAGCCTGCATTAAGATTTAAACAAATAAAAGCCCCCAAATCGAAAAGAGGAAGAGGGGGCTTCTTAGTTTCAGAATTATAATGTGCAATATAACAACTATGTTATAATATCCGTAATAATTGCACAGGTGTCAAAAAAATGAAAAACAAAGAAGCCCCGAAGTACGAAGAATTCGAGGCGGAGTTACTTCAAAGACCGGGTGTTTACGCGGAATATCAAGCATTGAAGCCAAAATACGATATGATTCGTGGCTTGATTGAGCGTAGAAACCAGTTGCGGATGAGCCAAACCCAGCTTGCAAAAGTTATCGGAACAAAACAACCTGCTATCTCCAGATTGGAAAAAGGTGATTACAATACAACACTCCGCACGTTTTTCAAGGTTGCTGATGCGCTGGATTTAGATATTTCCTTGATTGTTCGGGAAAAACACAAGACCAGGCGCGATAAAGTCCGTGCCTGATATTTGTAGGAGTGTTAGAACCCTCTCCCTCATCTCCCCACCCCCAACCTCGCTATCAGCATCGCCGGTAGTCCGTGCGCCTGCATCCGCTCCTGCACGGCTTCTATGTCGTACGCAACGCGGTAAAGGGTGAACGTGCGTATACTACTATCGTAAATGCCGTAGCTGGCGCGTGGGTCTCCATCTCGTGGCTGACCAATGCCGCCCGGATTCAAAATCAGTCGCTTTTCCGCCAGAACAACCTCGCTCTCATGCTCCAGTTTTGTCACCCCGCCCTCTTTGAGTCTACCGAAGGTAAAAACCAGCGGTTGGTGGGTGTGTCCCACAAAGCAGTACGGTGTGCTGAAAGCCGTCAAGTTCTCAGCCGCCTCCGTTACGGAAAACAGGTATTCCCAGATGGGGTCGCGGGGACTACCGTGCGCCAGCGTAAACTCGCCCTTTTCGATGGTAAGCGGCAGATTGCTCAGATACTTAACATCTGAAGGTGTAAGTTGTTGCGCCGTCCATTCGTTTGCTTCAGCTGCCCGTGGATTGAAGTCGGAGGTATCAATTTTGCCTGCCGCCGCCCGGTCGTGGTTGCCGGCAACACAGACTTTGCAGACCTTCTGAAGAAGTGCGATACATTCATGCGGGTCGGGACCATAACCGACCACGTCGCCGAGGCACCAGAACTCGTTAACACCACCTTGCTGTGCCGCATCAGCCAGTACCGCCTCGAAAGCGGTCAGGTTAGCATGGATATCCGCCAGAATCGCAATGCGCATTAGCCTGCCAAATTCGGTAATTCAATGGTGACGGTAGTGCCCTTGCCCGGCTGTGACTGTACCTTGAGTTGTGCGCCGATAAGCTGGGCGCGCTCCTGCATCCCTACCAGCCCGAGCTTGCCGGCTTGTGCCAGGTCCTCGACTCGCTCCGGTAGTTCAAAGCCCTTGCCATTATCCACAACTGTAAAAGTCGTCTTTTTATCTGTGAATTCCACCTTTATCTGTGCCTCGGTTGCGCCGGAATGCTTCCACACGTTACGCAATGCTTCCTGCACAATCCGGAATAGGGTTAGCCTGGTTTCCGGGTCAAAATGGCGCTCCTGTCCGATGGAAGAGAAGTTGACTATTATGTCGAAATGCTTGCTGACATCCTGGGCGAGCCATTCCAGCGCCGGCAATAATCCCAGGTCATCGAGTATGGAAGGGCGCAAGTCCTGAGTGAAGCGGCGCACCTCATCGGAGATGACGTGGATGCGTTGCCGCAATTCCTCAAGGAAGAGTATCTCCTGAGGCGGGAGAAAGTCGGCAGTACTGGAAAAGCGGTCGATATTGTGAAGAAGCAGTACCAGGTCTTGAATTGTGTCATCGTGTAGTTCCTGGGCAATACGCTGGCGCTCCTCTTCCTGGGCGCGCGTGACCTGCCGGAGGTAGTAACGCAGTATTTCCTGCAGTTCTTTCTGTTCTTCGGCGTGACGGCGCGCCTGCTCGTAGAGCCTTGAGTTCTCGATTGCCACGCCTACCTGACGTCCGATTGTCGTCAATAGGTCAATCTCTTCCTCTTTAAACACGCGCGCGTAATGCCCAGCGACACTGAGCGTCCCGACCACCTTCTCCTTGGATTTTAACGGGACAACGAGTTGTGTCAGTATCCCTTCCTGCTTGACGACTTCCCGGGTGAGACGGGGGTCGCTGGAGGCATTGGCGACCAATAGCGGCTCACCGGTCTGAGCAACGGTGCCATTGAAACCTTCGCCTACTTTTAAGCCCTGAAGTCCCCAGACAAATTCCAAAGAGACACCGCGATAGGCAATCAGTTCCAATTCCTGTTTTTCTTCATTGAGGAGGAAGGCGAGCGCTACATCAAGGTCCATAGCGTCCCGCACCCGCTCCACTGTGGTATCCAGCACCTTCCGTAAATCGAGCGACTGTGATGCGACCAGGCAAACAGCGTTGATAGTCGCCAGAGCTTTTTCGTTATTCTCTACTGCCTGAACATACTGCTGGATTTCGTGCTTAGCGACCTCCAGTGTCTGGAAAGCCTGCTCCCGGCGACCCAACTCACGACGGTGTCCTTCCAGCCAGAGATTTAGCATGACGCCGATAGCAGTGATAACGGCAATGTCAAGAACTGCGTCTGCACGGTCGGAGGAGACTATAGTTACCCGGGGTAACATGATGATGACACTTGAGAGCAGACTCACGACACCACCTATCAGACCGAAGGCGAAACCAGCATAAAAAATGGGTATCAGGAAAAAGATACGCTCGGCAGAAAATCCCTGTGACCCTATGAATGTAAGAGCGGTGGGTGAACTGATACGCAGGATTTGTTGAGGATAGTGCAGAAGAATACCAATAATGAAGAGTATCACAATTGCCCAGAAGTGCTTACTGCGCCAGAAAGGGGGAGCTCTATCCGGCTTCTGCGGGCTCGCCAGTAATAACTCCTCTACTTCTGAGCGATTATTCACGGCAGGTCTTCCAGAGTAAGCCAGCCGCGTTTCAATCCATACAGTACGGCTTCCGTACGTGAAGCCACTCCCAATTTATTGAAAATATTACCTAGATGCACCTGGACGGTACGCGGACTCAGAAAAAGTTGCTCGGCAATGTCTTTATTGCTGATGCCCTTGGCGGCAAATTTCAGGATTTCCATCTCGCGGTCACTGAGCGGT
Organism: Dehalococcoidales bacterium; assembly: GCA_030654965.1. Classification (GTDB taxonomy): domain Bacteria; phylum Chloroflexota; class Dehalococcoidia; order Dehalococcoidales; family Fen-1064; genus JAURWL01. The sequence goes on along the minus strand of JAURWL010000075.1, from coordinate 9,952 downwards.
CCAACAGCTTTGGTATCTGCTGTGGCAGGGGTGACGACACGGCGAATGACTCGGCTGGCGATGACGGGATGTAGCACGGACTCGCCGGCATAAACGGCGCGGATAGCATCAATTAATTCGTGCGGGCGGATACCTTTCAATAAATAACCCGCCGCACCCGCTTCTAACAGGGCGAAAATATACTGGTCGCTGTCATAAGCAGTCAGGATGAGCACAGCGGTGGAGGGGAACTGCGCTTTGATTTGTTTGGTGGCTTCAATGCCATTGAGTTTGGGCATGCGGATGTCCATAACGATTACATCGGGCTTGAGCTGAGCGGTCAGTTTTACTGCTTCCTCACCATCGCCGGCTTCCCCTACCACTTCCATGTCAGTCTCCCGCCCGATGAACTCACGTATGCCCTCACGCATGATTGCGTGGTCTTCTGCCAGCAATACCCGTATCTTCGTCATTATGTTATCTCTATCCTCACTGTCATTGTAACCCACCTTGTCCGACTACTTCAATATGAGTAGTAAAATCTCGGCTATGGCTGGAGAAAGAAATCTGGAATATGGTTGCCGGGTAGAAGCAGGCTATTTACGGACTTCAATGAAGTAAACTATTAACCACATTCAAAATCCGCGATGTACTATGATTATTGGCTTATTGCAGTATCCCGCTGGTGGTACTCCATGCTTACTCTAAAGCACAAATCATTGCCTATAATACTGCCTTCGGAATAGGTCGGATTGGTAGAAAATGTTACGTCTTGAATCAGATGTGGAGCATTTCTTGATGCGGTATTCTGAAGATGCAAGGGAAAGAAAAACTCAAGAGCAAGGAGGGAAAGAAAATGGAAAAGATGGAAGGAATGACAATAGTAGCGGAAGTAGTCGCACATGCACCGGAAGGTATTCAGGCAAGGCTTCGCCGCGGCAAGGCGCACTATGATGAGGGACTCTATCCCGAAGCTTTACAGGAATTCGAAGAGATAATCAAGGTTGCTCCCGGAAATATCGAAGCGAGAATCTGGGTTCGCCGGGCGAAGGAAGGGATGGTTGTCCCGAAGACAGAGACAGTAACGACGACTGCCGGCGGGAAAGTTAAGGAATGCCTCTGGCAAAAGTTGGGGATGATTTCCTACCGCATCTGCACGAACGGTTACGATTGCATAACCTGCGAATTCGACCAGCAGATGCAGGAAAAAATGGCAAAAGGCGAGGCTGGCGAGATGGAAGCCACTCTGAAGAAATTCGAGCAACTGCTTGGTAGCGAGAGGGTCTGCCGCTACGCCCTGAAGGGCGATGTCTCCTACCGTCTCTGCAGCCGGTGCTTCCAGTGCGCCACCTGCGAGTTCGACCAGACAATGGAGGATGCGGTTCAGGAGAAATTGGCGAAACTACAGGTCCGGCGCGAAGCCCTGAAGAGAAAGCCAGCAAAATAAGGCTCTTGAGTAAAAGATAGAAGATATGGGGCGGGTGTCACAAGCACCCGCTCTTCTTTTTTACCTCCAGTCGATTGTCAGTGTCCACATGGGAATGGATACCATTGTCATTCTGAGCGAAGCGAATGAATCTCTCAGCCAACTGAACAGGATTCCATATCGAATACGGAATAACAATAATAAGTGGGATTGCGTCTCCTGATACCCTTATTTTTTTCATACTTCGTGAGGAACCATACGAACGGCTAAAAGTGACTTCTTACACAAGGGGGAGAAAAGGTGGTGGATTAGGATTTAGGTATTCGAATTTAGAGTTTTCTCAATATTTAGTGCTATAATTCCGCTATGAAGGTCTCAAAAATCGGGGAGTTCGGGCTTATTCAAAAGCTCGCCGGACAGGTCGCCGCAGCTACCGATAAGCGATGGAAGTCGTGGCGTCAACTTATTGTCGGCATCGGCGATGACGCCGCCGTCTGGCATCCGCGGAGTCCCTTCCAGATTATCACTGTAGATTCACTGGTTGAGGGTGTTCATTTCTCTCTCAAAACAACCACCTGGCAGGAACTCGGCTGGAAAGCAATTGCTGTCAACCTGAGTGATATTGCCGCAATGGGCGGCATCCCGCTGTATGCTTTGATTTCACTGGGCTTGCCGCCGGACACGAAAGTCGAGGACATACAGGCTCTTTATGATGGTATGATAGCCGTGACAGAGAAGTTTGGAGTTGCTATTGTCGGTGGTGATACGGTTGGCTCTCCAATTGTTTTCATCAGTGTCACAGTCGTCGGGTGCGCCAGTAACGCAACCGGTAAAGTTCTCACCCGTTCTGCGGCACAACCAGGCGATAAAATTGCCGTGACCAATACCCTGGGAGCTTCTGCCGCTGGGCTGGCGATGCTCACTCGTAATCTTAAATTCCCGCCGGAGGCAACTACCGAACTGAGGAGAGCGCATTTACAGCCCTATCCGCGTGTCACAGAAGGGCAGAAGCTCGTGGCACATGGAGTTAAAGCGGGTATGGATATCAGTGACGGACTGGTAGGCGACCTCACCCATATCTGCGAAATGAGCCGTTTAGGCGCTCGTCTGAATATCTACCTTGTACCGGTATCGCCGGTGGCGAAAGCGTGTTTTGGGGATAAAGCTTTAGAGTTTGCGTTGAACGGCGGCGAGGATTATGAATTACTCTTTACAGCACCCGCCCGTGTCATCCAGCGAGTAAAGAAAGCTCTTGACTGCCCGGTGACGGTAATCGGAAAAATCACTGCTAAAAATCCAGGCAAGGTTATGCTTATCGATAAAGCCGGCAGTCCTATTACCCTGAAAAAAACCGGATGGGATGCCTTCAAGAAATAATATGAAACTCTGGAAACTAATCACACACAGCCCAGAAGAAACCAGGGAACTCGGCAGGAGTATCGGCAGGCTGGCTATGCCCGGAGATATTTACCTGCTGGTGGGACAGCTGGGCGCGGGCAAGACCTGCCTGACTCAGGGCATTGCCTGGGGTCTGGATATTCAGGAATACACGCTCAGCCCCTCTTTTGTCATTATGCGCGAACTGCACGGACGACTACCTCTCTATCACATGGATTTCTATCGACTCGATAATATTGCCGAAATCGCCGATTTAGGGCTGGATGACTATTTGTACGGGCAGGGTGTCTGCGTCATCGAGTGGGCGGAAAAGGGGCTGGGTATTCTGCCTGACGACCATCTTCTGATAAAAATCAATTATGTTTCAGATACAGAACGCTCTTTTGAAATCGAACCGAAGGGTGAGCGTTACGTCAGATTGCTCGAAGATGTGAAGAAATCCGTCACTACGAAAGTGAAGGAGTGAGCGTGCTGGTTGCGATTGATACCTCGACAGATATTGCCTCACTGGCGCTGGTAGAAGACAGGTTGACGCTTGCCGAACTCACCTGGCGTTCCGGGCGGAATCATACCATTCAGCTCCTGCCCAACCTGGCGCACCTTCTCAAGCTGGTTGGGAAAGATGCGAGTTCGCTGACAGGTGTCATTATAGCGAAGGGACCGGGGAGCTTCAATGGCCTGCGGGTGGGCATCAGCGCCGCAAAAGGACTTGCCTTCAGTCTGAATATACCCATCGTTGGTGTCAGCAGTCTGGAAGTGGAAGCCTATCAGTATGCCGTAACAGGTTTGCCGGTCTGTCCTGTTTTCAATGCGGGACGCGGGGAAATCGCGACCGCTCTCTATCAGAACCAGACGACCGGCTGGCGACAGCTTGGAGACGAACGTATTACGACGGTCGAACAACTCTGTGTGGAGATACAAGGAAAGACACTGTTCTGTGGCGAGTACGTGCCCACTATCTCATCGCAGTTGGTTTCACGGCTGGCAGAGAAGGCAGTCATTGCTTCCCCGACTACCGACTTGCGTAGAGCGGCTTATCTTGCCGAGTTGGGGATGATAAAGATTGCCGCCGGTGAGACGGATAATGTGGCGACTCTCCAGCCGGTTTATTTACGTAGACTGTCAATCACAGTGGCAAAAAACCGCTAAAAACATGCATATCGCCTTTTAGATATAGAAAGCTGAAGTTCTGGATTCCCGCCGGAGTTTATCCCGTATCCCGTTTCGGGCACGGGACAGGCTCTGATACGGGGCGGGAATGACAACGTGTAGGGGAGTAAAAAATGGGAAATTGGCCTCAAGTCGCAATAGATTTACCCGAAGGGTATAGTCAGTGCTTCGGGTGTGGACAGGATAACCCCATCGGATTGAAGCTGAAGTTTGAGCCGGACGGAAAGGGTATTAAAGCCATCTTCACTCCGGACGAGCGGTATCAGGGTTGGCCCGGGTATCTGCACGGGGGTATCGTTGGGTGTTTGCTGGATGAAGCGATGAGCAATGCCGCCTCCTCCCAAGGGATACGGTGTGTTACTGCCAGGTTTGAGACCCGTCTGAAGCGCCTGATACCCATTGGAATGCCGCTCAGCATTGCCAGCCATGTCACCAGAAAGACCCGGAAAGTGATAGAGTGCGTATCTGCCGTGAGGCTACAAGATGGAACCGTGGTAGCAGAAGGGACCGCGACCCATTTCGTTATCGATGTTCAGAGAGGCAATAGAAAGGCAGAAAGCAGTGACTGATAATCAGACCAGAGCCGTATTGTGGGATATGGACGGTGTCATCGTTGATAGCGGCCTGTACCACATGAAGTCGTGGCAGGAGACCTTTCACCAGACGGGCATTACCTTCACAGACGATAATTTCAAGCACGTCTTCGGGATGAGGAACGATGAAATCATTCGCGCGATGCTCGGCAAGGATTTTACGCAGGAGAAGTTTGAAGCCATTGCACAGGCGAAAGAGGTGGCTTTCCGCCGTCTCATTAAAGACAATGTGAAGGCGCTTCCGGGCGTGCTCAAATTGCTTGCGGATATTAATGAGGCTGGATTTCAGCAAGCATTGGTTTCTTCTACACCGATGGAGAACATCGACCTCATCACCGGGACTCTGGGTATCAAGCATCATTTTCAGCACATTATCTCCGGGTATGATGTAACCGAGGGTAAACCCAGTCCCCAGGGCTACCTGCTGGCGGCGCGGAGACTCGGTGTCAGTCCGGAAAACTGCGTGGTGATTGAAGATGCGGTGGCTGGCGTCAGAGCCGCGAAGAGCGGTGGGATGAAGTGTATTGCCGTGACTAATACTCACTCTGCTGAAAGTCTAGCTGAAGCCGATTTAATAGTATCCAGCCTGGAAGCGGTGAATGTGGGGGTTGTGAAACAGGTATTGACTGTAAATAAAGCTCAGGAAGAAAGGAGTTCGAATCGAATGGAAAGGTCGCTGGTGCTCATTAAGCCGGATGCGACAAAGCGGAATCTGGCAGGGGCAATTATCAACCGTTTTGAACAGCGGGGGCTAAAAATTGTAGGGATGAAGCTGTTGCACATGGATAAAGCCCTGGCGAAGCGTCATTACGCCGTGCATGAGGGCAAACCTTTTTTTAATGCGCTGGTGGATTACATCACGTCCGCTCCAATCGTCGCGATTGTCTTTGAGGGGCAAAATGCCATTGGGCTTATCCGCAAAACAATGGGCGCCACCGACCCGGCAAAGGCGGAAAAAGGCACAATCAGGGCAGACTTCGGGGTAGATATTCAGAATAATGCCGTGCACGGCTCGGACTCGCCGGAAAACGCCGTGAAGGAAATAGCGCTCTTCTTCGGGAAGAATGAAATCTGTAGCGGTTAAAGAATCCTGACGACGGGGATGCCTTTATGCCAGAGTTCATCGAATTGATAGAAGTCGCGTTCTGCCGGCGCAAACACATGGACGACGACATCGCCGTAGTCGTAAAGCATCCATCCGGAATCTGATGTTCCTTCGCGGTGAATGACGCGCACCCCGTTCTTCTTCAGGGATTGCTCAATTTCGTCGCAGATTGCCCGTAACTGGCGTGCACTCTCACCACTACAGATGACAAAATAACTGGCGAAGGTGCAAACATCCCGGACATCAAGAAGGGAGATGTCCACCGCTTGTTTTTCCCCCGCCGCCTCAACGGCTTTACGCGCTATTTCTAACGATTCCAGAAACAGGACTCCTTAAGCTTGACTGTCTTTATTATATCAGATATGAGCAAGCCCGGACTATGGTGTCATTGAGTTGTATGATGTGCAGAGCTCGTCTTGACATCACCCCTGCTGGCGGATATTATGCCAATAATCGCGGAAAGGATTAGCATGAATAAACTGCTCTTTGGCACGGCTGGCACACCACATAGCGCCGCTCCGCCGCACTCAACGGTTGAAGGTATCAAACGCATTGCTGAGCTTGGACTGGATTCACTGGAGATAGAATTCGTAATGGGAGTCAATATCGGTGAAACGAGCGCCCGCCAGATTGCTCAGGTTGCTCTTAACCGGAACATAAAATTATCAGTCCATGCGCCCTACTTCATCAATTTGAACGCGCACGAACCGGAGAAAATGAAAGCCAGTCAGGTCAGATTGATTCAAGCCGCACGCGCGGCTTCTCTTTGTGGCGCCGGTGATGTTGCCTTTCACCCCGCCTTCTATCTGGGCGACCCCCTGGAGAAGGTCTACGAAACAGTTAAGAAGAATCTGCTGGAAGTCCGGGAACGACTGGATAAAGACGGGATTAAGGTCAGGTTACGACCCGAACTCATGGGCAAAGCCAGCCAGTTCGGCGCTCTGAATGAGGTGCTCCGTCTCGCGTCGGAAATACCCGGAGTGGCGCCCTGCATTGATTTTGCGCACTGGCATGCCCGGACGGGAGTCTTTAATTCCTATGATGAGTTCGCGACAGTGCTCTCACAGATAAAGGAGCGGCTGGGCGCACCGGCGCTCAAAGAAATGCATATCCACGTGGCGGGGATTGCCTACGGTAAGAGCGGCGAGAAAAACCATCTCGACCTGCGAGACTCCGACTTCGCGTACCGGGAATTGTTGCAGGCGCTAAAGGATTTTAAGGCTGGCGGGCTGGTAATCTGCGAAAGTCCTAATCTGGAAGAAGATGCCTTGTTACTAAAGAGAGCTTTTGTGGAAATGAAATAACCGGATAAACGTAAGTCCGAACATCTAATATCTGAACTTTTCAAGAAGGCTCAGTTTTACCATTCTACTCAACGCCATTAAAACCAAATGGTCCTCGATAAAACAGATTCGAGTAATTTCTTCATATTCTTACCGGTCATCTGGACTACCGGACAGGGGGTACCGACTGCTGCAAATTCGTGAGGTCCCCGACAAGTTCAAAACCACCTTTGATTGTATAAGCCACATCTCCATAAACCAGGCGATTAGGTTTTCCTTCAAGTCTATCCCATTCAATTCCTACCCATTTTGCCTGAGCCAATGTCTTGCCGTCTACATTCTTCAGAGTTACGGGGTCAGGGAACACCACGATTAGCATAGTACCCTGTAGAGACTGATACCAAAATGTGTTATCGAAATATAGATCGTCAGTGTTTAAGGGTTCACCCAGTCTCCCCAACAAATCCTGAACGGCAACACTCATCTCGTCATAATTTGAGGGCGATGGCAAGATTCCGGCGAAATAGCCGCTCATTCCAGAGCTATCCGCAATAGCCGACAGCGTCGAGCGGGAAGCCCATTGACTTAATCCGAACTTGCCTGATAATAACTCTAAAGCGCTATTAATACTAGCCACGGGTGGTACCCTACCCACGGGTCCTAGCACTACAGCTAGCCGTGTGTGGAACGTCGTCGTCAGTCCAAGCACATTGCCTAATCTATCAGCGACCACTGTTCCCGGGATATCAGGTATGTCTGAACCACCGAGGTAAGACACACTAAAAAACAATGGCCGTGGTGCCTGATCAGCCGTGACTACAACTTTAAAGCTCGTAGGAGCAGGTTGACTGGAATCACGCCATCCCCATATGCGCACTTCTTGGCCATACGCAGGTATACTTGAATTACCCAACGTAGCCACGGGCAACCTAGCACCATCCAGTTTAAGCAAGGTGATGCCGGTGCGGGGGTCAGCTATCTGGATTGTGGCGGTGTACTTGCCATAATCCTGTGTGACAACCATTAGTGTGTTTGGAGTGTAGTCTTCGTAGTCTAAGATTGTTAACACCTGACTACCGTTTCCGACGATCACACCAAATGATTCCAGTTCACCCGTCTCGCCAATCGCATTTGGGGGTCTCCAGACTTGCACAATAGCTTTACGTAATAGGCTAGTGGGTGGTGGGGTACAAGAAAAACCTGTGGTCATTATGAAGATTAGCAGACAAAGGACAATGGTGATGTTGATTTGATTCATTGATTATTTCCTTGGGAACAATTATTGTTTTTTAAAGAATTCTAAAGAGCAGCGCTATTTATTCACTTAATAAATTACGGCAAAATCTGGAAAGTGTGAATGATATGCTCAAAGTCTTGTTTCGCTTCTTCTGCTTTGCTAACACTCGAATACATGAATATATGCCATAAACGGCCGTCAGCCTCTAAAAACACACCTATGTTTACTGAAGGGGTATCGTTGAAATCTTTGGAAGAATAAATCACCATCTCAGCCGGGACATCAGCGACAATTAATGATGTTCTCTCTAAACGTTGTTCCAGTGACCCTGCTCTTTCGGCAGCAGTTACCGGGTCTACATGCGTCGCAAGACGGCTTCCGATATTCACACCGAATACTGGATCTTCGGTAAACCAGAGAAATTTCCGTGGAGCAAAACGAATCCCAATAGTAGCATTCGGATTGTTTGGCGTATATTTGAGAATCATGTGGTAGTATGTCGGATACTCAAAGGAGAAACCTATCCCCTCATGCTTAAGAGAATAGGTATTATACACTGATTCATCACATCCGCAAAACATTGTAGTCATAACAAGCAGTACAATTAATAATATCGACAACCAGAACATCAGTGTTTTGCTCATACTTTCGTTCCTCCAGTAACTTGGATCTGATACTGATTCATATTTTAGACGAGTATAGCAGGGCAACTACACAGCTACGTGAGTATTTTTGCCGCCAATGGAGTCGTCTACGCAGACCAGCTTGATAAATTGGTAAAAGACGGAGATACCATTCACATTTTGTATGTTATCGGGGGTGGGTGAATACGAGGTAAAATTCCATCCACAAACAATCATAAATCCAGCTTTGAATGAATAGTAGAGAGCGTTAATACGATAAGTGACAAGTCCAATTAAATGTCAGATATTTTTTATTACAGTTTGAAGTTAACATTAATTGTTGTCTACTACATCATTCATAATCCAGTATGGACCTTCACAGTTATCCGGTAATTTCTGCCCGATACACTTTTCCACCTCTGTGATGGACTTAGTTTCACCACCGCCAACCAGAATATTGTCGCCTACAGTCGCGCAATGTTGGTTCTTCTCGTTGATTATCTGAATTTTTTCATCCTTAATGCGCCATGAATATCCGGGAGGCCAGATAATTAGGTAATTATTATCAAAATATTTAATCCGTAGATGTCCGTTATCCAGCTTTAATATTCCTGGTAGTAATGCTTCCAAGCCTGAGCCTTCCACTTGAACCGGAAAGAAACGCACAGGCGACGAAGTATCACCAGAATTATCATTACAAGCAAGCGCAGTGCCCAAGAATGTGGTCAACATGCATACAAGCAGCAATAGTTTCATCGGTATCCAAATCAACCACTTCAAAAGATGAACGGATTTTTGATAACTGAAAGGATTAGCTATCATTTTATCCCTCCCCAGCTTATGAACATACTTAATAACACCTGCAACTTGACACATTCGACACTATATGTAGTTGCAGGTGTTATTCTACATTTAAAAAGGCCAAATATCAATACTAAGGTGATGTCATCACACTAACACCAAGTATACTTACATAGTCTATGGCCATATAGTAACATTGGAGTGAACCCCTGAGGCTGGACACTTTAGGTTAGGAAGGTTTGGCAGGGTCGGAGTATCCCGATATAATCGGGACAAAAGGAGAAAGGACCTTGCCATGAGAAATCTCAGAAGTTTCAGTCTGGAATTCAAGCGTCAG
>JAURWL010000215.1 GCA_030654965.1 Dehalococcoidales bacterium | reverse complement strand
ATTGGCGGGGCTGGTGGGCAAGTTCAGGGACAGCGCTTGGAACACTGTTTTGATCGGTATGGCCACTGAGACAATATCGGAGCCAGCGAAGCCCAGGGCTACGACCTTACCGCCGGCAACCCAGACTGACCCGCTGTCGCCCGCCTGCATCACCGGCCCTTGGGATACCACCAGACCAGTGAACTCCGCTATTATAGGCTGGGCCGGGTCGCTGCTGTAGTTAATCTGGAGGTCTGCTTCCAGCGCCGCCACGGAATCGGCGGTCACTCCGGTGGTGCGTCCCGACTTCTGGAAGCCCTGGCCGATTTGGGGATCGTCTATCCCGCTAGGCGGGCCTAGGCCCAAGACCGCGGGGCTCCAAGGGACAGTCAGCTTGGCGATGGCGGCATCCACCGTGTTGGGCCCGGGAAATAGCATCTCCACCCAGTCCTCCAGCGAGCCGATGTTGTCCTCGCCGTCATCCAGAAATGCGGGCTGGCGGACGTAAGTACCCTTCTGGGGTCTCTCGCCGGGGTTGGCAAGAAAACTGAGGCGCAACACGTGGTTGTTGGAAAGAAGCATCGGCACCCCGCCCCGTTCTACAACGAGGCCGCCCGTCCCGGCCAACAGGAAGTTGCCGGGGGAGATGCTTACTCCCCCCACCACGGGTCGCTGCTTTTGCTGGTTGGCGGTGAGTTTCGTCAGGTCATGCACCTCAAGGACATCGGTAGCCACGCCTTGGGCATCAGCGGTGATAAGCATGGCCGGCACCAAAGCCTCGGCGGTCAGGCTCTCCTTAGGCAGTTTATTCTTGACGAACACAATGACCGCGGGTGTCTGGGTCTTCAGGCCTCCGGCCTCTTTGTAGCCGATGCCCAGCCCTACCACATTGGGCAGTGCCCTGAGCTTGGCCTGGTGGGCTTCTTTGGCTTGCTTGACTTTATCCCACATCGCTTACCTCGGTGGAGTCGGCGGAGTTGAAGTGCTGGAAGGGAATCCCGGCAGATTAGGAAGGGGCAGCCCCAACTCCTTCAGGTTCTCGTAGATGGCGCCCACCAGAGTGGCAATGATTATGCCCCAGATAGCTACGATTGCTGTTTTCCACGTGTCGTCAGTCATGGCGACCGCCACCACAGCACCGTAGCCCAAGACAAAGGGCAGTAGTCGCTTTAGCAGGAAATCCCCTACCATCTTGAAACGGAAGGTGCCGGTGTAGAATCCTACTGCTATACCCGTTGCTAGATTGGCAAAGATAAGAGCCATCAGGAGGCTTAACTTGTAACCGTCTGCTAGGTTACAGAAGTGTTCCCAAGTCCATACGTCCATGTTCATCCCCCTTTCTAGTCCAGTCTACAGTCGCAGGTGCTGGTTGTCAAGGCGGAGATTTTCTTTGAGAGACAGGGCAATGGAGAGTTGACAAGCAATGAAGAAGGGTTTAACATTAGAAAAGAGGGGGTGCGCCATGCTGCTACTCGGATTCGAGATGGGGCCCGGGAGTCTCTTGGGCATGCCCAATGCCAACGCCCTTTACGGCAACTTTTTCTCCATCACCCCGATACGGCAGGGCAGAGTCAACTTTCGCCTGGCGCAGTATTTCAGTCTGGCATATCTCGCTGAGCTTGAACAAGAGACCAAACGGCTAAGGGAGACAACAGGGGGAAAACAGTACTTTGTGCAGGGGCAAGGGGCTGACTTTTCTCCCAATACCTGCGGGGCCTTTACCTACGGTACCTGGGGGGACTCTTCCAAGTTTTATCCAATACCCGTGGGTTTATGCGCCATCCCCTACTACTGGGAGAACATGCCTCAGCCTCAGACCCTGATAACCCCGATGGTCTCCTATACTTCTTTTAGAGCTTCAGAAACTCCGCTAAGTTTCGGCATACTGGGGCCTCTTCCTCAAATTCAATTGCTGCAATCTATACTCAGTTTGCTTAAAGCAAAACCGGGTTCTGATTTCACTTTGCCGGGTAAGGCGGGCTTCCCCAACGTGGGCGGGAGCCTCAATGCCACATCTGCCAACAGGTCGACCGGGAAGAGTGCTTCTCAGGGTTTTGCGTTGAATCCGGGAGAGGTGCTGGACTCTAGCATTGGGGACTCCATGCCGGCGCTGAACCCCAAGGAGTTCCTCACCTTCGATGTTGGTTTCTCCAACCTTTTGTGCGACATCCGAAAACTGACCAAGACTGACGCAGGGGCCCAGGGCATTATGAACCTCTTGACAGCGCTGAAGCCTCTCCAGCGTTCTACCCAAATAGTCCCGACTGATTGCATACTGGTGGACAAAGCTAACCAGGTAGCGCAGTTGCTGGGGGACTCCTTGGACTACGAGGGAATAATCATCAAAGAAACGCCCTCCGCACCGCAATTCAAGGGATCAGCCCCTGCTGATTTCGACCTGTCCGGGGTGGCCTATATGAAGTTGAACTTCAGCCGGTCAATAGCTCTGTGCGAGGACCGGAAATTGGTTTCGGAAGGCAGCACCAGCTACGAGTATTCGCAGATCCCCCTGCCCTCTATTGTGGCCAGCCAGTCTGTCCTAGCGGTGAAGTCGCTTCTGCCCAAATCCCCTCTAGAAGGGGTGCTGACACCCAAGTTTCTGGCTGGGCCCAGTATAAAAGGCACAGTGGAACCCGCAGAACCAGCCCTCAAGTTTGAATAGCTAGCTGTAGAGAGCCTTTTTGGCCAATTCGTCCAGGGCAGCATCCTCCGTCAAGACTCCCTCAATGCCCTTGATGATGCCTTCCCTCTGATCTGCAGGCAACTCCGGCAGGGGACGACCCACCAGACCCCGGAGGATTTGGACGGATTCCTTTGCCCTATTGTCCAGGGCAGTTAGTGCTTGACCCATAATGTCGTACTCGCTTCGGGCAGCCCTTGATGACTCCTGCTGGGCTATAGAGGATTTCAGGGCAACTACCTCTTTCTGCACAGCAGCGATGGTGTCCAGCATCCTCTGCTTTTCGTTCTCCTCTAGTCTGGTGCGCAGGCCGTGGATCTCGTCACGCAAGGCCTTTACCTCTTCGTTATCCCCTTTGCCCGGCCCCAGGTTGTCAAGCTTGGTGGCTATCGCCGTTAGGACAGCTTCTGACTCCCGGCCAAAGCCGAAGACCTCTTTGGCGGTCTTTAAGAGGCTCACAAAGTCAGCGACGCCACCCTCACCCTTACCGCCGTGGCCGGTTAATTGCGCCATGGTCTCAAAGTGTTTGATCTCCTCCTCCACGATTTCCCGGGCGCTGCGGGGATCCCCTCTTTGCTGGGACTTCACTACGGCGTTGTAGGCCATCATCTCAAAAGCGGTCAGCCCCTTGGCTTTGGGGTTGAGCACTAAGCCTCCTTCTTCGGTTATGACGAAGGTTGGCTCTTTCTCGTCTGGGTCCTTGGGCAGGCTTTTCTTGATATCTCCCGCGAGCCTTTGGGCCTCGTCCCAAGTGAGGGCGGCATCGGTGCTGGAGGCCACCTTGACCACTCCGGTGGCGGGATCAACGGAGTACTTCTCGGGTGGTTTCTTGCCTTTGGCTTCCGTTTCTTTCAAGGTGGCTATTTCCCCTGTGGTTTTGTCGGCTGTCCTCTCGTATTCCTCGGAGACAGGCAACTTGTTGATGGCTATCCAGTGATCCAGAATGTTTTTCCTTAAGGCTGGCCCTATGAACATGGGGAACTTGGACAAACTGCGCAGGAGTTCCATAGGGTCTGAAAAGACATTCTGGGGGCCGGCCTCAGCGGCATGGTCGACAATGATTTGAGCTCTTGCTTCCGATACTCCATATTTCATCATGAGACGCAGAAAGTCGCTCCTTGGATCTGGCGCAGTGGAGTCAGGCAGGTTCTCAGCGGCGGTCTGCGCTTGAGCCAGTGCCTTATCGGGGGTTTCCTTTTCCTCTACTTTGTCAGGTTTTTTTGCTTCTTTTTTCATAGTATGCTAACCTCCTGTGTCCTAGTTCTGTAAGAGACCACTTGCCCAAAGAGTTCTCCACGAGACCCTCTTTTTTCAGCCTCCATAATCTTCCCTGTGCAGTAGAGACTGCGCAACCGAACTTTTCGCAGAGACCCCAGAATTCGATAAATTGTTTTGATTTTAGGAACTGTAGTACTTCTACCTTGGTTATCATTTCAAGTTAAGGTGAAAGCTTCCGCTAAACCCCTTTAGCCCCGCCAAGCCCCTTGGCAGTTTCATAAGCCTGTTTGCAGTAGGCCCGGGCGCAGTTAATGGCGAACACCATAAAATCCTGCAGGGTAGGTTTCTTGATGAAGGCCATCCGGT
>JAURWL010000206.1 GCA_030654965.1 Dehalococcoidales bacterium | reverse complement strand
GCTGCTGCTGCTGCTGCTGCAACTGTCGACGCAGTGCCGCCACCTCGCGTTCCAGCTGCTGTTCGCGCGTCGTACCAGTTGCCGCATCATCGTGCGTGAGATCGATCACCGCTCGCGGAGGCGGCGGTGCAGACGAGGAAGAGGCAGTGGCAGTATACATGCTTGCCGTCGACACTCACTCACGACGTGTCTGCTGGTGGCGGTCATATCCGTGGTGCGTATCGTGTGCGTGTATGAGGAGGTCGCAGTTTGTCCCGTTGCAGACGCGATCGATCGTTGCGTGTAGTGACGATAGGAGCTTGCGAGCACGCCCTCTGCACACCAGTTGATGATGCGTGTCAGCGCAATGGCGAAGGGTACGTGACGAACGGCAGCGGAGCGGAGTGCGTAGGCAAGCGATGATCGTTGGTAGAACCGAACCAGTTGATGATCTGTGTGGTGGATTGGAATTTGAACGAACCGCACTCGCTACTAACACCTACACGTACGGAGTGCAATGTCGAGGGTGCGTAACGAGTGAGCGTAGGCGAGCAGTCGATGGATGGTATACAGCAGCAGAGAGATGCATGCGAAGGTGAGCGAAGAAGCGAGCAAGCAAGCAATTCAGCGCAGCGCGATGAGGTATCTCACAATGCAGTGCAGATGCAGCATTATGGTCGTGCGGTAGTGTGGTACGATGAGTACCGTCGTTGGTTGGTCGATGGTGATACTGACTGATCAGTGTTGGTAGAGCGAGGAATCGAACCGACACCGCGTTGTACAGTCACAAGCCGACCGGTGTGCAGCTGCGCAGATAGAGCATCGAGCAGTGTACTCTATCGACATCGGTGCGTAGCGTAAATTAGCTCCTATCGGTGTGCGCTGGTTTGTTGTGCCTCTTTGTTCTGCTTCTGCCGATCGCTGGCTGCTCCTTTTCGTGATCCAGGGTTCGTGCTCTGGATTTTGACGGTGCCATTTTCTATGGCCGCTCTCTCTCTCACACACACATCACACACACGCTTGGTGAACACAGCAGACACTACAGAGGCAATCACAGTGCACGGCGAGACACACATCCACACACACACAGCGGTACCATTGCGCGCGTCGAACTGTAGTGCTCTCTCGTGCCTACCATCATGCATTCATCGTCTTCGTTATCGTCGTCGTCGTCGTCGTGCTGCACTCATGGGTACTCGTCGAGCTCTGCTGATGCGACCGCAGCGGTGGTGATAGCAGCCGTTGCATCGACTGCCTCTGTGGTACAGGCGGATGTTACTCTCCTTTCGACTGATCCCTTCTTCGACTGTCCGCTGATGCATTTGCGTCTGCCGACGTTCGATCAGGTGTTCGCACGCGTGCAGATGGTGCACACGAAAGAGGCAGCACTCGCGCTGGACACGCGGTTGGCGCAGCAAGAGACACGACTGAAGACATCGTTTCTACTCCTGCGCATGCTCCTTCTCGTTCGCGCATTCGAGTTGCAGCTGGTGGAGGAACAGAGCCCTACCAAGGCCTTTCCACTCGTCCTACCCACGACATGCGACGCCAAGCTCATCCACCTGATCGCGGTAACGAGAACGCGGCTCCGCGAGTTCGGTCAGTGCGTGCTGCAGATCGACCGACACGCGAACACGATGCACTGCATGTTGCATGCTACAGCGATCACTCTCTCCTTCCGCGTTGCCCCGAGGTGCTAATCTCTGTCTCGCTCTCTACTGCGTGATTGTCACAGTGAATCAGCATCTGCCATCGAAAGATGCGTGGCAGAGTCTGCTCGCGTGGAAACTATTTCACCTACAGCGATCCGAGTTCAGACAGCACATCGTACCAGTGCGTATGTGACTCGCTGCACGCGATCGCGCCGCTTGCTGCTTGCTCATCGCGCTCTTCCTTTTCTTTAGCTTCTCACTGCCATGTCCGCCGTCGAGCCGATGGTGCTGCATCGTTCGTTCAATCGAGTCTGGCCGATGCACCAGCCTGATCCGACTGCGTACGAGCAGTGTGAGTGTAGCGCGCGCTTGCAGAAGTTGGTGTATGATGGATCGCAACCACCGCCTTATCTCTCTCTCTCTCTCTCTCTCTCTCTCTCTCTCTCTCTCTCTCTCTCTCTCTCTCTGCA
>JAURWL010000192.1 GCA_030654965.1 Dehalococcoidales bacterium | reverse complement strand
GGTACATCTGCGCTAAATTCTTGCCGTGCTTGGTAATCCGTTCCTGCTTTTTCCTCAGCTTCTTTTCACGGCGTTCCTGCCGGCTCTCTATATGATTGACGGATTCATTTTCGGGCATATTTGTACCCTGCGTTGATATTGATGGGGTCAAGGTCCCGCCGCAGTTCATAGATGCGGTCGCGCAAGAGAGCCGCCTTTTCAAACTCCAGGTTCTTGGCGGCGCTCTTCATCTGCGACTCAAGCTCCTTGATAAGGCGAGCAATGCCTTCCTGAGTCGCCGGTGTGGTTATGTAGGGAGCCTTCATCTCAGCAACAACCTTCACCCGCTCGGTGATGTCTTTAATGGCTTTCTTGATACCCTGCGGCGTGATACCGTGCTCGCGGTTAAAGTCCTCCTGAATGTGGCGGCGCCGCTGGGTCTCATTGATTGCCGCCTGCATCGATTTCGTGATGGTATCCGCGTACATGATGACATGCCCGTCTATATGCCGCGCCGCTCGTCCCATCGTCTGGATGAGAGCGCCTTCCGACCGTAGAAATCCCTCTTTATCCGCATCCAGAATCGCCACCAGACTGACTTCCGGCAAATCAAGCCCTTCCCTGAGCAGGTTGATACCGACCACCACATCATACACACCGAGCCGCAGGTCGCGCAGGATTTCCACCCGTTCAAATGTCTCCACCTCGGAATGCAGGTAATGCGTCTTGACACCAAACTCAATCAGGTAGTCGGCGAGCTCTTCCGCCATCCGTTTCGTCAGGGTAGTAACCAGACAACGCTCTCCTTTTGTCACCCGTTGTTTAATCTCGTCCATCAGGTCGTCAATCTGCCCTTTAGTGGGTTTAACATCGACCGTCGGCTCAAGAAGACCGGTGGGCCTGACCAGTTGTTCGGCAACCTGCTGGCTGTGCTGATACTCATACGGACCCGGCGTCGCCGAAACATAAACGACCTGCCCGACTCTCTGCTCGAACTCCTCGTAACTGAGCGGACGGTTATCCAGCGCCGAGGGCAGGCGAAAACCGAAATCGATGAGTGTTTGCTTGCGCGCCGTATCGCCGCGGAACATACCGCGTATCTGAGGCAATGTCATGTGCGATTCATCGAGAAAAACCAGGAAGTCATCGGGAAAGTAATCGAGCAGTGTCCACGGCGGACTTCCCGGTGCCCGTCCGGCAAGGTGGCGCGAGTAGTTTTCCACACCCGTGCAGTAACCAGCTTCCCGGAGCATTTCAAGGTCGTAGTTGGTGCGCTGTTCAAGTCGCGCTGCTTCCAGCAGTTTACCCTGCTCTTTCAATTTCTTGAGCTGTTCCTCAAGCTCCTGCTCGATGCTCTCGATTGCCTTCGTCAGTTTGTCCTGAGAGGTGACAAAATGCTTGGCGGGATAAATATCGATGGAGTTCAGGTCGGCAAGCAGTTCCCCGGTGAGCGGGTCGAGGCGGACGATGCGCTCCACGTCATCACCGAAAAACTCAATCCTCAGCGCAATCTCTTCATAAGCAGGCTGTATTTCCAGTGTATCACCGCGGATGCGGAACTTACCGCGCGAGAAATCAATATCGTTACGCTCGTACTGCATATCAACGAGCCGGTGAAGCACGCGCTGTCGATTATATGTCTTGCCTTTTTCCAGTGTTAGAACGAAGCTCTGGTACTCCTCCGGGTCGCCAAGCCCATAGATGCAGGATACCGAGGCAACAATCAGCGTATCGCGCCGTTCAAACAGGGCGCGGGTGGCGGCATGGCGGAGCTTATCGATTTCATCATTGATATCGGCATCTTTTTCGATGTACAGGTCTTGCTGGGGAACATAGGCTTCCGGCTGGTAGTAATCGTAGTAGGAGACGAAGTATTCGACGGCGCTATTGGGGAAGAACTCTTTGAACTCCGAGTAGAGCTGGGCGGCAAGGGTTTTATTGTGGCAGAGAACCAGTGTAGGCCTCTGCACCCGCGCCACGACATTCGCCATGGTGAAGGTCTTGCCACTGCCGGTGACACCGAGCAAAGTCTGCTTACGATAGTCGTTTTTCAGCCCCTCGACGAGTTTATCCACCGCCTGCGGCTGGTCGCCGGTCAAGTTAAAGTCAGAGACAATTTCAAATTCTGACATAAGAGAAAAAATCCTAATATCTAAATTCTAAACTCTAATGGCGGGATTCTGGGGAGAAGTATCACTCAAAGTATAGGTGAAACAGGCATGTAGTTCAATGCGCCCACCCACATTGTCATTCCGTATGAGCGATTTTATCGCCATCCCGAATCCCAATGAAATCGGGAGGGACTTGATACGGAATCCAGGAACCCCAGGCCAGAGATTGCCACGTCGCCTCATTACTCACAATGACATTAAAAGAGGGACTTGACTCTCCCATTACTGGAGGCTTTATACTGCATCCTGAAGAGCTCTTCAAACAACAAAGGAGTCGGCAATGTTAAAAATCGGCGACTTTCCCAAACTCGCCCGCGTCTCCGTCAAGGCATTGCGGTACTACGATGAAATCGGTCTGCTGAAACCGGTCAGTGTCGACCAGTTCACCGGCTACCGCTATTACTCGACCAGCCAGTTACCACGCCTGACCCGCATCATCGCGCTCAAGGATATGGGATTATCACTGGAGGAAATCGCCCGCCTGCTCGAAGAGGATGTATCCATCAGCCATATCCTCGACCTGCTCCACATCAAGCAGGGGGAAATCAAGGAACGGCTGGAAGAGGAATCACTACGATTAACGAGGGTGGAAGAGTGGCTGAAACAGGTTGAAAAGGAGGGCAAAATGCCAGATTACGAAATCGTACTGAAAAAAGCGCCGCCGCAGAAGGTGGTCTCGGTACGTGCAACGCTACCCAGCTATGGCGATACAGGCACATTGTTCAGCAAGCTTGCTCCCTATATCTTCGAGGTAGGCGGGCAAATGATTGGTCCGCCGCTCGAAATTATCTATGACGAGGAGTTCAAGGAAAAGGATGTGGACGTGGAAGTAGCATTCCCGGTGGCGGCAAATGTACCGGCAAAGGGCGAGTTCAAGTGCTACGACTTGAAGGGCTACGACCACATGGCGACGACCGTACACAAGGGGAGCTACGATACCATTTCTGCCGCTTACAATGCGCTGATGCGTTGGATCGAAGTAAACGGTTACCAAGTTGCTGGTCCCAGCCGTGAGATTTACTTCACCGATCCCAATGCCGGCGTCCCGCCCAGCGAGTATGTGACCGAGGTGCAGGTCCCAGTAGAGAAAGTAAAAGGGAAATAACCAAGAAACAAGATACAATAATTAAAACCCCTCCCCTGAGTAAGAAATGAAAGGGGGAGGGAGAGGAAAACTTATGGGACAATCTCAGTACAAGCACTGTAGTGAGGTACTCCCGTATCATCCTGTATCAAGCACAGGACAAGTGTACGGGACAAGCGTTGTTAACCTCCTCGCAACGACTCTGCGGAGAGGTACGTTCGTTCGCTGAAGGCTCACTCAGTACGACACTTTCGACTGCGCTCAAGTACAAGCTCTGCGGAGTCGTTTTGTAAAATGGGGTTGAAATTACAGAAACTAATCATTGTGAATGTGCGTTGCCCCTCTCGTGCGAAGTGGCACGTGAGGACTTCGGTGTCCCTGTCACCGATAACAGGCGATGACCTCTGCCTGAATATCGAAATCCTAATATCGAAATCCGAAACAATATCGAATTTCCAATGCTCAAGATACTCGGCGGAGATGCGCCTGAAGTATTATTATCATGCCTCGAACAGGCACCCGCGTGTTTTAACGCGAGGGGATGGATTCTGACGACAGATTTTACTGCTCCTTCACGGGACTTTACACCCCAAAGCCCTCAATGAATTCTGCAGGCAGAATCGACGGCGTCTTTCACCGGAGACCGCCACGTTGTAAGGGTATGATAAAACAATGGCGAATAA
>JAURWL010000190.1 GCA_030654965.1 Dehalococcoidales bacterium | reverse complement strand
AACGTCACCCTGCCGATGACATGAAGATTATCTACAGTGGAACCGCTCCGGTACCGAACAGCAGCAAAGTGGTCGTTGTTGCGACCAATCTTCCTGCAGTTGCTGCTGCAGGTCCAAGTTCAAGCTCATCCTCTGCTGGTTAGAAAGGACAGATGGCGTATTGGCCGTGTGGAATACTCATCTGTCGCTCATCTCTCTCTCTCTCTCTCTCTCTCTCTCTCTCTCTCTCTCTCTCTCTCTCTCTCTCTCTCTCTCTCTCACTCTCTCTCACTCTCACTCACTCACTGTGTGTGGCTCTCCTCTCGTTCTCGATCTCTGTCTTGCCTTCATCTCGTCCAGGCATTTCTCCTCCTCGCGTTCGCCATCGCGCATTCGACAGCTTCTGGCGCTGCCTGTGTGAAGGCAAGGCCGCGGGTGTCAAGGACGAGGGCGACGTGACGGATGGTACACCGTTGTGGTTACAACTCGAAGGCGCGTACTGGCTCGGCGAGGTGATCCTCGGTGACTTCCTCTACGTTCGCCCCGCGTACTTGGAGCTGTTGGAGATTGCGACCACTATCTGGAACAAAGGGCGATGGCTGCTCATTCTCGGCTCACCGGGTCAGACTCTATGCGATGTGCTCGTGTTTCGCGTCGTCCTACGTGCTCGTGCTGACGCGTGCGCCTCTACTTTATTCTGCGTTTTACATGCACTCAGGAATCGGCAAGACCATGTTCCGTTGCTACGTGTTGTACCGCTTGTGTGCCGCACATGCTCACGGAGTCAACAAGCAAGCTTTCACTGTCATTTTGCAGACTGCGCCCGACGAGAGTGGTGCTGGAGCTGGCTCTGCCATGCTGCTGCGATGGTCTATTGATGGACGCATCGAGTCCGAAGTCTCCCCGTCCCTCAAGCTTCCGACTCTCTGGCGACAGCTACTGGAGGAGCCACCGGCGAACGAGATGATGTATTATCTCGCTGACGGCCTCTCACCGGATGTCAGTATGTTGAATCCAGCAAAGGTGCGCATCATGGAGGTCTCATCGCCGATGGAGAGACGGTGGAAGGCGTTTGCGGCGAGCGGACTGGCTGCCGGAGTGGTCGACACGCGGTACATGCCGCTGGTGACGCTGCACGAGATGCAGCACATGCGAAAGCACGTTCGACTCATCGGTGGCGATGAGCTCACCGAAGACGAAGTACGAGAGCGCTATCAGCAGCTGGGCGGAACCGTGCGCGGCGTCCTCGTTCGCTCTGAAGTCACTCCAGACGACATTATCAACACCGCGCTCGCGCACGCCACTTCGCTCGACGCCGTGATGGCTTCATCGACCGTCAGCGGGGAGATGGAAGGATCGGGTATCGCGCACATACCGTCTACGTTGGTGCACTTCCGCGTCGAGGAAGAGGAATGCGTCCGCTCTTCCTATGGTGCCGCGAAGCCGTCGTCCAAGACGGCGCCTCCGTTCAGTGTCTACGAGCCCGTTTTCGCCAGCAACCACATTCGCCGCCGCATCGTCACTAAGTTTCACTCTCGCTTCGTTTCCATTCTGGGCGAGATGGTCCGCACCGCTGATCTGCCGTATACGTCCGTGCTTCAGGGCAACTTGTACGAGGAGTTTGTGCACCAGCGCATCCAGCTGTCGGAGGCGAACATTTGCGCCTTCCGTGGCCTCGATTCTACGGACACCGGGACCATCGATTTGTGTGGCCAGGAGTTCGTCGAGTTCGATGATGTGGCAGAGCTCAGTTCTCTCACGCTCCAGCCCGGTTGCTATTACAAGCCGATCAGCCGATCGTTCGGCGCTGTCGACTTCGTACTCGGTCCCGACACCGTTGGCAACATGACGTTGAACTTGCGCCACGGCATCTCCATCACCGCACTGCTCCGAGTGGTGCGTGCCATGGGATTCGAGCCGGCCGTCGAAGGGAATGACGTTCCAGTGCTGAACTTCTACTGGCTCATGCCGTCGCGCAATCTGTTCGTTCGTGCGGTGAATCAACCGTTGTTGTTCGGTGGTCGCGTCATTCAACCCGTTGAGTCATCCTCCGCGAGCTCCGCGTCGTCGAACTCACTGACGCCGGGGCAGCAGGCATTGACGGAGCTTCAACGTCTCGTGCGCCTGCAGCAGTTCTCCGTCTGCATGCTTCCATCCTCGGAGCTCGGCGGCGCATCGCATGAAGCGGAGTCGCAAGCCGAAGATGCAGGCGAGGAACACTCGATGATGGACACGTCAGCTGGCGTTTCCTCCGACGTCAAAAGCTCACGACAAAAACGTAAGAGTGTCGGCGACAAGTCGGAGACTCGCGGCCGTGCGTCGAAGCGAGGTGGAGGCAGTGCAGGATCTGCTGGTGGTGAGTAGTGTACCGAGTGCTCACCGCCACCGTGCATCCACTTTGTCGCCCCTTGCAGCGCCTATCATTGCTGCTTCTGCAATTACGGGGATGTAATCCTCGCAATACTGAGTCAACAAGAAGCTTCGTCAACAAGCTCCGGTTGTTCGCTCTTCGAGCGCACGTGTCGGCCTGATCCCATTGTTGTTGCGTTTCTCATAAATGTCAAACTGTCTTCCATCTCTCATCCGCCAGCGTCGCTGCTCGTCGAAGTTCGGTCGAACAGCATGCATGAGT
>JAURWL010000183.1 GCA_030654965.1 Dehalococcoidales bacterium | reverse complement strand
GTCGGTAGCGGCGCAAACGCTCGTCCTGCAACGATTGCAACACCTCCCACGTCTTGTCCGTGGAGGCATCGTCGATGACAATCAGCTCAAGAGTGCCGTACGTCTGATCCAGCACACTCTCCACCGCCGCCCGCACATAGGGCGCGTGGTTGTAGGCGGGCATCAGCACGCTGACGAGAGGGTGAGCGAGGGTGTTGGACATGGGGATGCGTATTCTACCGATTGTGGCATGTCAGGCATATTCCACGAGGCAACAGCAGTTCGCCCTCCATTCGTGGAATTGATATAAGGCATCCAGACTGCTCTGAATCGACCCGGTGAATCGCATGGCCAGCCCCTTCCCATTCTTTTGTGGATGAAGGTGGATGTGCCTGCTGTGAGCTTCAGAATCATCCCGGCAAGGTCACGTGCCATAGTCTTGGGCAGTGACGTAACGGGATGGCTTGAGAATGTCGCTTATATAAGGAGGCTCTGCATATTGGATCCGAAGCGCTCGGCTATTTCGATAGTGCAGAGAGGCGGGAGCGAATCGCACGCGCGGCAACGTCGTGACTGAAATTCAAGGCCATGTCCAACCGGGCCCTGTCGCCTATTTGCCTCCTGAAGGCCTGATCCTCGACAATCCGCCGCATGTGCCCTGCAGCCTGTTCGGTATCCGCGTCGGCCCAATGCCATCCGGGCTCGTAATCGATGTATTCGCCCGGTTTGACCGGGATCAGGGTGGACCCGACCAGACAGCTGTTGTCTGGCGTCATGAATTCCAGATTGCCTGAGTAGGCCGTCGCGATGACGGGTTTCCCCAGCGCCATACACTCCGCCATGCCCAGCCCGAGCCCTTCGGAACGATGGAGAGAAACATAGACATCGCACACGCTTTGCAGCCCGTAAACGTCTTCCCTGGACAGCAGCCTGTCGACGATGATGATGCGCGGGTCGTCCAGGGCAAGTGCCCGCAACGCGTTGAATTTTTCGGGATATTGGTAGCCCTGCGAACATTTGATCACGAGGCCGACATGGCTATGGTGTTTTGGAAACGCACGCTGGAATGCAGCGATGGCGGCCCAGGGATTTTTTCTCTCGGCGAAGGACCCGAAATCAAAGCTGAACAGGAACAGAAATGGCCTTTCGGGGAGGGAAAACTCCGCGCGGCAATAGAGGCGTGACAACGCGGCATCGATGGCATAGGGGATCTTGTGCACGGGTTTTTCCGTTGCGCTTTGGATGACATTTCGGACGAAATCGGTGGCAACCCATATTTCGTCCACACGGTCGAGCGCAGCGCGCCATTTGTTCGGGAACGCATCGATTTCCCAATACCAGTACCCGATCACATAGCGGTCCTTCAATTGCCCCCGCTCGGCAAAACGGCGCCACACCGTCGTGTACTGGTCCGGGTTCATATAAAAGAGGATGTTCCTGTGGGGCATGGCCTCTGTCAGATACCTGTCCATGGTGCGGTTCGACTGGCGCGAGCCGAGGTTGATGGCAGCATCCTGATACACGGCCTCGATGTTCCCGTCCTGGCAAGTCCTGGCAAGCGTTCGCACACCTTCAGCCAAACCGAAGTCGCCACGAAAATAGCCCACGATATTCAATCCGCTTCCCTGCGCCCCCGGTGCCTGCCGTGGGGGTTGCCGATCCAGCTCGCTGGTTTCGTCATCCAGGCGCATCAGCATTTCCGGCGCCAGGGCGTCGCCCTGCCCCGTGCTCAGGCATTTTGCGATGTAGCCGAGGCCCATGGAACTTCTGGCCGGAGCGAATGGGTTGACTGGCGGACGGGCAAGCGCCAGCGAATGGTAGTCGTGGAGCAAGTTATAGGCTTCCTTCCGATTCCGTTCCATGGACTCGCTGATGGTATTGGTGGCATGCAAACGATAACGATAGAGCTTGGCCGCGACGAATCTGGGTTCCGCGAGCCAGAGCATACGCAAACAAAAATCCCAGTCGTGGTTCGAGCGCAGTGCGCGGAATCCTGAAACACGCTCGAACAGATCTCTTGCAAAAAACAGGTTTCCGGTGGATATCGTGGGATTGAACTCGGACAGCAGCGCCGCACCGACGGTATCGGCAGCATGGACCATGTCCTCGATGCCTGCCCAGGTTCTAACCTGCCGGTTTGCCTGCGCTGTCAGGTATCGCCCGGAGCCATCGATGTAGTCGCACCCCGCGAAGCCCCATTCGAAGCCATGCCCGGCCACGGCTTCCACCATGTCAGCGATCCGCGTCGGCTCGAACAGGTCATCGGAGTTGAGTGGATTGACAAACGCACCCCGCGCAAGCTGGATGGCTTCATTCAGTGTGGTATGGGCACCCCTGTTTTCTCGGGAAATGAAACGATGCGGAAACGGGCAATCCTGAAGTTTTTTTCGGATGATCTCCGGAGATCCATCGGTCGACCCGTCATCGATGATGATCAATTCCAGGTTCGGATAAGTTTGCGCGAATACCGAGTCCAGGGCTTGCTCGATGTAGGCGGCATGGTTGTAGGAGGGAACGACCACACTGACCAGAGGCTGGATGTTTCGCGAAGGCTTCCTGTTATGGTCCTCCAGCCAGGCGTCGTATTCCAGACGAATCCGAGTCAGCTGCGAGGCGTCCCTGCCGGTTAGGCGCTCACCGACGATCAAGCCAAAATTTCGCAGGATGCCCGGCAGTCCCCAGCGACTGATCTCTCCGGCCTTCCGGACAAGCGGCGCGGCTTCACGATGCCTGGCAAGGCTGTAGAGAACCACGCCGAGCATGTGCAGGCAATCGGGTTCCTCCGGCGCAAGATCGAGGGCTTGACGGTAAAGGTGTTCTGCAGTTTCGAGCTTGCCGGACTGCTGCATCGTAAGCGCCTGTACCTTGATCCGGTCAAGCTCTAACGCGGCTGTTGTCAGCGGCGTCGACTTCAACCTGCCGCAGCAGTGCTTGAAGCGGCTCCCGCTTCCGCAGGGGCACAGTTGCGTGCGGCCGATCGCCGGGTTTCGGCCTGCCTGATTACTGCCGGCCGCCTGCAAGGGCATGAGTACTTTGTCATCATCCGCTGGTGACCGAATGCCTGCGGGACGCTCTCGCCGTTGCAGAATCCCGGGCAAATCAAAGAAGGCCAGAGCCTGGTGCTCGCTGGTGGTCACGAGCACGTTCATCCCGGTGTCGATATCGATCCCTTTGGGCCCACCCTCCTGCGGGTTGTAACGGCCACGCAGGAAAGTGCCTGTGTCCATCACTTGAAAGGATGTGACGGGGTCACGAACGCCCCGCCAGCTATCGCCATCCTTCGCGTATACATGCACATGCGGACTGCCCGCGTCGGCCACCAGCAAGAATTCATCGTCCGCCGTGAAGCGCAGGCCGTGAGGGCAATCCACATTGCGCAAAATGCCGTCAGGTTCAGATTGTTGGTTGAGTTGTGGGGTATTCGCGAACAGCAGAACGCTATGGGTATTGTGGTTGCTGATGGCAATCCAGCGTCCGTCCCGGTTGACAGCCACGCCATCCGGAATATCCAGTCCCCGGCTCAGCAGGACTTCGTTGCTCTCGACACGCAGATGGCCCCCGGCAGTATTCAGGATATGACGGGACACATAATGCGCATAATTGTTGCAGACGAGTATCGCGTACAGATCCCGATCGATTCTGGAGACCGATACCGAACCTGGTGAATATACCCACTGGTTGATGCCAGGGGCTTCCAGGCTGGGTATCATCAAAGACCTGAGTTCCACACCGCGCGCAGGCAACTTCAGGATGGAAATCTCTCCCCCGCGATTGGCGACAACCAGTGTTTCTTCATCGATGAAAAAGACGCCATGAGGCGCATGCAAGCCCGGCGACGTGATTTCCATGAAGTCAGTCAGGATCACCTGCTTGCGGGTTCTTGACGCGCTAATGTCGACATCGAGCACAACGATCTTGTTTTTAGCGAATCCGGCGACAGCAATCCTGCGATGGCTCGGTGAAAATTTCACATCTTCCGTACGCCCCAAACCCGCAAGCACTGTATGCACCCCCTCGGATGCAATCGCTTCAATTCGCGAGCTCATGGCATTCTGGAACCCGTAAAAACCATGCAGTATTCATATAAATCCGGCTCTTGCGGCGGCGAAGATCATGAAGCTTGAGGGATAGGTGATTCACGGCATCGCGTCCAACAGGCGCATCACAGGACAGTCTAGATGGCGAATCGATATCGCGTCGCTCGCCGGGGCAAAAAGAAGCGTTCAATCTGATGGTGTTGCGCTGGAAGCCGACAACCAGGGGTTGAATCTCGGATCGTTGTACATCTTGAACTGCCGATACACTTTGAAACGCAGCGTACCGGCCAGGCAACCGCGCGTGAGTTCGTCCAGACACCACGCCAGGTCTGCGCGTTGTTCCAGGAGGCGGGCCAGCCTTTCACGGCTCATCGCGTGATGGGCGGCGTCGGCGTCGACGCGCCGGGTCTGCCAGTCCATGTGGTATATCTTCAGGCTGAGTATGGACAACCGGTCGATCAGGCCGCCAACGGTTTCCGAATGCAGGCGCGCCGTTTCCGGCACGTTCGGCAATG
>JAURWL010000171.1 GCA_030654965.1 Dehalococcoidales bacterium | reverse complement strand
TCAAAATCAGAGCTTAAAGGAACATTTATTAGTTGAACAGCTCCACAAGATTTGCAGTCTGTGACATGTAAATTAATCGTTTTTTCTGAAAAGTTAAATGTATTGTCTGGAACATCGTCAATAATCAAAGAATCTTTTCTTGATGTTGAAAGATAATTTCCACAAATTTTACATTTATACATCTGACATTACCCCAAAGTATGTAACAAGTTAGATAGTATCTCGGATCATAATTGCTGACCTTTTCAAGCTCGTTTCAGTCTGGTCTACAAAATTAATGTTCTTACCTGCCCGACCGGCATCACTCTAACTAACTACACATATGCCGACGGCGTCACAAAACGCAGTTCAATTTCATTTTTGAGATCTTTAACTTTATTTTTAATAATGTTATTCCTTAAAATAACGTCATCGCTGCAGTACAAAAACTTGATGTATTCCTCAAAATAATTATCGGCGTTCCGATACGAATAGCCGTCAAAACCCGCTAAAGCCGCTGATTTGACATTAATTTTTACCAGTATTTTCAGCAGCATGAGCATGGGATTATCTCTTATTG
Source organism: Dehalococcoidales bacterium (assembly GCA_030654965.1). Classification (GTDB taxonomy): domain Bacteria; phylum Chloroflexota; class Dehalococcoidia; order Dehalococcoidales; family Fen-1064; genus JAURWL01. Next base: position 2,040 of record JAURWL010000171.1, on the reverse strand, counting down.
GTTCTTCCCGGCTTATCAGGGAATTAAAGTTAAAGGTAAAATCAATGAATTTGTTTGATTCCGACACGTTAGACGTGCAAATTACTTTTGCACTCGCCCCGTCTTTATATATTTCATCATAGAACTGGCTGTACCTCTTCGCGTTCCCGAAGAAAACATAATCGGTTTTATACTTATCGGTTACGAAATTTGTCGATATCACCAGAGGTTTGCGCTCGTTTATATATTTATCTATTTCTTCTTTGTGCTTTACTATCGAATTGCCGGGCGCAATTATCAGTATGGGCCCGCCCCCAAGTTCTTTCGCGAGTTTTATGTATTCTCCTGCATCGTCAACCACCACGTTCTGATATTCTTCGTACATTTTTTCTATCAGTTCCTTGTTAAATGTAAGCCTACTTTTTTGCTCCAGTTTTCCAAGTATTTCGTTGATCGACCAGACGGAAAGAGTTCGTTTATCTATTAACGTCTTTACAAAGTCGGGGTGACAGTCGTTTGACGCCGCGATATAATGCATTAGGGAATATCCCCAAAATTTTTTCGCGTATTCTTTCATGATATCGACGTCTATAGCCTCTAAGAGCTGGTTTACGTCATACCGTGATCCGAAATTCCTGTTTAAGTACATCGCGATTAGCTCAGTGTTGGCGTTGCCGGCGCTTTTGCCCATGCCGTAAAGCGACGCGTCAAGTATAAGGCTCCTTTCGGAGTTCATTTCAATAAGTTCCACGCAGTTTGCGTAAGAGAGCTGGAAGTTATTATGGCTGTGATAGCCTATACTTATCGTCTCTTCTAACTTTCCATCCATAAGATTGAAATAGTGAATCAGCTGTTTCTTATGCATTAACCCATAGGTATCAACGATCGAAATTCCGTAAGGCTCAAGTTTATTCACTTCATCGAGCAAATCCGTCATCTCATCGTCGCTATACCCGGTGACTGAAACGGGTTGTAAAAATAGTTTATACCCTTTTTCTTTAAGCTGAGAGCAGAACTTCAGAGCCTCCCTACAATCCTTTTTCTTAAATATAACCCTTATCCCGTTTATGCATGAGGTGGTTTGATGTTCGACCAATTCAATGCCGCATGTCCCAAAATCAATCATGGCGACTATGATCGCGTTTTTGATATCCGTATTTTCGAGGATGGTCTTTAACGACTCCGTATCAGGCTGAATCGAGCGGTTCGGATCATACGTGCGGCGACTGTCCAGGAACCCTATCTCCACAATATCAACACCCGCTTTATCAAGCCTGCCGATAATGCTCTTCATGCTGCCTTTGCCGAAGTTCCAGTCGTTTACAAACCCGCCGTCGCGCAGAGTGCAGTCAAGTATCTTTATATCCCTCATGATGTTTTCCCCTTTTTTCAGAGATAGATATTCTCATTCATCTCTTTTTCAGGCAGGAATGGATACATGTCGTGAAGTGGCGCCGACGACATCTTCCCGTCCGGTAGCAGTTTAGAAGACGATTTCGGGACAAAATTCTGTTCATGGCCAACTACAACATCGCAAATGGCAGGAGAGTGCGTGGCCAGTATTTTACCAACTGTCTTTTCAATTGTTCCTTCAGAGTCTATCCTGTAATAATCAAATCCATAAGCGCTGGCTATTTTTGACAAGTCAGGGAAGCTTAAACCACTGGCGCCATCGATGCCCGTAAACCTTGACTGAAAAAAATTCGCCTGTGTCTGCCTTATGGATAAATATCCGTTATTGTTCACCACAAATATCTTTATGGGAAGGTTGTTTTGGATTACAGTTTGAAGTTCCTGTATATTCATCTGGAGGCTTCCATCGCCTTCTATGCATACAGTATCTTTTTTGCCTGCAGACACACACGCTCCTATGGCCGCCGGCAGGCCATACCCCATGGACGCGCAGCCGCTGTTCGTAAAAAGCCTCTGGCCGTGTTTTATCACCGCGGTCTGGAAAGATATTACGCACGCTGATCCGTTGGCGGTAACCGTTGTCTGTCCCTCGGGCAGGAGTTTATAAAATTTATCAAAGAAGACATACGGATTAAGTCGATTTCCGTG
>JAURWL010000151.1 GCA_030654965.1 Dehalococcoidales bacterium | reverse complement strand
GTTCCACGGGCTGCTTCGACACAACCAATCCCAACCTTGTTCAACTTGAGATTCATATTGCGTATATCCTTGCTGGTCAGCAGCGGATCACTAGCAATCCTCTGCATATGCTCTGCAGCCTGGAAGGCTTCAATTAATCTCGCCCAATGGTAGGCCAGAGTATGGTGACTCGGCTTACCGCCTAGCGTCTCAAACATTGTCTCATATTCCCTCTGTGCCAGGGGCGTTAACATACTTTCAGCTGCATTTAATCTTGCAAGCGGCCCTACACGATACAATGACGTTGCCTCACCATCGTTCAGACCATTCCATCCTATCTTCCTCAGGTGAGTTAGCTTTACATAGGTCCACGGTTCGACCCACTCCCCTATGTGGTCAACATAATCGTGATAATCAAACAAGGCATACTCCTCGCCCTTGGGATTGACCACCCTGCACTTACCTTCATAAAAATTTACTCGGTTATTCTCATCGACTAGACCCATATAATAGGTGTTCAGTTTGTAAGCGTCATTCAGGACAAGGTTCAGGTATTCCTTATTGTCCAGGACAATCTGCTTGAACAATTCCAAAGAAAACTGGCAAAATTCAACACAGAAGTCGGCAGTCTCCTTTATCCATTTCCTGTCCTCCTCAGTGATTCCTCTGGAGACCCCTCCGGGTAAGCCACCTTCGGGATGGGGGGGCTTGCTGGCGATGTACCGGATTATCTCACGGCATCTTTTTCTTGCCTCTATGACCTTGGAACCGATTTCCAATCCCACCTTCTTGACCACACCAAGAATATTCCGTTCCGCCGGGTCAGCACTTGGCCCAAGCACAAAGTCCGGTCCGGCGAGGATAAAGAAGTGCAGCAAATGGTCTTCCACCATGAATGCGTTATAGTGTAGCTGTCTTATCAGCTTGGCGGTAGGTGTTGGTTCCACCCCAAATAAGTCGTCCAGAGCTTTGTCGGACGCCATATTATGGGGCGTCGGGCAGACGCCACAAATATTGGGCGTGATTCGCGGCAATTCCTCAACAGGCCTACCAAGGCAGAACCTTTCAAAACCCCTGAGCTCCACCACTTGCCAGTAGGCATCGTCCACGTTTCCTTTATCATCCAGA
>JAURWL010000148.1 GCA_030654965.1 Dehalococcoidales bacterium | reverse complement strand
GGGCGCGTGCAGATGTCACACGGCGGAAAAACAAAGGTTGAGGCAGGAGATTCGATGCCGGATGACACAGAAATGGCACGATCGATCGCGTACATCACTTGCATCGCTGCGTTTGACTGACCGAACTTCTTCTTGCTCTTATCGAAGGTACCGGCTGAATGCCACGCGAGACGGACCAACAGCGGACCGTACGAGCCATCATCGTAGCTGAGCGGAGAGAACGAATGAGACAGAGTTAGTGATCGTGTGCATGGTCTAGTGTATGTTCGTTGTTGTGTCGATTCCTATCCGCAGCGACTGTATGCTCTGTGTCTGACTGACCCCTCGGCTGATTCGATCAACGACTCGAGGTCTGCACGAAGTTTGGCGTAGTCGACATTACCGCCGGTCTTCTGCTCCACGACATGTTCGCACGCTGCGATGGCTACTCCTCCAGATAGTAGTGCGAGTACTCCTGCAGCGACGTGACGGAATGACTTCGAAGAGGACTTCGACGAGGATTGCTGGTGCTGTTGCTGCTGCTGAGAGCGGATCAGCGCGGCTGGAGCACAGAAGGACCGAGCAGTCACAGTGGGGACACCAGCGCGGAGGACGCGAGGGGCAACGACGTTTGCGAGACGAGAGAGAGACATGACGACGATGGAGGAACACGGACGAGGCGGGACTCTGATCGAAACAAGCGAAGCGAGAAAATCGCGAGTCAGAAAAGGAGACACTACGAACTGCGAAAGTATATCTGAAGCGGGAGGAATGAGAATCTGGCTGAGACGAAATCGCGCACAATGAGATTATTGTGATATCGATGCGCAGTCATGAAAATCGACGTCGATGTTGCGGGTGAACCAGCTGTGCGATCACTATGAAACCAACGCTCGAACGTTTCCTCTGCGGTTCGGCAACTACTCAATCTGTGCTCATTCTTGTACTCTCTCCATCTCGTTCTCTGTGTGTCTCCTCTCGAATCGTCTCATTCTCTCAAGGACACTCCTTTTGTTCATTGTTCGTTCTCTCTCTGTTCCACCTCTCTCCTCGACAACATGTCCGCACTCGATCAACTCAAGACCGCACCGGTGGACTACAGATTCTCGACGTCGGTGGATAAGAGCAAGGTCAGGAGGAGAGGCAGACAACGCGGTGACGACGCGACTTTGTGCACCAGACGAACGATGCACCAACACGCACACACCAGGATCAACCAACGTGCAAGCAGCGAGCGAGCAAGGCAGATACTAGGCGAACGCAGACGATGCGCATGCTCTTCCCTGCTCCTCGTCCTCTCCTTCCACTCTCCTCGTGAGGCAATTTTTTGAGCCAGCCTGATTTTCTATCAGCCCGTATCGTGTCTGGTCAAGCAAACTTTGCAAGATTCCATATCATCCATCATCACTCTCTTCAACCGCAACTGATCGTGCTCGAGTCGATCTCGTGCAACATTCCTGTCTTGTGCTAACTCCTGTTCCGTTCGTTCGTTGTCTCTCCTTCTGTGTTAGCAATGCTGGTCTCTGTACAACGAGTATCTTCGCTGCGGTAAGAAGATGGGCGTTGAGAACAACAAGTGCCAACAATCACTCGCATATGCAAAGCAAATCTGCACCAACGATCAGGTACGGACGACACAACACGACAGACACTGCACGGATCGGCATCGACGTCATCGAACGGCATTCGCAGAAACGAGCCGATCACTCTCGAATCAACGACAGCGGAGAGCGAGATCACACGCCCGTCATCCTTGCGATGCAGCTACATGATCACATCGGGCAATGCGAGCTTTCGAGGACGACCTCCAGCGAATCCTCTGCACTTCAATTCGAATCACTGCGCCGAGCCGTTGCATTGGCTGCAACCTCGTCCAGACTTGCATTATGCTCAAGTTTCGCACTCGGCAGTACGCACTTCGTTGCTCCACTGTGATTGGTCCTCGATGGCCGTCTCCTCGTCTGATGATCTCTATCTGACGCTCATTCGTGTCATTTTGTTGTGCAGCTGAACGCGTTCTACGAGGCTCGTCGCGATGATCTCTGGTACGGCTACAAGCTTCCTCTTCAGCCGAGTGAGCTTCGTGAGGATGATCAACCGAAGACGCCGGAGGATGAGTCACACCATGCTCACAAGTGGAACGCGAAGCATCCGGATCACAAGTTCGGCGATGATGGACACGCAGCACACGGAAAGAAGCATTAAACGACGGACAACTAGACTCGCACGGAGTCGCATCAATCGAGCATCGCTCGCGCAGGCATCTTCATGTCGCACCAACTCGATCGGATCCTTCTCGTCCGTAGCCAACGTCGTACAGGGGTGGACAAAAGTTGCTGGCCAGGCTGCTCTCCACACTCACGCATTGCTCCACTTCAGCGCTTCTTTAACACTGCACCTCCATCAGTCACTCTCAGCGTGTGATCGTCTCAGAATCATACACTCGAACAGCTAATTCGATCAGCCAACGCGCAAGGCACTGCTCGAGCTGCTCGCCGATCGCGAATTTTCGATTTCGTCATCTTTCGACTGCGACACGCTGATCGATGCAGATCTGCAGCATGCATTACGTGACACATACTAGCACGAATTCGTTGGTGTTGGTGGTATGGTGATGCTTGTGTACGTGCATTGAGACGTCGCGTGTGTGACTGCTCTACCGTCGTTGTTCGACATGTTTCCAACGCGATGTGTCTGAGACTGCTGAGACGCAATTGAGTGTGCCGACTTAGACTTCGGATAGACGCTCGACCTGCAGCAAGGTTCGATCGAGCTGTCATTGCTTGCTTCGTACGTGCTGCGATGCTGTTGCCTGCGCACGCTCGTGCCAGGTGGAGAGGGAAGGAGAGGAACGAGCGCACCGACGCTGCACTGCGACCGACGATGGTGGTACTGCACCGTGCAGCTGTGCCGTTCCGCTGCTCGCTGCTGCGAACTCGACGAACAGCAACGATCGAACAACGATGCTCATATGCGGTCATCGCGATCTCCTCTGTAGCCCATTTGACATCAGCAAACCTCATTCAACATGGGTAAGACTTACCGTGTGTACAGCAAGGTCAGTACGCAACATCGCAACCGCAGCAACGACGATCGTTCGAGCGATGAATCGGCATCGCAATTCTTCGACGCCACCGACGCCGATGCTACTGCTGCTGCTGGATGCTCATCATCGCGCTCGCTATCATATTGTCTGCTATATGTAGGTCTGGAAGACCCCGCGACGATGCTTCGAGAAGGAGCGTCTCGACCGAGAGCTCAAGCTCGTCGGAGAGTACGGTCAGTGGAAAATACAGCTCGCAGCAGCAATTGCAGCACAGAACAGCGCATCGAGGCACATACTGCGCAACATGCTCACGTGTTCATTCTATATCGTGTATGATCGCTGCTCGCTCCGTCCGCTTGCGCCTACGCTCCGCTGCTCCAATCGTTCATCGATGCCGTCGTCACTTCTTCGGAATGCGCTGCTTCGCTACACGCCGAATGGATGCATGCTGCTACACCTTATCGCTGCATCTCGACTCTACCTCTTGCGTGCAGGTCTCCGCAACAAGCGTGAAGTGTACCGTGTGAACTACACCCTCTCCAAGGTGCGATCAGTCGCCCGTCAGCTGCTCACCCTCCCGGAGAAGGTACGAACTCACAGAAGAAACAGCATGCAGTGGATGAATACTCGCAGATGTGGATATCGATCGATGAGAGCGCAGAGTGGAAAAGGAGACGGCTGGCTGGCTGGAGCAGAACAGTCGAACGGAATGAATGGAATGGAAGACAGCCCGCAGTCGTCCCTCACTTCTGCTGCTCGCAGAGAGAGTCGTGTACAGCTCTTCATCCTCGTACCATTGACTGTCGATCGAGCGCAGCGTCCTGCAGATTGCATTCCGCTGCAGAGACGCCTTCGTTTCGACTCGTTGCTTCTTCGCCGTTCGAGAGTTTTCATCTGCCGCAATCTTGGTTGGAACGAAATGCTCATCGTTCCATGTTTCTGTTGTTCTCTTTTCTCAGGACCCGAAGCGCCTGTTCGAGGGTGCCGCCCTCCTCCGTCGTCTGACTCGTCTCGGTCTCCTGTCCGAGTCTGAGCAGAAGTTGGACTACGTGCTCGGCCTCACGATTGAGAAGTTTCTCGATCGTCGTCTCCAGACGCGCGTCTTTGCATCTGGCTTGGCGCTCTCCATTCACCACGCTCGATGCCTCATCAAGCAGCGTCACATCCGCGTCGGCAAGAAGATGGTCAACGTGCCGTCGTTCATGGTCCGCGTCGAGTCTGAGAAGGTGATTGAGTTCTCAGCGACTTCGCCGTTCGGTGGTGCAGGCCGACCGGGTCGCAAACGCAGAAAAACTCTTAAAGCTGGCGGTGGCGACAGTGATATGTAAGGGGTCGACGTCCAGTCGAGCGGTGTGAGTATCATTCGTATGTCAGCGAAGCGTGTCCGATGAGAATCGGTGCGTCGAACGAAGTGTGCGAGTGATGTACGCCGCGAACAATGTACATTTGAAGATGTCAAACAGAACTTCACAAGCAGCAACAACACAAACTTTAAACAGAACCGCAATACATGCGCTTCGAGACTTAGCAAGCAAGCAACGACGCGCACCAGCTGCAGCTCTCAATTGCAAGTCGCGCTTGCGCCACCTGCGTGAGTCTGAGTGTCTACGCAATGCCACCGTTGACTTAGTGCGCATGTAGTTGCGTGCAAGCGATGTCGACATTCCACTTGATCCGCACGCGTACGACAGACTCAAACGAGGCACAAAAGTTCGGTGAACGTTCGACCCCCTTGACTCGAGTTCACAGCTGTCGACTGCTCGCTGCTGGTGAGTGCTGAGTCGCGGGTGCGTGTCACTGCTGTGTTGTCAGTGGCATGTCATGCGCAGCTGCGGTGTGTCGAATCGGTCGTCTCGTTTGCTGCTTCGTTGGTCTATCGGGTGGAGTTGATGCGCTGAGATGAGAGAGAGAGATCGAGCAGTGTGTCGACGAGGAGCGAACCTGTGAATGAACTCCAACATATGTTGCATGACATATGTTGTTGAACGGCAATAGTGCGCCAGTATGATCGCAGTGTCAATCGCGAAGAATCGACATCGGCCAATCGATCGATTCGGGAGCGAATATTCGAATCGAATCCGTGGTCACGCGTCGACTGACTGTCCTGATCAACGTCGAACAATGAGAGTGCGTATATGTGATGGTCGTGCGATAGAGCAATGTGTGTGTGTGTGTGTGTGTGTGTGTGTGTGTGTGTGTGTGTGTGTGTGTTAGTCGATCGAATGATGTTGTCACTACGACTCGATCGGAGCGTGAGATCGAGATCACTCGCATCGCATGAGAATCAACGCAGCGACTATCGCAGCAGAAAACATATCTGAATCTCCACCTCCGGCTTTAAGTGTTTTTCTGCGTTTGCGACCCGGTCGGCCTGCACCACCGATCGGCGAAGTCGCTGGGAACTCAATCACCTTCTCAGACTGTTTCGAACGCGTGCTGACGCTGTGCAATGTATGGTGTCACAGCAGCCTGTCGGTCTCGCGTCATGTTCAGCATCGTGGTGACGCCTCCTGATGAGTCCGCTCCATCGCATTCGTCATCATCTTCTGCCGCCGCCGCTGCTATCGTCGAGTCCGAATCCGCTGCGGTCGCTGAACTACGAGCGATGGGCGTCAGTGCACGAATGATAGACATTGCAGTGAGACACAACGAAGCAAAAGATGCATCGAACAACAACGGCAGTGGACAAACGGCCGTGCATACATCGAGACCCGCAGCTGAAGTCGACGCAATCACGACGAATTCGCTCGATGTGAAAGCTGTACACTCGCTCGCGCCGTTCTCTACTGCCACTGCTGCGTCTTCGTCTGCTGCTTCTCTCTCCTCCTCTTCCGTGCGTATTCCTTCCTCTCTCTTCCCTCGTTCTCTCTTCCTCTCTCGTGACGGTTGTTTGCTGCCTCCCGTGGCGAATCCGGATCTCACGCCGAGCTTGACACGAGCTGATAGCTTCTGGGTCGGAGAGGAGGAAGAGCGGAGACAGAGAGGA
>JAURWL010000141.1 GCA_030654965.1 Dehalococcoidales bacterium | reverse complement strand
AGAGAGAGAGAGAGAGAGAGAGAGAGAGAGAGAGAGAGAGAGAGAGAGAGAGAGAGAGAGAGAGGGAAGCGACACGACATTCGCTTATGCCGCGATCGGCTGCATTGCTCGTACGCGTCCTCGCCTGACCGAACCGTAGTCGGCATGGACGATTACACCGAAATCGCCATCAGCGTTCCGTCGACATGCACAATTGAATCGCACTATCAGCATGCTCTGCTACCGTCAGGATTCATGCGACCGGAAGAAGAACGTGTGATCGTAACTCCTCATGATGCATATCCTGAAGCGGTTGGGTGTATGATTGTTGTTCCAAGTGCTAATGATACATGCGAAGCTTGAGCGCGAATGAATACGATGAAGCGAGCAAGCAAGAGCGCAGGTGCACGCTGGACGTCGCACAACTAGCACTGAAGACAACTGGTAGTTGCAGCTGCCGCACGACGACGAGATCACCATGCGAAAGAACAAGGAGTCATACACTGCAGTTGAGAGTTCGTTCGTTCTCCCTACCATCGTCAACGCTCAACGAACTAATTCGTTGATCGATCTGTGTGTGTGTGTGTGTGTGTGTGTTCGAGTGTGTCGGCGTACATGATCACGTGTTGGTGCGTGTGGAACCAACACCTAAGTTCAGTTTTCACACTGTCTGCACGTAGACTGTCGCTCGTCTTTAGTTCGATCTCTCGTATTGTTGCCCCTCCGAGATCTGCGCTACTCTCCAACATGTCGGTATCCTCAACTATTGCTGATGCTGTACCATGTGCAACAGTGACTGACGTAGCGGTAAACGACGGTAACCATCACCACCACCACACCCCTACTACCCTGCTGCCGTGGTCGATCGATCTCGTTGGTGCATGGACACAGGTATCACAATTATGTCAGGTCGCTGATGCACTCCATCTAGCGCATCAGTGGCATCAGCAAGAAGCGCGTGCTCGTACACCCTTCCTTCTACTACGCCTTCTCGCTTTCACACGAGCATTCCAACTTCAACAATCGCTCGTACGCACGAAGAATGCGTGGACTCCTCCGACTGATCTGCCACTGCTGGATTCATTATCGCGCAACGAGCGAACGAAGGCAGTGTCTTATGGAAAGCGCATGCGTGAGTATGGTCAGTTAGGTGGTTGCATCACGCAGACAATTGAATAACTTGGATGCTTCGCTCCGCTCATTCTCTCTTGCTCCCGTTGTGATGCAGTGAACCGTCACATGAAGTCGTCTTCTCCTCCACCAGACTCAGCAATAGTGGCAACATCGTCTTCATCTGCTACTGCGAGTGCGAGTTCGTGGCATGGAACAATGGCATGGAAACTTTTCCTGCTGGAACGATCAGCGAGCCATCGACATCAGTTCCTCCCAGTCAGTCGCGCGCAACACCAACATGCGTGTGGCACCGTGTTGGCTTTTTGCTTGCGTCATCGTTTTCATCGTTGTGGTCGTCGTGTTCTCCTCTTATGTGTGTGTAGCTCCTCGCGGCGATGTCCCAGGTGACTTCCTCTACTCTCAAAGCGGCGGTGCATCGATTGTGGTCGAACGGACAAGAGGA
>JAURWL010000129.1 GCA_030654965.1 Dehalococcoidales bacterium | reverse complement strand
CGCCGTTTCGTCATCCGCCATAGCAATCGCCCCGCCACCCACCGTCAGCACCACGATTGCCGCGACCGCTGCTAACAAAATCTTCCACTTCTTTGACATTATCTGTCACCTCCTCCTTTTTTATGTCAATCGCTATTATCGTATCGCGTAGACTACCTGAATAGTAAGAGCTATTTCTAATTCACCTGCGCTGATTTGCGTCGCGTCGCTCATTCCAGCTTCGGCTCTCGCGTAGTTTAGCATCGGTGATACGGTAGACGCGCTATATTCATTAATATAGATTGCCTTTCCCAGCTTCACGCCTGCCAGAGTTGCCAGGCTCTTTGCCTTATCGCTGGCATCCGCCATTGCCTTCTCGCGTGCCTGGTCGTAAAAGCGTATGGGGTCGTCGACATCGAAAGTGATGCTATCCACCCGTGTCAGGTCGCCGCCTGCCTGAGTCACCGCATCGATGACCGTACCGACTCTGGCGCCATCCTGTATCTCCCGTATCTTGGCATTCACCACATTGCTCACACGGTAACCGATGGTGATTTCTTGCTGTTTTTCATCATCCCAGCGGGTGACTTTCTGAATACTGAAGTAGCGGGTCTGGATATCTTTATCCGCCACGCCACTGGCCTTCAGAGCATTCATAACACTAGTCATGGCGCTGTTTGCCTGATTCTGAGCTTCGGCAACCGTAGCCGCCTGCGCCTCGATGCCGAGTTGAACATTGGCGATATCCGGCGTTACCTGTACCTTGCCCTCACCTGTGACCCAGAGTCCCTGCTGTTGCGCTGCAGAGCTGCCAGTAGTCGATGCCTGACAGCCGTAGAGAAACAATCCTGTCAGGACGAGAACAGAGGTTGCGACGAATAAGAGTATTTTCCTGGTCATTTTCATTTCCTCCACCCACCTTATGTTTTTCACTAATATTTATAACGAGAAAGAAGATGAGAAGGTTAGTATATTAAACAAACTATTTTTTATTCGGCCGTTGCCGGCGCTCCAGGTCTTTGAGGTCCTGAATCATCCGGCGGATGGCAGGTTTATGCTGTTCTGGAACCTTGGGGCTTTCCAGCCACTTTTCAAGCTGTTTCGGGTGGTAATAAGCATAGAACATAATCATTTGATTCAGTTTATCCCAGCCTTCAACCGCGTAATTTTGGGCAGACGGTTCTGATACCACAGCAGTATCTTCACCTGGTATTTCTAGTTTTATTTCCGGAGCCGGTGCTCTTTCGACAAGTGCCTTCTGAGTTTCAGTTGGTGCAGTCGCAGGGGCTTCGGGCGCCGGCGCGGTGGATGGCGCTTGCATCATCGCCACGCCCATTAAGGGTGCGGTTTGTTCCCCAAGAGATAGACTGCTTACCTGGTCTACGTAGCCGATGTACCGGCTGGCGATTGCCTCCACATCCTTCGAGTTGAACTTACCGCTCTCCATCATGTGATTCATTTCGTTTACCCTGCGGTCCGCAAATGCCATGGAAAGCTCTGCTTTCTCGACGTCGGAGCCGGCGAACTTTATGGAGATATTCTCCGTGAGGATTTTTACCGGGTACAGCAGGCTTCCCGGTATACTGGAATCCGCCGCCAATACCGCACCACCCCCCATCACAAACACGAGCATCACCGCTATCATCGACATCGCCCAGCGCGGTTGCACGCTTAGCCACGAGGCATGTCGCGGTTTCCCGGCTTCCGCCATCTTCAATTGAAGCTTATAGCGGACGCGCGCTTTCAACTCCGGGCTGGGCTTAATATCGACTGCTTTATTAACAGACACGGCGGTGCGGAGTAATGGCTCAAGCTCTTGAGCATAGTTAGGATACCGCTGGAGGCATTGCTCAACCGTCTCTGTGCCGGTCAGCAGTTTCTCGAGGCATTCATTAAATATGGTTTCAAATTTATATTTTTCCATTGTGCTCACCCGCCCGTAAGGTCTTGCGTAACGCCAGTATGGCGCTGTGTTGCAGAGCCTTGATTGCCCCCTCACTCTTGCCCATGACGCTGGCAACTTCGGAGATGGACATCCCGCCGGCGAAGCGGAGGCTGATAACCTCACGCTGTGCCCTGGTCAATTGTCGTGCCGCGATGACCACCTGCTCGATATTCAGTTTAAGCTCAGCCTCCCCTTGAGGGTCGCTATCGCCGATGATAGGGAGCGACTCGTCAAGCTGGACGGTCGGCTTCTTGCTCGCCTTCCGTATGAAGTCAACTATCTGGTTATGAGCGATGCGGAAGAGCCAGGCACTGAAGGGTATGCCCTGCCACTTATAGGAGCCCATTGACTCATAAGCCCGGATGAAGACCTGCTGGGTCATATCTTCCGCCTCAGCCCTATTTCCAATCTTCACTACCACATAGCGATAGATTCTATCGAAATGACTTTCATATAGCTCTGCGAAAGCCTCCTTGCCACCCTGCTGTGCTTGGTGAACAAGGTTTTTCTCATCTTGCACCGGATAACTCCCCTCTCGTGCGCCAAACCTTGCTTGGTGAAACATGAAGTTCGGGGTTCTTACCCCGTGCATGTATTATAACGTGACATCGAAGAAAAGGATAGGCAACCGGTATGTTGAGACTTTTGAATGCTGAACTACAAACTATGTTAGAATCTTTGTTTGGAGAGAACTACCGATGTATGTGCGCCCGATGCGTAAAGAGGATGTGACACAGGTTGCCAGGATGGACCGGGAAGCATTTCCCACGGAATGGCCTCCCACCAATTTCAGCCGCGAACTGGAAAACCGACTTGCATCTTACATTGTCGCCAGTGAAGGACCTGCAGTTTCCGCTCCATCCGGCAAGCCAGCTGCCGAAAAACAGCCGCCAGGATTACGCGAGAGGCTCAAGGGTCTTTTTACGCACCGCAGGATTGAGCCTGTGGATAATGAAGATAATATCCTTGGCTATGCCGGCATGTGGATTCTAGCTGACGAAGCACACGTTATGAGCATTGCCTCACGTCAGGAGAATCGGCGGAAAGGTATCGGTGAAGGACTGCTCATCGCTCTCATTGAGCTGGCACAGCAACATAAGGCGCGTATTGTAACGCTTGAGGTACGTGTTTCTAATATCACTGCGCAGAACCTGTACTTGAAGTACGGCTTTCAGAAGACAGGATTAAGGAAAGCCTACTACCTGGACAATAGAGAAGACGCCATTATTATGTCAACGGAATACATCGGCTCGCCGGTCTTCAGGGAAAACATACGGCGACTGAAAGAAGACCACGCAAAGAGATGGGGACAGACCCGCTTTGATATTGAAAAGTAGAATTTAATTCCGTGGTGATGACATCTAGCGTTCGCCGAAGAAAAAGCTCGTCAGGGAAGGATACTTCAGGGGCAATTCCTTCTGCCCGATGTTCGTCATCATCCAATCCTCAAGCTCTTTCTGGCATCTTGCAAGCAGTTCCTTGAATTTGCTCAGGTCAAGGTTCTTATAAGAATCCGTTTTGTCTTTCTTGGCGGATTTGATTTCTATATTGAATTTGTCCACGAGGGCAAAGGTCTCTTTGAGCAACTCTTTCTGTGTTTCCGTAAGAAAACCGATTTTGGTTTTATTGATTTCCCAGTTGTTGCTCTCGAAAGTCTTTGGTTTATTCCGTTGTGTGAAGGTATCAGCCAGCGCCTGATTCATCTTGATGTCATAAAGAATAAACTGGACAATTTCCGGATATTTACGAGGACCGCCCCGGGGGCGCAGGAGCGAAAAGAGAAGTAAAATGATGGCACCCGAGACGATAAGAAGCCAGCTGCCAGAATCCATGATTTCTCCCTGTTTATCGCATGACTGTGAGCCGTCTAATTCTCAGAGGCGAGTTTGCCGCCGGTAGCCCAGTTATGTTTGGGAACATCCTTCAGAATGATTTGCAGAGCTTCCGCCGGAACCCCGATTTTCACAAAAGCCGTGGTGATGCCTTCGACTAGCTGCTTTTTCTGGTCGATAGTTCGTCCTTCCCACATCTCAACAATGACAACTGGCATGACAATACCTCTTTGCAATGAAACTAACTCTCAGTGAATACGTACTAGCCGGGTCGTCTGAATTTATTCTTGATAGCCTCTACCTGTTCAAACTTGGCAAGCTCCTCCCCAGACATCGCCTCTATACCTTTCAAAGCACCGTGTTCCATTCTAATGTGGAAGAGCTCCTTGCATTTCCAGCACTTGTATGGACCGTCAAAGACCGGGTCAGAAATTGAGAAGGTGCCCTCGATGTTACATTTGGGGCATTTTATCTTGGTCAACATCAGCGCTTGCGACCTCCTGTTAATATAACCTTTAGTATACCACTTTTATATAAATCAAGCGTCATTTTCTGCTTTTCTCACGAGCAAGCAAATATTTCGGGAAAAGAATTTAATAGGGAAATGATAATTGCTTTCCGGGAAAGCTCTCACAACCTCCAAACCCGCCTGCTCGGTCAATTGCGTTAGTTCTGAATAGGAAAAGAGATTATAGTAGCGGTAGAGCGTTTTCTCTTTTGTCCGCCAGGGAATGAGTAACTCTTTCCGTCCTAGCCAGAATCGGGGTTGCCGGTGGTTCCATACGGTAATGAATGCCTTACCACCGGGTTTTAAGATGCGTTTCAACTCCCGAAAAGCAGGTAGCCTTTGCTCGCCGGTCAGGTGGTGATACGTCGCTACGGCAATTGCATGGTCGAAGCAGGCGTCCGGGTAGGGCAGAGCACACGCATCCGCCACCGCCAGATTGACCCTGAATTTATATTTCTCTGCGTACTTCCGGGCGAGCTTGAGCATCTCCTCGGAAAAATCAATGCCGTGTAATTCAAAGCCTGCGGCAAACGGAAGAAAATCGGCGCCGTGTCCACAACCGATATTCAACAATCTACCGCCTCGCCACTCTGCCGCCAGTGTCTCAAGCTCACGGCGGAAAATGGTGTGATGGCGGAAATTATACCAGCCGGGAGCTATCTGGTTGTAGACCTCACGGAGATTGTCTGCCATATTTCCGATAGTATAACACAGGAAAGGAAACTCTAAGAACTAAACTCTAAGCTCTAAATCTTGTTTGTGAGCTTCACCGGACTTTGCTACACTAATAGTGTCATGGAAAAACCAAGAGTCGCGATGAGGAAATTCACCCGCACCATTTCGGGCGTGACGCCGGTGGCGGTAATGACCCAGCCTGCGCCTTGTCCCGGACGGTGTGTATATTGTCCCACGTACACCGCTACTCCTCAGAGCTATACTCCGGAATCGCCGGCGGTCTTAAGGGGAAGGGAATGCGAGTTCGATGCCAGACGGCAGGTGCAGGTGCGCCTCAGGGGGTTGGCAGAGATGGGACATCCGGTTGACAAGGTGGAGCTGATTATCATGGGCGGCACTTTCCTCGCGACACCGCGAGACTATCAGTACCGATTTATCAAGGAATGCTACGATGCGATGAATGGTACTGAATCCAGCACTCTGGAAGAAGCCAAGCGGTGTAATGAGACAGCGGTATCACGCTGTGTGGGATTATGCATTGAAACTCGCCCCGATTACTGTGGGCAGGAAGAAATCAGTCGCATGCTTGAGTTCGGCACGACGCGGGTGGAGATAGGCGTGCAAACCCTCGATGAGGAAGTCTACCGGCTGGTGCGCCGGGGTCACGGCGTTGAGGAAGTCGTGACGGCAACCAGGCTTATGAAACAGCATGGATTTAAGGTGCACTACCACTGGATGCCGGGATTGCCTGGTTCCACACCGGCGCGCGACCTTGAGATGTCGCGGCAATTATTTGACGACCCCCGCTTCCGACCCGATGGCTTAAAAATCTATCCGACGATGGTGGTAGCGGGCACGGAACTGGAGAAATGGTATCGAGAGGGTAGATACCTGCCTTATGATAATGAAACGATGATTGACCTGGTGGCTGACATCAAAGCAGTCGTGCCCCCTTATGTGCGTATTTCCCGTGTCCTGCGCGATATTCCCGTGAAGTTTATTACGGCGGGATTGAAAGAATCCCTGCGTGGACCCGTAAAACAACGGATGCAGGCAAAGGGCACGGAATGTCACTGTATACGTTGCCGAGAGTACGGGCACCGTGCAAGAGGTGGCAAAGGCATCGGCGAACCGGCGCTGAAACGGCTGGATTATGAGGCATCAGAGGGCAAGGAAATTTTCCTTTCATTTGAAGATAAAAGCGACACGCTTTTCGGACTGCTACGGCTTCGCATTCAGACCGACCCGATACCGGTTCTGGAAAGGCAGGGCGATGGTGTGACGGCCATCATCAGGGAACTTCATGTTTATGGACCCGAAGTACCTTTGCGACAGCAGGATAGCGGCTCCGCCCAGCACCGGGGGTTGGGGAAGGCACTATTAAAGGAAGCCGAGCGCATTGCGCATGAGGAGTTCGGGTCACCACGATTATTTGTCTTGAGTGGTGTGGGTGCGCGGGAATACTATCGCACGGAAGGATATACTACCTCCGGCGATTATATGGTGAAGGGCTTTTTAGCATCGATAGTGTAGCCCCAGCAACAATATCTTATCTGTGAGGAGAAACATGGAAAAGCGTGACCCGCAGGAAATGGCGCAATTTCTCGGAACGATGTTACGGCCGTGGCACGATGCGGTCGCTCAGCCGTCATCGGCACAGGAAGCGGTGCTCAAGAAATTGCTGGGAATTTACGCTCAGACCGATTACGGTAGTCAGCACAGTGCCAGCAAAGTAACTGATACCAATAGCTACCGGCAATCGTTTCCCGTTATCACCTATGGGGATGTCAAACCGATGGTGCAGAAGGTTATGGCGGGTGACATCAAGCTCTTGCTCAATGAAGACCCGGTCGGCTGGGCAATCACACGTGGCACCACCGGTGATGAACCGAAGTTTATCCCGATGACACCGACGGATTTAGGGATGCGGGTCAGCGCCGGCCGGGCGATGATGAACTTTGTCGCTACTCACAAAAAATACGACCTTTTTGATGGTGTCAATCTGAATCTGAATTTCCCTTCGGTGGTGGGGACGGCAAGGGCGGGAGATAAAGAGCTGGAATACGGTTATAGCTCCGGTATCTATGTGAAATATGTGGCGGCTTTTACCCCGATTCGTAATGTACCCGTTCAAGAAGACATCGATGCACTGGGTGGTGGCAAGAGCGTCCGGGATTGGGAAACGCGTTTTGAACTTGCCTACCAGAAGGGTAAGAACGAGAATGTAACGCTGGTGGGTGGTGTTGCACCGACGGCTTTAATGTTTGGGAAATACCTGAAGAAACAGCACGGCGTCTACCCCAAGAACATCTGGAAGGTGCAGATTATGACGCTGGGGAGCGTGGCAGGCATTAATACCCGCTATCAACCGGCGCTCACTGCCCTCTACGGTGATGTTGCCATCCGCGAAATCTACGGCGCCACCGAGGGTATGTTCGGTCAGCAGAGAGATGAAATCCGCGCCTGGGTGCCGAATTACGACATGTTTTTCCTTGAGGTGCAGGTTGGCTCGAAGGTTAAAATGCTTTATGAAATGAAACCAGGGGAGACAGGCAGTCTCATTGTTTCTACGCCGGTGCTACCCCGATATAAAATCGGAGACCTGATACGGGCGTACCGACCACCGTACTTCCGCTGTATCGGGCGGGAAAAATGGTGGGTACCGCTCTACCATTTCTGGAACGAGTTCAGCACCCTGAATCTCGATAGACTCTAGTGTTTTTACTTACGCTTACGGAAAATACCACTTAAGATTATCAGCACCCCGATGGTAATAAAAATAAGGGCAGCGGCTACTCCCCAATCCCAGTCGCTAAGTTCTTCCAATCCAACACCAAGGAACACAGTCCCCATGATAAGGTTGCCGATGATGGGACGGCGATGCTCCGGCATTAACAATCGTATAAGCGCACCGAGGATAAGAATTGCACCCGCCCCAGCCATAATAATTGCCCACCAGTTACCCGAATCCCACCACCTGAAAGTATCCGGTCCCCAACCAGTCGTATTTCCCAGGAGTACAAGCCCCGCCCAAATAAAGATGGCTGCCCAGCAACCAGCATTTATGGGGTCGCGGCGCCACTTTTCATCCCAGTTCTTCTCATCCCGGGACTTTTCGTCCTTTTCACCCCGTTTTTCTTCTTCTTTTTCATCCTTTTCGTATCGAGGGCGACGTTCGTAATTGCGTCTTTGCGGTTCGCGTGGTTCACCTTCAGTCACGGTATCTCCTTTCCCGTGTCTCCACGAGTGCAGGTAAATTGTTCAAGGTAAACTTTACGTAATTAGGCAGTGTTTGTCAATAGCCTGTACTCGCTCAGAATTTGGTATTGACTGTCACCACCGCAAGGTATATATTCGTGGCATGAACAACATAATCGAGCTACCCACTTTGAAATGCTTACGCTGTGGTCATACGTGGTATCCCAAGAGACCAGCGTTGCCTAAAGTTTGCCCCAAATGTAAATCACCATATTGAAACAAGCCGAAGTGGAAGGGAGTAAAGAAATGAACTATTACGTAACTAAGTCAAACCCCTACAGGTATAGATTGAAGGATGCTCTGGAGGAATATTCACGCAGTGCTGAAGTCGACTGGACTACGTGCAAAAACGCGAAGCCTGGTGGTATTCTGTTAATAGCTGCATCCGGCAAAGACGCCGGAATCTATGCCAAAGCAACCATCGTAACAGAGCCTATCAAAGATATTCCAGACGACAAATATTGGGTGAATCCCGAAGATGGAGCAAAAAAGACGTGGATGGTCGAAATAACATCCCTTCAAAATCTCACAAAACACCCGATAACGGAAAGAGAACTGAGAGCGTGCCCAGAATTGGTCCGACTTGCGGAGTGGCTTCACATTCAAGGAACTAACCGCTATTTAGATGATTCTGAGGCAGATGCTATGAATGACCTACTCAAGCGATATCGCGACAAAACATAGACAGGCTAATATTAAAATCGCAGCTATAAATTGCTGGGTATCAACCTACTGGAATAAGTGCGAAGTGTAAGCGAAGCGGGACGCAAAGGAAGTGAAGGATGAAAACAATAAGGTTCAATAATACTAAACTCGAGGAGATATTACTAAGTATCATTGTAAGGGAAATGGGAGGTGACTTTTGAATATACATAGAATATCGTTGCCGGTAATCTGCTGTTTGATGGTTGTATCCTTAATGCTCATTTCCTGTGGCAAAGCACCTTCCACAGCAACATCTAAAACAACGACCACTCCAACCACAACTTCTACTAGTAATGCGGCAGATTTTGATGCCGCTGCGGCATCTGCGGCTGCCGAAGATTACGCTGTTCAGGCACGAGCGGCACTACTAGCTTCCCAAGATGCCGAGAATGCGGCTGGTGTCGGGAAGCAAGAGAACCTGATGGTTTTTACTTTTGAGCAAAAGCGCAATGATGTTATGACGTACATACGCTCTTTCAACTCCATAACAAACAGTTTCGGGGAAACTAGTTCTGTCATCTCTTTCCCATCTTCTACAAACACTGACCTTAAAGCTTGGACTACTTCTGTTACCAACCTCTTGACAGCTTATGACGGTGCCATCAGTCGTCTAGAGGAACTCACACCCTTATCGTTTGAACCTTTAGCGAGACCCACATACCAAGAAACCATATACAATCATCTTTACCTGGCGAAAGCCACATACCAAGAGAGGAAGGCTCATATGAAAGCAATGTGGGACATCATCGCACGAGGGGAATTAGGTGTCGGGAGCATGGGAGGAATTATAGCCGAAGCCTCCAAAACCAGTTCCCTGAACAGGGCTACTGAGCAACTGATGCTACAATATAACATATCAGATAGCGAAGTCAGCTACCGTTTTCGAGGGAAATAGCGACCGAGAACAGGAACACGTAACCTGTATTTACCCCCAAGCTTGGAGGGAAAGCCGAGTATTGGCATAATATAGTCAAAGAGTCGAGTATTACGCAAATGTTGATGGTAACCACTATCCACCAAGACATCTTCTTGTAGAGATGCTCAGAATTAAAGAGGCGACTATGCCGAATACTAATGGTTTTAGGGTTCGAAATCACTGAGGATTGTCCGTCAAACAAGCGCTAGGGGAGTTAAGAAATGAAAACAGCCATTTATTGCCGTGTCAGCACAGACGACCAATAGACGGAGAAATTCTCAGCCTATATCATACTGGAGGGGGAGAAATGAGGGATTATATCACGTGAATCGTGTCGTAATAATCGGCGGCAATTTTATCGAGATTTTTACGGTAGTACCTCACGGCATTCGGGAGTGTGTTCAGAATATCACTTGCGGTCATCCCATCGGGTCCTTTTGCTTTCGCCGTCAGGTCACCGGACAGCCCGTGGATAAACACCCCAGTCCGTACCGCTTCCTCCAGATTCAGACCGAGACAGTACATGGCCGCGATTGTTCCGTTGAGCACATCGCCACTACCGGCGGTCGCCATGCCCGCTTTGCCATCCGTAGCCCCGCTGACATTAATAAAAACTCTGCCGTCCGGACAACCAATCAGTGAGTGTGGTCCTTTCAGAACGATAAATGAATTCAGTTTCACCGCTGTCTCCTGAAGCACGCCTATCCGGTCTTTTTCAATGTCAAGACGCTCTTTGCCGGTAATCCGTGCCATCTCTCCCGTGTGTGGTGTTAGCACAGTCGGTGCTTTACGACGTTTGAGTAAGTTTGTTTCTCCAGCAACGGCTGTAATACCATCACCGTCAAGCAGTAACGGTTTGTCTATCTCTCTAGTTAAGACCCTGACGAGTTTCTGAGTTTCTTCATCCAGGGACATGCCAGGTCCCATGATGACCATGCGCATCCGGTCGGCAAGCTCTAGCAGTCTGTCTTTGTTTGAAAGGGCGATACTCCCCGATTCGGTTTCATCCATTGGTTGGAAAACCACCTCTCTGCCTTTCCTCGCTATCGAATTGGTGAGAGATTTGGGGCAGGCAAGGTGAACATAGCCACCACCGGCTTTCAGGAAGGAATAAGCTGAAGCATGTGGCGCCCAGAAATAGTTGGCGGCGCCGGCTATGACCAGCACCGGTCCGTAATCCATTTTATTGGTGTCCGCCTGCCGTTCAGGGAGAGGAACAGGAGGCGCAATCTCGATTTTGAGCGACTCCGAAGTTGAGAGCGTCTGTGGATAAGAAATGTGTGAGACATGGAGCTTACCACCGTAAGCGAATCCCGGGTAGAGCAGATTGCCGGTTTTGGGCAAGCCGAACGTGATGGTGCAATCGGCTTTGATGGCAGCGCCCATCACCTGACCTGTGTCACCGTTTATACCGGATGGGATATCGATAGCGAAGATTATCTTGCTGCTCCGGTTGACCAGTTCGATGGTCTCTTTCAGCAGACCGTCAACCTCTCTATCCAGTCCCGTGCCGAGCAAAGCATCTACAATTGAGTCTGCATTAGTTAGAGCTTTCCGGATTTGACCGGCTGATTTCACATAGAGAATCTCCACCGGAAAACGCTCAATGATATCGAGGTTCTTCCTGGCTTCACCACGGTACTTTTCTCTATCGGCAAGAATACAAACCTTGACATCGGCGCCGGCGGCGTGCAGGTGACGCGCCACGACAAAACCATCGCCGCCGTTGTTGCCGGGTCCGCAGAGCACGGCAAACTTTTTATCTTGAACCCCAAACTCTTTCTGTATAACGTTGTAAGCCGCCGCACCGGCGTTTTCCATCAGGATTTCTGACGGGATACCGTATTCTTCAATGGCTCGCTGGTCCAGTTGCCTGATTTCCGCCACCTTACATACCTTCATTTCAGACCTCCCTCGCCGATTTTCAGCACCGCCGCACCTCGCACTTTCCCTTCCTTGAGCAAAATTAGTGCATCATTGGCTTGTTCCAGAGAGAATTCCTCGACCTCTGTGAGAATGGGGATTTCTGCCGCCAGAGGCAGGAACTCGAGGACATCCTGCCGTGTGATGTTTGCCACGCTCTTGATTTCCCGCTCGTCCCAGAGCAGGTGTGCGTAGTCCATCGGGGGGATAGGGGTGCGTTTGCGTATGACCGCGACGACGAGTCGCCCGCCCTTTTCCAGTACGTTCAATGCCATCGGCACCGTCTCTCCCACCGGTGTGAAGTCAATGGCGCAATCGAGCTTTTGTGGCGGCACGTCTTCAGGATTCCCCGTCCAGATTGCTCCCAATTGTCTGGCTAACTGACGGTGTTCTTCACCACGCGTGAAGACGAATACTTCACAGCCCTGATGTTTTGCAATCTGGAGCACGATATGCGCCGATGCCCCGAACCCAAAAAGCCCCAGTGTCTGTCCCGGTTTGATTCCGGAGAGCCGTAGGTCGCGGTACCCGATGGCACCGGCACAGAGTAGCGGCGCCGCCTGAACATCACTGAATCTTGCCGGAATGGGGTAAGCGAAGTCCTCGGAGACGACCGTATACTCTGCATAACCGCCGTCAGCATCACAACCGGTTGCTTTGAACTCTGTGCAAAGATTCTCCAATCCCGCCCGGCAGAAACGGCACTTCCCGCAGGCGGAATGAATCCACGCAATCCCCACCCTATCTCCAATCCGGTATTTTCCGGCGCCTTTCCCCAGCGCCGCCACCCTCCCCACGATTTCATGCCCTAAGATGACCGGCAATTTGGGAGTAAGTCGCCCCTCAATTTCATCGAGCTCGGTGTGGCACAAGCCGCAGGCGGTAACTTTTACCAGGATTTCCTTACGACCCGGCTGAGGAACAGGCAGTTCTACCAATTCCAGGGGACTGCTTTCTACCAGCGTGGCCCTTTTTAAAACCTGTGCTTTCACGCAGTTTCCTCTGTAAGTTGTGAGATGTGTCAACAACATATTACACTATTAGGTATGCCATTGAGAATAAAGGCATGTTTTGATAATGAAATGGAATTACTCCCCCGCTTACCATGACCGTTCCCTGGTTATTCTGGAGACGGCTCTTGGTCAGGTTCCCGCTTACAGGTCATGGCGGGCTTTCGACCCGGGTTCCGACTATCCGGTTGATGTCCGCTATGCGGCGATGCCGGCGCTGACTAAAAAAGACATTCGTGAGCATTTGCCTCAAGGCTTTATCCCGGGCGACCGTGATATGAAAGCAGGACTTGAGAGTGGTGAAATATCCCTTGTTAAGACCAGCGGGTCGATTGATGTTAGTGTCACCAACATCTGGAACCAGAAGTGGTGGGATGCTTCGGAGAGGGCTTCCTGGAAACTCAATTCCCATGCGAGTCGGTTGGCAACCGGTAATCATCCGGAAGCAATCCTCGCTAACTCGCTGAATGTGGGTTTTCTTTCAGACGAAGCTGATTTGCCCATGGAGAAACGACGCTTATCACGGTTCCTCTACCTGAACGAGAAGTCGAACCCGGTAACCTGGTCGACGGCGCTTATGGACCGGATGATTGCGGAACTCAAGGACTTTCAGCCGGTTGTGCTGGAAGCCAATCCTTCATTGCTGGCAAGGTTATGCCGTTATGTCTTCGCTAATAAGAAAGCTGTTTTCCAACCCGGCATTATCGTCTTCACCTACGAATATCCCACGAACTTGCACTACAGGCAAATCCGCCGCGTCTTCACCTCACCGCTGGCAAGTTCCTACGGCACCACGGAAACCGGCTACGTGTTTATGCAGTGCGAGGCTGGGAAATTCCACCAGAACTCTGAATTTTGCCACGTGGATTTTCAGCCGTTGAAGCCGGAGCATGGCGGCCCGCTTCTGGGTAGAATCCTGGTCACGACCTTTAATAATCCCTGGTACTACATGATACGTTTTGATGTGGGAGACCTGGCGCGCATCGATGAGAGTGGGAAATGTTCCTGCGGTAGAGATGCCGGTATAATCCTTTCCGCAGTGGAAGGACGGGCGGCGAACGCGACTTTTACCGTTGCCGGACGGCTGGTTACCCCGCGTGAACTGGACAATGTGCTCATCAAACTGGAAAATATTGACGAATTTCGTCTCGACCAGGTCAAGGCAGATGTCTACGAACTGCATCTGGTGAGTTCCCGTTCGGACAAACACCACCTCAATGAAGAAGCCACAACTCTATTGAAAAAACTCTATGGTCGTTCAGCAAAGATTTCGATTGTATATGAAGCCGCTATCTCTCCGGAGCCGTCCGGAAAATACTGTGTTTCAAAACCACCCTTCACGGTCGATATGGAAAAATATCTGGATAAGACAGAATTGAATTAGGAATATAATATGACGACTGATAGGAAACCTGTTTATTTACTGGCTGGTGGGAGAGGACGAAATCGCCAGACGCCCGACCCCTTGATTCAAATCGCTCTGAAAGAAAGCGGGAAAGAACTCCCCTCCGTTGCTTATCTCGGGACGGCAAGCGGCGATGACAGGTCATTCTTCGATTTTCTGGTGCGGATGTTCAGCGAATGCGGAGCCGGTAAAGTCACCCACGCCTTGATTGTCCCGAAAGACGCCGACCTCAAAAAAGCCATGTCAATCATCGAATCGGCGGATATTGTATATATCAGTGGCGGTGATGTGGAAAGAGGGATGCGGGCACTGGTGGAAAAGGACATGGTTAATTTTCTTTCGGAGCTCTATCGGCAGGGGAAGCCCTTCTTCGGGATATCCGCCGGGAGTATTATGCTGGCAAGGGAATGGGTACGCTGGCGGGACCCCGAGGATGATGCCACGGCAGAGCTTTTCCCTTGCCTCGGGATTGCTCCGGTTCTCTGTGATACTCACGATGAGGAGGCAGGCTGGGAGGAATTGCAGGCGGCGCTAGCCCTAAAAGAAGATGGCGCAAAAGGCTACGGACTTGTGTCGAGCACGGCGATAAAGGTCTTTCCTGATGGGAAAGTGGAGGCGCTTGGTGGTGCCATTCACCAATTTGTGCGGAGTGAGGGTAGGGTAAAAAGAGTAGAGGACATTCTACCCGGCAATGATGTCTGATACTTACAACTTGTTTAATCAAATCAGCTAATGACAGGTAGTATCAATCTATACAAAAACTTGACACATAAACTCACGAGGTATTATCATAAAACGGTTGTTTCAAAATGTGGAGATAGTAAGTACTTTTAGGAGGACAGAACATGGCGATTGATGGAACCTATAAAGTGGAAATGACCACTCAGAGGGGCGCACAGACTGGCGAAATTATCATTAAATCAGCGGGTAACACCGTGAGCGGCACTTACAAGTCACAGCGTGGCGACCAGCCGTTCACCGGCACTTTAGACGGCAATAAAGCCAAATGGACAATTAATGTCCAGAGCCCGATGGGTAGCATGGCTCTAGTCTACGAAGTTACGGTAACCGGCAACGAGATGACCGGCAACGTGGCGATGGGTCAGTTCGGCAACGCGCCTCTCAAGGGCACCAAAACCGCATAAAGAACCTCTGGCGCTGTTCTATATACCCATTAAAAACGAGCTTGGCTAATGACTCGCAGGTGTGGTTTTTACAAAAGACACTGACAATCCTGCTTGCGGAGAGTCAAATGACATGCAATGGTGGTTGTTATGTCTTCTTTACTGACATCGTCATTAGTAGTGGTCTTGTTTTTTCATTTAGCGAGTAAGCTCAAGCTTCGGTTGCGCCAACCAGCTTAACTCCTTTTGAGAGCCTGGCGCAGAATGCAGATATCATTGTGCTCGGTATAGTAACTGGCTTTACCAGTATGAAATGCGGCTCACAACTCCATCAATATCATCCCCCGTATACCTGAACTCGCATAACCCCTTGACAAAATAATGGTGAATCCTTATGCTTACGATTATATTCAAGTATATGCAAGGTAGTTTGATTGGGGAACAAACATTACCATGGAATCGGTAAGCATCTGAAAGGTTCGACAACATAATTATCGGGGTGGCTTGTTTTTATAACGGCACCCTGTTGGACTCCATATCTATGCAGTGTCGTTCAGGATTCTGTATACATGAATACACAGGTCGTCATACTGGCTGGGGGAATGGCAACCCGTCTGGGTCACCTTACAGTTTCACGCCCGAAATCCTTGATTATGATTGGTAACAAACCGTTTCTCGAGCACCAGATTAATATGCTCCACGCGGCTGGCTCACGAAATATTCTGTTATGCTTAGGTCATCTAAGTGAACAAATCATGGATTACTTCGGAGATGGGAAAAGGCTTGATGTTAAGATTACATACAGCATCGAGGATAAACCGTTGGGAACAGCCGGAGCTTTGAAGAATGCTGAAAACCTCTTAGCTGATACGTTCATGACGCTCTATGGCGACTCATACCTCTTCTTGAATCTGGCAGAGGTAATGTCACGATTTCTAAGTAGCCATAAACTCGGGCTGATGACTGTATACCGGAATCTCGGTCTCTATGATAAGAGTAACACGGCAATCGACAACGACGGCATGGTAGTGAGATACGATAAACAATGTAAAAGCGGACTGGAATACATCGACTACGGTCTTAGTGTTTTCCAAAAGCAGGTATTAAAATGGGTCCCACAGGACAACTATTATCCGCTGGAGGAAGTCTTCCGCAAGCTCATAGAAATGAGGGAGTTGATTGCCTTTGAAACGAAAGAGCGTTTCTACGAGGTTGGGTCTCCTGCGGGACTTGCCGAATTCCAGAAATTCGTAGAGGGTAACAGATTATGATACTATCGACGGCTCCGATGCGAATTACTCTGGGCGGAGGAGGCACTGACCTCGAATCTTACTACTCCAAATATGGTGGTTTCCTTATCGCGGGAGGCATAAATAAATACTGTACTATTGTCGCAAATAAAAGGTTCTTTAAAACCATCAGGATAAGTTACTCTGAAATGGAGAATACGAGCAGTGTCTCAGAGATTAAGCACCGTATCTTCAGGACTGCTCTTGAGTTTATGGATATAAAAGAGGGCATTGAATTACATTCAATAGCAGATATTCCCGCCCGGAGCGGACTGGGGACATCTTCCACTTTCACGGTCGCTCTTCTCAATGCGCTTCATACCTACAAGAGGGACTTCATCAACCACAAGCAACTCGCCGACGAAGCCTGTCATATCGAAATAGACTTGATGGGCGAGCCGATAGGTAAGCAGGACCAGTACATGGCGGCATTCGGTGGCTTGACCTGTCTTACCTTCAATAAAGATGGCAGTGTTATCGTCGAACCGCTTCAGGTCAAAGATGATATTATTGACAAACTTGAGAGTAATCTGCTCCTTTTCTTCACTGGAAGAGAACGCGATGCGTCAGACATTCTAGCTGAACAAGATAACAAGTCCAGGGTCGATGACCCGGCAATGGTCAAGAACTTACACGTGGTTAAAGACATCGGTCTGCAAACAAGAAAGTATCTTGAGGCGGGGCAAGTGGACATACTCGGAGAGCTTTTTCACGCACACTGGGAGACCAAGAAGAAACGTTCCAGGAATATGTCCGACCCATTCATCGATGAATGTTATGAACTGGCAATGAAGAAAGGGGCTCTGGGCGGGAAGTTGGTTGGAGCCGGCGGCGGTGGTTTCCTGATGTTCTATTGCGATAACCACTCCAAGAGCGAGTTGATTGAAGCCATGCAGAAAAAAGGTCTAAAGTGGGAACGTTTTCACTTCGACTTCGGAGGCGCAAAAATCCTGGTAAATACGTAGCATCACAGGGAGTATATGGATAGTAAAACCTATATTCAGAAGTATATGGATGATGTGTGCCGGATTGCCAGAACTGTGTCCTCACCGGATATTGAAAAGGTCATCGATATACTCTTCGAAGCCTGGCGGCAGGATAAACAGGTATTTACATGCGGGAATGGCGGTTCTGCATCAACGGCTACTCATTTCGCCTGCGACCTGGCAAAGACAGTTGGGTCGGAGGGGAAAAGACCCTTTCGAGCCGAATGCCTGAACGATAATATACCTCTGGTGCTGGCTCTGGTGAATGACAATGGTTTTGATAATCTCTTCTATGAACAGCTAAAAACCAAGTTCAATCCCGGGGATGTGGTTATCTGCCTCAGCGTCCACGGAGGCGCTGGTAAGGACAAGGCAGGGCAGTGGTCGCAAAATCTCCTCAAAGCCATGATTTACGCTCGTGATAACGGGGGGAAGTCCATTGGTTTCAGTGGATTTGACGGCGGTCCGATGAAAGAGATTGCGGATGCCTGCATCGTGGTGCCGGCAAATTCGACGCCGCTGGTGGAATCATTCCATCTGGTACTCGAACATCTGCTTATTTTCCGCCTGAAGGAGATGATTGCGGCCGCATGAAAGCTGTATTTCTCGACCGTGACGGGGTCATCAATGAGTTAATCTACTATGAAGAAGCGGGCGTAATAGATTCGCCGTTCACCGTGGAGCAGTTCCGTCTATTTTCGAGCACAGGTAAGGCAATTCGCCGCCTCAATGATGCGGGATTTATGGTAATTGTGGTGTCTAATCAGCCGGGTGTCGCTAAAAATCACTTCAATCTGGCGACCCTGGAGCAGATGAATGGTAAAATGGCACGTGAGATTAGCGCTGACGGCGCACATATCGATAGGGTGTATTACTGCCCTCATCATCCCGAAGGACAAAACCCTGCCTATCGAATGGTCTGCAAGTGCCGTAAGCCTGAGCCCGGCATGCTACTGCAGGGAATAGGAGACTTTAAACTAAACCCGGAAGAATGCTACATGGTAGGCGATAATCTGACTGATATACAGGCAGGACAACGTGCGGGATGTAAAACTATCCTCCTGGGCAAGCAAAAATGTGAATTGTGCCAGCTGATGGATGAGCTAGATGCGCACCCGGATAGGATAACCAAAAACCTGCCCGAAGCGGTGGAGGCTATTCTGGAAATGGAGAGACAAAATGGAAATATTCATTGACTCAGCTAATATAAAGGAAATCGGCAAATGGTTGGAATACGGGATTGCTGATGGTGTTACCACCAACCCTTCGATTATGCTCAAGGATGGCGTCTATGACATTGAGAAAGGCGCCAAAGAGATTGCGCGCTTAATTAAACCGAGACCGTTAAGCGTCGAAGTCACATCAAACAATTTGGACGAAATGTCGACCCAGGCAAGACAGTTCGCATCCTGGGCAGATAATATCGTTATCAAAATTCCCCAGATTAATACAGATGGTGTTCCCTGTTACGGCATTATAAATAAACTGGAAGCCAGCGGGATTAAAGTGAACGCTACCGTCGCCCTCTCGTTCGGACAGGTCATACTAGCCGCAAAATCAAAGGCAACTTATATCAGTATCTTTGCGGGCAGAGTAACGGACGAGGGAGGGGATGCCAGCCTGATTATACGGAATTCCGTGGAATGGCTGAGTCGCTGGAAATATACCAGTAAGATAATTATCGGTAGCATTCGCTCTGTGGGTGATGTCTTAACCGCCGCTCTTGCCGGCGCGCACATTATCACCATACCACCGCAATTCATAGATAAGATGGCAGACCACAGGAATACCAGGGCTACCGTGGAGCAATTCCTGGGTGACGCACAGAAGGCTCTGGAGATGATGCGCCAGATGAAGAAAGCCGGAAGTCGAGCTAAATAAACCGCAGGTATGAGGGGTAAGTTGTCTCCCCCCATAGAGTGCTCAAGATTATCTTCATGCATTAACGACCAATCTCCTGCTGTTCTGATTGCTCTTTGATTTCAGGATTGTTATAATTAAAAACTGTTGGGTTAACACATCTCTTCAATACGACTAACCTGCGTTTTCATTCCCCGATAGCTCAACGGTAGAGCGGGCGGCTGTTAACCGCTAGGTTCTAGGTTCGAATCCTAGTCGGGGAGCCAACTTTGACGACTTGTGCAAGCAAACACCTGGTCAAAGGGCTTAACGAGTTCAAAATCAACCTTTTTTCCGTTTAATTTCAAGTTCTGAAGTGTCAGTTTTAAAAGTTGCCGCTTTTCTTCCGCTTCGGAACTCAGAAATAAATCGTAGGCTCTATTAGCCAGTTGTAAGAGGTATTCTGAAGTCAAATAGTATTCTTCGTCAGCAATACCTAACCTGGAAATCTTACCTCTTAATTCTTGCTGTTTTAACCGGTACTCTTCACGCTTTTTGTCATAGAAGCTATCAGTAATACGATCGTCTAGTTTGTCCTCATACATTTTTTCAATTCGGGATTCATACTTTTTGTAATCGCTCTGATAGCTCTGAAGCATTGTTCTGTGAAACTGCGTCTTATCTTGATGTGATTCTCTAATGGTACTGGTTATTTGGTCAATGACATCAGGTGGGATCTGTAATGACTTGTACAGCCTGGCAAATTGTCCGGTTAGCTCCTCTTCTCTTATATAATCGGCTTTATGCTTTCCGTAGTATTCGGTGCAGTGATAATAAACATACTTACCCTTTTTCTTTTCTGGTGTAATCATACAACCGCAGGTAGCACAACTGATTATCCCCCTATAAAGATAAGGCAATCCGGCAAACTTGGAGTGTTTCTTCATGTAGCCGGATTTTATTCTCTGGACTTCATCAAAGAGTTCCCTGGATATAACACAATCGTAGTTATGAGGGTATTCTTGGCCATTGTAGCGTATGCTCCCAGCATAGAAAGGGTTCTTTAAGATAAAGTCAACGTATCCTTTTGAGAAATCCAAGTTGAATTCTTTTTTGAGTTTGGTTTTTATTTCAAGCAAAGAAAAACATCCAGAACTATACCACTCGTACATCTTTTGGACTATCTTTGCCTCGAATAGCTCAATGACTACCCATTTCTTTTTATCTTC
>JAURWL010000122.1 GCA_030654965.1 Dehalococcoidales bacterium | reverse complement strand
AAAGAAACTGGCGGAACGCTTTCTCTACTTCCGGCTTCGAGAATCGTCTTGCTACTGCGAGCATCAGTGGACGCATGGGTATCAATTGAAGCGGCTCCAGTGTTCGGATGTACTCCCTTATACTTGGGTGATATTCGTTCCATTTCGCATGTTGCGGGTTGGAGAGTGCAACGTAGTCCACTGCACAATCTGCCAACGTATCGAGAAACTCAACAGCTTGCTGCCTACTTGCCACCTTTTCTTTCACTCTCTCAAATACTTCGCGCTCGCGGGTATGACCATAAAGTGCAATAACAAGATGGCGCAAATACGTTAATGTCACCGGCTCATCTTTCTCTAACGTCTCCAAAGCCCCGTTCATTGATGCCCACTTTTGTTGAGCCTCAGCGATTCTGTCCTCCGCTTTGGCAAACAAATAGTTTTTTACGAGGTCAGATTGCGATGTCCGCAGGCCGCGGTCATTTAACGTTTCGAACATTACGTATGCATTTAGATCATCAGCTACTGTTAACAATATCACGAGCGTAGATTCTTCAATGTATTTGACCCAATAGTTTAGTCTAGCTATCCGATTTTCTTCGCTGTGCACACTGATAATCCCTTGGACATGTGCTTGAGCAAGTTGGGCAGCTCGTTCTATCCGGCTGTGGGATTGTTTCTGAGCAGTCACTGTGCTTCTCTCTGGGGTTCCTTCGCGACACAGAATACGCTTCCTAAAATACTCGTTGTCGTCAACATTCAATATGAGCCGTGGGTTTTTTTCTCTGGTTTCTCGAACTATTGTGAACAGGAACTCCTCCAGCGAGGTAACTAGCATTTCATCATGGCGGGCAAGGAAGTAATCACGGATGGCGGCAAGAAGTATCGTAGTAGTAGCTAGCCGCTGCTGACCGTCCGCAACTTCAAGCGAGTTATCTTTTCCGCGTGTTAGAACAATCGTGCCCAGAAAATAACTGGATTTCCGCCCGTCAATTGCTTGGGCGAGGTCATAGAATAGGTCTGTGACATGCTCATCTTCCCACGAGTATTCACGTTGATTCAGAGGTACAACAAGGCGGTTCCGCAATAACGCTGTGCCTATTCCGATGTGGTCAAATGTTATACTACGATGCTGAATATTCATCAATAGCTAGCACCTCTCTTTTGTTTTACTATTCTCCGGATTCTGCTGCCTGCCTCAAAGCTAGGAATGCTTCTTTGAGCGGTTGGCCTACGGCAGAATCTGGCTCGTTCAGCACTAGCTCCTGGTACTTATCCAAGAATTCGATGCGTATTCTGTGGAAGAAGTGTAGGAAGTGCCTCAAAAAGCCTATACAATCGAGAATAGCGATTTCGGTGCCACCAGTCTCCTCGTAGAGTTTCTTTGCGTACTCAAGAACATCTGGGTCAATATTCTCGGTTGTCATGAATATGTAATTGTCTATCCTGTCGCCGCTGTGGGCGATCTTCTGGACAGCCAAATCAATATCGTCAATTGTGACTCGATGGGTCTTCATCTCATAAGCAGTACTGATGTTATTCTCATCAGTCAGGCAGATTTCAACGTCCCCGATAGCGCCTGTTTGAAGGTCAGCGGCATTATGAGCATTAAGTTTCTTAACTTGCTCGCCGATGTATGAACCGGCTGCCTTATATGCAGCGGCAACAACCAGGACTGGTAAGCGGCTCGACTTCTTGCAGGCTAAGTGTTGCTCAATAAGAGTCACGATCTCTTCGGAGGACAAAGGAAGAGAGCCTTGTCCTGATTGCAGGGCAGCCAGTAAGGTGCCCATTCGCTGTCGTTTCTCTTCTCGGAACATTACCAAGATGCGGATTGCGTCCACGAGTAGAGCCATAGGAGAAACCCGATTCTGATAGACATCGTCTAGCAACTGTACGGTGCTCACGTAAAGCTGTCTGGGTCGGCCGATGAGCTTTATTTCTTTTGTGAGGGTCTGGTCAGCACTCCTGAACGCGGGAGTTAGAAATGCGGTGGTTGAATTACATGGAAGGCCGTTTACGTTTATGAAGTGGGTTAAATAGGCTTCGTCATATGTACGGCCTGAAAAAGAATCTGGGGTATTGATCTCAGTGTAGGGTCTACGTGGGTCAACACTAGGATTGTCTATTTTGGCAAGTAAGCATGCCATGAGTAAGCGGACGCAGGCTCGGTTAGAGATACAACGGCACACGTAATTCAAGCGCTCATAGATTCCTGAGTCTGTGACATCTCTATGGTTAATGTCTGCTTGGGCAAGTTGTAAGACTTCAGCGAGTATTTGTTCAGCTGACATTGATTAACCTCAGGG
>JAURWL010000106.1 GCA_030654965.1 Dehalococcoidales bacterium | reverse complement strand
CCCCCCCCCCCCCCCCCCCCCCCCCCCCCCCCCCCCCCCCCCCCCCCCCCCCCCCCCCCCCCCCCCCACATCTTTTGCGCACACACTCATGATCACACAAGCAACCGGAAGTTGAACATTGTATTTTGAATATTCAAATCTGTGTATGGTTATATCTCAGAGTCTGCCCCACAACACTCGGAACAATGATGGGCAGGAACGCGGGTTTTCGACGGAGATGTTCACATGAGCGCTATGGATTGGCGCAAGCAGTACCGGATGCTGCAGCCGCTGTGTGGCAATTCGGACCGCATCTGTTACCATGCTTGAAGCACTTGCAGCGACCTGACTTACAACCAGTGGTACAGTCACACTGGGTGGCAGCGACTTTCTTCGTTGGCGGGAGCAATGTGTCCGGATCTTCGGTCTTGAGTTTTCGCTTGCCTCCAGCGGAAGAAGCAGATGATGACGCAGCAGCTGCAGCTGCACTGCCTGTTCCGGTTGCTGCTGCTGCTGCGGATGCGACGACTTGCTGCGGGAGAGGAATTTCTAGCACCATCAGTGCAACGTTGCCCGGCAGAGCACTGCCCGACGGTACCATCGATCCCACCTTGTGCTGATACACAGGGTATACGTCCGGCGGTACAGCGAAGTACAGAGTGCATTGCTGTGCTCCAGCCAGTCCTCCGATCAGACCGAGACCTGTCATCGCCGCGTTGAGACCAGCGAGGTTGACAGTGTGAGATGGTGATACCGTCATCTGAAACAGCTGATTAGGAAAGCGGGCACCATCGATGGTGGGAAAGTTCGATTTCAATAGACGAGCATACTCCTACAAAACAGAAAATGGAAGGCAGATAGAGAACGTGAGCAGCATGTCGTCCATTCGTTTTTGCATGCTGAGTAACCAAACTGGCAACATGAAGTGTTGTTTGCCAACCATATTTGTCAATACTGTGAGGTCACCGACTACACCCTTTTGCACACTTGCAGGAAAGTTGAGCCAGATATCCATGTGCGACGGATCGTTCTCCCAGCGGGCGCGGAAGACACCCCCAGCGGCGAGCACGCGATGAGCCCAGTGCTCGAATGCCTTTCCGCGCATGCTGGCCACATCCGGCTTGCCCGTGGAACCCAGTAAAAACGAGACGATCTGATCCCCCCCTCGTTTCTCCTTCTCCTGCATCACGCGTTCACAGATGGTGTCACTGGCGAAATCCATGCTGGCAGTACGGAAATCAAGCGAGCCATCGGCATTGTTGCCCACGACGAAATCTACGAGCTGCTGCAGTGACCCGAGTCGTGTACCTGCTACGATGCTTGTTAAGAGAGTGTCCAGGTCGCATGACTCGATGGCTGTGGTGAGTTTCTTCTCTATGCGATCATCAGTGTCCGGAGAGAAGACTGTACGCGCGATACCTCCGTACAATTTGAAGCGACTTGGAAAGATCGAGGTCACACCGTCGGGTAACAATCGCTGCGGATAGATAGTCGGCACCACCGCCGTCACCTCCTCAAAGGACCACGATGGCATGTGCACTGTCGGCCTGTCCTTGAGTTTGAGCCACTCATGATAGTGGGACGCGTCTGGAGAAGAGAGTACGATAGAGAGCGCTTGACAAACTGTCGGCTCAGTGCTGCCTCGCCCGCCGACATCGCAGATGTAACACGTCGATGTGAGTTTAAGCTGCTCAGCGAAGCTCTCCGCATCTCCCTCCTGGACCGGTGCTGCAGGTGTCAGTAGCCAGCGCGTCTTTCGCTTTGCATCCTCGTAGACGATGGTACAGCCTTGGGAGTGAAAATGACGCATCAGATACGCAGCGAAAAGGGACTGCAACATTGTCACAAGCGGAACAGTGTGAGTATGCGATCGGAAGTACCGCATAGCAGACGAGCAGCATAATTGTCTGACCTTTCCTACCCCGGCCACGCCTTTGACGAGAACACCGCGCCAAGTTTTGAAGAGGTCAATAATCGCCGCCAGCAGCTGTGGGTAGCACGGCCGAATGTACAGGTGCTGCCCATTATCCTGCAGTCCGAAGAGAAACGTGTTGGCAGGAAGGGACAACAGCTGACCTACCGGTGCGGTGCCAGCAGGAGCGCCAACGGGCGGCGTGAGACCAGCGGCAGTAGGAATGGCAGCAGTCGTAACCGCAGTCCAAAACTGGCTGAACGGATCGGCAGCAGCGAGAACACGAGCGCCTGAGAGACAGAGCGAGAGTATCGAGAGAGAGCATCGAGAGAGAGAGAGTATCGAGAGAGAGAGAGCATCGAGAGAGAGAGAGAGTATCGAGAGAGAGAGAGAGAGCATCGAGAGAGAGAGAGAGCGAGACACACATCAGTAACGCCTTTGGTTCTTCAACACGGGCAATATGCATCTGTCCTTCCTGACCTGTAGAGGATGAGCTTGAACTTGCCGCTGCGGCAGCAACTGCAGGAAGACTGGTCGCAACAACGACCACTTTGGTGCTGTTCGGTACCGGATCGGTTCCAGTGAAAATAATCTTCATCTCATCGGCAGTGTGAAGCTGGGTCCACTGTTTACCGGATGGAGGAGCAGGCAGCAGCTCAGCAAGGGCCTCCAGAATAGCCTGCGCTGTCTTACCTGCGACCTGCCAAGCGATCGGTTTGGCATCGTCCGCTTTCGCGTAGACTTCCACCATCTTACATTCAGCCGTATCGAAAGGCATCCTGAAGCTGAGTGAGCAAGCTGCGAAGCACATGCCAAAAAGTGGGTCGGATTGAAGGCACAAGAAGAAGAATCGTCAGTCATTGCATCGTCACATGAGCACATGCGATCATGATGACTCACATTATGTTGTTGAGCTTCGTTGGTGGGTGCAGTCGTCGACTCGATTCGCGACTCGCCTGCAGGAATTGAATTCGATCTGCACCGTAGCGAAGATTATCGTGCAAATAAGCAGAACAGCACACCAAGAATGAGTGCGTGAACGTCAAGGTGAAGAAACGACACTGTGAACAACGGCCAGCGGGTCGAAGAGGACAACCGCAGCTGACCTGTGGTTCTCTGGAATGAATCTGCGGATGGCTAGGAGAGAGGTTGAGTGCAAGCAGCGATCAGCATTTGTGTGAGTGGACAGCACCAGTAGCAGCAGCAGGGATGCGAGAGCATCAGCAGTGCGCAGACGACTGAAGTCGTTGCGGCACGACGAGTGGAACGCGGCATCGGTGGAGAGGATGAGGTCACAGTGGATGCGGAGAGGTCAGGCGGTGCAGTGCAGTGCGAGTGTATGCTGGTGCGCGGCAGAGGAGGAGGTTACCTCCTTGGAAAGGTGACGCCGAGACCACGCGCGACACGCATGTTCCCATCGCCCTTCAACGCCACATCACCGCGATCGAAGTTTCTCGATGAGCACTACTGACCTGAACTGGCGTCGAAGAGAAGGCAGGGTAAGTTGCAATGCGATGATCTTTGAGAGCACAGAGAATAGGAGCGAGGGTGGCAACTATCACTGAGATTCCGACTAAAGCACTATTGATGGATGTGAGCGAACTTCTTCTCTCGCGGTCTCACCACTCGCAGAGTTGATCGAATGCGGCGCGACGTCGAAATAAGATCAGATGCAAGGCAGGATGAAGTGGATGGATCGACCGCCGCGGTTGCAACGATAGGCGTGAGAGCGAGCAGATGATCCCACGAGATCGCACGAGCAGCACTCAGGCGTGACATTGCACCAGCCAGACCCTTCCCTCGCTGGTCCCCCTTCGCAATGGCACTGCACTGCGATTACGTCAGTCGAGCTGAAACAGAGCGCGCATCGCTCGCTGGGTACCTCCATCTCAGCCTCGTCTGCCTGGCTGCACACGTCATACGCACACGGCACGCATGCAGTGAGTCGTACCGTCAGTTGAGGGAAAGCGGAGTCCGAGAACCATTGACACGAGGTTCGAGCGCCACGGTATTATTTCGACGGCGGCGAACCAAACACGTATTTCTCAGTGCCACATGCGAAAGACATCAATTATGGTTCATCAAAGTACTGTACAACGCTCTCTACACTTGGCTCCGTGGCGAAACGAGATGGTAGCCGGTTTCGCCACACGACCACGACCACGACCACGGCCATGATCATCAGTGGCGGTCATTTCTCCACTCTCTTGCTTCTTTCGATGATTGTCAGAACTGCTCGCACAAT
>JAURWL010000102.1 GCA_030654965.1 Dehalococcoidales bacterium | reverse complement strand
ATTGTGGCATTATGTACCTCCTATCTCAGAAATGACCCGATGCTAGACAATGGAAAAATGCAGGAGAGAACTGTAACTAAATCTAGCCCGTCGCTACCTAATTGTCAATGACCGTACATTACCAATGAATTCCTGTCCGTGTAGTTACTACGGCAAATTATAATCCCCATGTCTATGGCCATTAAAAAGAAAACTAGAAAATAACACGGGTCACAAAACATCTTTTTATTTAGGTTATCATACATTACATCGAAACGTATAATAGCGTGCCCACGTTGGGTTTGGCTTTCGTAGCTACCTGGCCGCTGAGGTGGTGTTTCTAACACTTCGTTAGTTTGCTTAACTGGCGTCATTGCGGACGAAGTACAGAATCCGCATCCGTAACGGGAGACAGCGGATTCTTCGTCGCTGCGCTACCCAGAATGATATTAGGTGATATCGTTAACGGTACTTGCGAAGCGCCACACCAGGTTGTTTGATTCAGGTTCTTCAGAACCGGCAGGCAGTGGTCGTTATTGCCGACCTTGATATCTTCATGGATATATGATAGTATCGAAAGACCGAAAAAGGGAGGAGATAGGCATGTCTTTAAGGACAAATTCCGATGCAAAACAACTACTTGCCTTGCTGTCTCCCGCGGTACTGGACAGTCTGGCGGACCTTATTGTTGCGAAGCTGCAGGCCAGGGACCCTCTGTCCATGCCTTCCAAGCAAGTGGTCGCGGGTTCGAATCCCGTCTCCCGCTGTTAGAAACTAGAGCGCGATTTTTCTGGACAATATTTACGGTTAGCAAATTGGCGACTTCGTTACCTGCATTTCCATACGGGTGACCTTCTGCCGGATAAATCAGGCTTGAAAAGAATCTACACAAAACACGTGACACTACTGGGTCTGTATTCAACTTGCAACCGATACGGTGATATTATACACTGGTAGAACTTACCCATTTCTGCCGTAGGAGGTCTGCGGAATATATTAAAGATATTCGGGCGCGATATGTTATATTAATGGTGCAATAGACTGGAAAGGAGTAATCGGGGCAATGAGTGAAGTTGATGCTATTTATAAGGAACTGGCGGCTAAGATTGCTGGGGGAAGGTCGGAGACTTTACCAAAAATTTTGGCTAAGATGGCTAATCTGGAACAAGCCAGGCTAGTTGCTGCCCTGCCGGACACAGACCGGTCGCCGATAGCTGGTAGGTCATTAGAAGTATCCGACAAATTTGCCCAAAAACTGGGTCTGGATAAAGTGACGGTGGATAAGCATATTCGAGAGTTATATGAGAAAGGACTCCTTTTCCCCACCAGGACAGGACCCCAGATGGCGCGCACTTATATGCAGTTGCATGACGCCGCTCTGGGTAATCCCAAGTATGACGAGGCTCTTGGCACTGAGTTTTTTGACCTCTGGGGTGGTCCCGAAGGCAAAATAACGAGGAAGCCGTCACCAGAGAGCCTTCGCCCCAGATTCTCGGCGTTCAGAATTGTTCCCAGGTGGAAGTCAATCCAGGGATTATCAGGCGTCTTGCCTCATGAAGATATCAGGCAAATATTAAAA
Organism: Dehalococcoidales bacterium; assembly: GCA_030654965.1. Taxonomy (GTDB): domain Bacteria; phylum Chloroflexota; class Dehalococcoidia; order Dehalococcoidales; family Fen-1064; genus JAURWL01. The sequence continues at coordinate 2,124 of JAURWL010000102.1, read as the reverse complement.
TCCCAGCAACAAATTGCATTGCTTCATTGCGGCTGTAAGAGGTCCTTCAGAAAGAGGGATTGTGATGTTCCTGAGGAGTCATGCATCAGTGTTGGGCGCACTGCTGAGTATAATCTTGACCGGGGAGCCGGCAGGAAGATTACCTATGAAGAAGCAATGAAGATTAATGACCAGTTCGACGATTATCCGGTGTTAAACATGGTTGTGAACCAGAAAGAAGTCAACCAGTTAATCTGTAATTGCCACTATTGCTGTTGTGGCGCGCTGTCGGGCGCAGCCAAAAGCCGGTTTGAAGCGGAAGTGGACCCAGAGAAATGTATGGCATGTGGTGTTTGTGTTGATTCATGCCAGTTTGGGGCAATTTCCATGAAGCATTACCCGGGTATTGATACTGAACGGGCTTATGTTGACCCGGAGTTATGCCGGGGCTGCGGCTGTTGTGTTATTAGTTGCCCCAATGAAGCGCGAAGGATGAAAATAGTTCGCCCACCCGAGCATATTCCGGAATCCGGGGCTATTTATTGAACTGAAAAAGTCGTAATCCCGGCAAATTGGGATGTCTATCTCAATTTTCAGAGAAGGCAGGATTCTCATCCGGGTAATTTCAGGGCCACGAAATGATGGATAACTCTTTGCGTGGGTTGCTTTCGATATTCCGGGTGCTGGTAGTCGTCTTGCTGGTAGCTCTGATGGTGTTCCCAATCACCGGTACTCACCAGGTTAAAGGACAGGCAAGCCAGTTTTCACCCGGGGAGATTGACCGTTACATCCAGCAAGAGATGGTAAAGACCCAACTTCCCGGCATGGCAGTAGCTATTGTCAAGGGGCAGGAAATCATCTACCTCAAGGGCTTTGGCTATGCCAGTCTCAAAACGAAATCACCGGTAACACCGCAGACTATATTCGACCTTGCCTCCTGCAGTAAGTCCTTCACCGCTCTTGCCGTCCTCACTCTCTGGTATGACGGCATGATTGACCTCGATAAGCCCCTTATATTTTACCTGCCCGAATTCCGTCTGGCGGATGAAGAGGCTCCGTCTCAGATAACGGTGCGTCAACTTCTGCTCCAGACCAGCGGACTTCCCGGGGATATCTCCGAGCCGGTTTCTTACCATCACGGTAATGATGCCATGAAAGAGCTGGTTACTGCTATGTCAGGTATCCATCCGGAACACCCGCCGGGAACATCGTTTGAATATGCCAATTTCAACTATAATCTGCTCGGGGCGCTGGTGGAGAGTGTAAGTGGCAAACCCTTTGAGGATTTTGTGCAGGCATGTATTTTTACGCCAATGGATATGGAAAACTCTACCCTGCGCCCGGAAATCGCCGCCCGGCGTGACCGCGCCGATGGTCACCAGCTACTCCTCGGGAGAGTCGTCACGCGGAATATCCCCATTTACCGTAGCGCCATCCCCGCGGCTTGGGTAATGTCCAGCGCGGAAGACATGGGCAGATGGCTCATTGCCAACCTGAACGATGGTGTTATTGATGGCAAACAAGTTATCCCCGCAGAGCTTATAGAGACAATGCATACCACCGGAGTCACATTCACTGAAGACGGTAAAGAATCAGGCTATGGTATGGGCTGGTTCACTGGCTTTACTGGTGATGGCGAAACGGTCTTCTGGCATGGCGGTGATACGCCCAACTTCCTTTCAGAAATGATACTCTTGCCGGAAGAGAAGCTGGGTATTATGATGCTCGCCAATGGACAAACCTGTCAGGGAGCGCATGACATTGCCATCGGTATTGCCAGTCTGGCATTGGGCTTGCAGTTTGAGCTTCCCTCGGCGCCGTGGTGGGCGTCCTGGAAATCGGTGGATAATATCTCAATTTATGCTACTGTCCTCTCGATGTTGCTCATCCTGGGACTGATTCCCTTCATTCTATGGCAGTTGCGTGTAATCAGACGCCTGCGTCAACAAACTAAAGAAAGCGGCTCTCAAGGCAAAAAGGTGAAAATCTGGTGGATTGTTTTGCCGGCAACACCCTGGATGCTGTTTGTCATCATTGCAACAGTGGCGTACATCGTGATGCAGTCGCTCTTCGGTTTCAATGTATTCTCGACAGTAGTGCGGTTCGGTTACTTTGCGCCGCCGGGGACTCTGGTCGCCGCCGTAT
>JAURWL010000094.1 GCA_030654965.1 Dehalococcoidales bacterium | reverse complement strand
GTGGAAGGTTGAATTGAAATGTGTTGTTGCGTCTGACCTTCTTCTCTTCGAACTTCTTCTTCAGTTGTGGAACGCGACCGAGCTCGGTGGTGCAGAGTGACAAAGGGCAACGAAACGAGTGTCAGAAATGAAACACGGCAGATATTGTTCGAGTCGACTCAATTCAGTCAACTCCGCTCTATCCTCTTGTATGTGTGTGTGTCTCACCTGGTGTGAAGTCTCTCGGGTGTGAGAACAGCACTCCCCAACCGTCGCCGAGGTAGTCATACAATTTGATCTTACCGACTGAGGTATCGGCTTCGAAGTCAGGCGCGGTATCACCGAGACGAAGATTGTTCTGAACGAAGTCAGAATACTTGGTCTACACACACACACACACACACACACACACACACACACACACACAGACAGGCAGGCACATGGCAGATGATCGATGAGCACGCGAGCATGCAATTCAGTGACTGCAGCAAGGCACGTCGCCAACACTCCGTGTTCGAGATTCTTCGATTCTGCGACTCGACGACTCTGCTGCCTGTGTATGTCCTGTGTGTGTGTCTTACTGGTGCTGCTGCTGGTGTTGCTGATGCCATGTTGAATCGTTGCTGTTCGTTGAGTTGTTGAATTGTGTGAGTGAGTCTGATTCAGCGAGGCGAGGAGGCGAGCGAGCCAACAGAGTCACGAGGGACTAAGACGAACGTTGGAACAGACGAACGCAGAATCGCACGTGACGCACATAAGCACAACACACAGAGATGGGACAGACGGAATCAACGGTATACACCAAGTTGAAACTTGCCTATCGCGTCTGCTCGTTGAAATAATCGCAGTTGAATATCAAAGCACTTTCTCAGGATCGCAGGCTTTCACACGCTGCACGCGAGAGGCTGTTGAAAATCGTGGAAACTAATGTACCGTACGTTTCAACTCACAATTGCCGGAAAATAATTCCTCAGCAGGACTATGACTGGTCAAACTGGTCGGAGTGACTGTGCGTAACTGTAATTTCAAATTTGGGTGGCAATTGTGAGTT
>JAURWL010000093.1 GCA_030654965.1 Dehalococcoidales bacterium | reverse complement strand
GATGCTGCTTACCTTGAAAAAGGAACTATTATCTACTCGATCAAGGACTATTCACCCGCTTTCAGACTAATGACAGGCCAAGGGGAACTCTATGAAGCTGGGACAAACCCCCATGCAAAAAAAGGCGCAGATTTACTGGATATAGGGGGTAAGGTAGAGTATATCGGTATCAACAGTAGCGTTGACGGCGAGACGGAGTTAGCATCTATCAAGGACAAAAACCAGGTCTCCGACCTGGTTGAGATGGTGCTCAACGCCCCTGTTAACCAAAATATCAAGGAACATGGAAGCTTACTGTATACTATCGTTTTTTATCTTAAAGATGGTACGACGGTAAACCGTAGCTACTGGCTTGACACTGGAGAGCTACACAGAGGTATTTTGCTTCCAGATGAATTTGGACAAGCAGTTAAGTCGGTTCTTCAATGATCAAGATTACGTTACTTAAATGCAAGTGAAGATGAATAGGAGTTGAGTAGAGATGAAGGTCAGTATCATTCAGATTGTGCTGGGATTAGGGATTCTCATTGCAATGGCTCTCTCAATTGCATGGGACCCCACCGGTTTTTACATTCGTGAGTCTCTGGGTGAACCAGGTAGTTGGAAAACGATTTTCAATCCGGATACAAGGGAAGTTGTTGCCACTATTCTTGCGTTTCTCGTCTTGCTGTTAGGATTAGCTATTATCGGAGTTTCGATTGCACTACTAATCGCGAAAGTCCGTTCTAAATATGTCGAGCCTAATTCTGAAATTAACGCTAGAATAAAAGGGCTCGTTATCACACAAATGGGATTAGGTTTTCTAGTTGTGGTCAGCGCGTTTTTGGTAACCATCTGGGGTTTCCCGACGTCCTATACTTATCCGCCGTCCAATGGTTTATTTCGTGTTGTGAACTTTACACCTGGTCCTCAGTTCGTTTGGGCACAAGGCTTTAGCCTCCTGACCTCCCTTATAGGTATTGTTGCACTGGGATGCAGTATAGCGCAGTTTCGGTCAGTCCGATTGTCAATAGTTAGTGCCGCTAATAATCAGCAATGAGTGCGAGCATAATTTGAAAGTAAGATAGTTGCCTAAACGCTAGGCTTATCGGAAACATTTCCAGTAATCTCTCAGGTAGCTCTTCACTTCATTGACCACACGTTTTGTCTCGGGTAAATGGGAGTCGGTGCGCAGGATGGCAGGCACTCGCACCGGCTCATCTATCGGCACATCCCAGTCCAGAAGTCCGCCAACCAATGCCAGCCAGGCGTAGGGTAAGACCTCCCGGTTATAGCCGGAAGCAATAAGGTCAATTTCCTTCCCATCACAAACCGCAGCCATTTTCCTCACCTTCTCGCCAATCATGCGGAAGCCGGCGACCGTCAATCCCAGGCTGGTTAGTTCGTCGCTGAAGTGCGGGTCAGAACCGCCGTTGCGGACGATAATCTGCGGTTGAAATTCTTTAGTCAGCGGTTCAATAATCTCTTCGAATACAAGTTTATAGGAATCGTTGCCGGCGTTCGGGGGCAGAGGGATATTCACTGTTTTACCTTTTCCCTCTCCCGCTCCTATTTCATAAGCGAAGCCGGTGCCGGGGTAAAGCGTCCGCGGGTCCTGGTGAATATCTATGAAAAGCACGCGTGGGTCGGAGTAAAAATACTCGGCGGTGCCGTTACCGGCGTGAGCGTCAGTGTCCAGGATTAAAACCCGCTCCAGCCTGTATTGTTCCACCAGATAAATACCGGTGAAAGCGACATCATTATAGATACAGAAACCCTCTCCGAAATTACGTTTGGCGTGGTGTAAGCCACCACCCAGCGAAATCACCTTTCGATATTGTCCCGACTGTACTAAATCGGCGGCGAGTTTTGCCTGCCCGATGACAAGTCTTGCGGCTTCTTCCAGCCTACCCGGCCGCCCGATGGGGTGATTATCCATAGTATGGTATCGAAAAAAAGCGCCCTCATCCTCAACCTTTTCTAGGAATGATGCCCGGTAGTATTCTTTTGTGAACTTGATGTAATCTGGGTCACAGATGCGTCGCAGGTCTTCATCCTTGGCTGGTTCTGCCTTCAGGAAACGGTACTTCTCATCCGGTTTCACGTGCTCCTGGAGGAATTTGGGGAATATCTGGTAGCGGTCACCGCGGAAAGGATGTCCCGGTCCGAAGTCATATTCCTTGAGTTCTTCCCTGTATAGTATGGTAACGGTCATTGCTATTTTCCTTTTTTCAGGGCATCTTCTGTCAGTCGTCGCTTTTTATTCACAGGAATGCGGTGTTCACAGGGCACGCCTGTCTGGCAAAGACCGCAACCAGCATACCGCCCGATGTAGCCGGGTCCGTGTGCGCCCTCCAGCCATGGCTTCTGTTTTTCAAATAGCATTTCCCTACACTTCAGCTTATCGTGTCCCTTGTTTGATATGGCGCCGGCGGGACACCGCTCGATGCACTTGCCGCAGGTGCCCCTTGCATAGAACTTGCAGTTTGCCAGATGGTGCATGTAGAGGCGGGGTGACGGTTCAAGTTTCAGGTTGGTGACCACACTCGCACAGCGATGCGCGAGACCTCTTCTGGTGATGAATCCCTCATTGAGACTGAATGTCCCCAGTCCTGCCGCATAAGCCACGTGTCTCTGCGACCAGTTGGAAACGAAACCATCGGACACGCGCGAGATTCTAAAGAACGGCGAAATCTCCGGCGCAATAGCGTGATGGCCGAGACTTTCCAGTATCTCAATCAGATAGCGGCAAAGTTCGTTGGCGAACTCCTGTCCCTTCCAGCGGGTGTGGTTCCAGCGCAGAGAAGGACCTTCCGTCTCATACGCATTCGTCCGACTCGTCTCGGGGTTGATGGGCAGGATAAAGGAGATGACACTGACGGCAGGCAGGTCCGGCGCCTTTACATTGAGCGTTTCGGTGAAATATTTGGTGAGAATTTCACGTGGGGTAAAATGTTCCGCCGCGATTACTCTCTTGAATTCGGTGAAAAGTGGGTCATCGCCGTCGGCAAAGCCAACGAGTGGCTTATCGAAAATGAGCGCGTTGCCGAATGCCTCCAGCCGGTTCAACGGGCTGGTACGTGTGAACTCTTCAATAGTGTGCTCGATGAAGCGCTCTGGATTCCTCAAGAACCGTTTTGTTGTGCGGGTATCTATGGCTGTAATGGTGAACCTCCGGAAGTTCGCTTTGTGAGTATTGTAAGACATTTTGGAGGGGAGAATCAAAGGGGGTGGAATGATGGTAATGCAGCTTAGTATTGTTCAGAGCTTAAAGTTTAGATATTAGAGCTTAGAGATTAGAGATTTTTTACTTAGTCTGCATCCGTCCGGAATTTGAGGATAGCAATCGCTCCGAAGACCACCGCGAAGGCAATCAGCGCCAGCATTTCCGGTATCACGGCATTGAAATCGGCGCCGAAGATGAGCAGTTTGTTAAAGCCGGTATTCGCCCAAGCATGAGGTGTGATTTTCGCGATGGACTGCATCCACTTAGGAGTAATGAAAAGAGGCCACCAGCACCCACCCAGCGGCGCCATGATGAGTGACGCCAGTACCCCGATGGATGAAGCGCTACGCTCGGTTTTAACGAAGGTCGATAGCATTACCCCGAAGGCGGAAGCCATCAGCATCATAAGTAACGAAATGATAAAAACAGCCGCGGGGGCAATGCCCAGGTCCATCTTGAAAACCAGGATACCTATTCCCCAGAAGATAGCTATCTGAATCACGCCTTTGACAGCAGTGCTGGCATAAACACCGCCGAGTATAGCGCTCCGGCTTGCCGAACCGGACAATAACCGTTCTAAAGTGTGGTTCAGTCGTTCCTTCGTAATTTGTTGCGCCGCAAACGAAGCCGTCATAAAGACGAACATTACCAGATAGCCGGGGATGACGAAATTGGCGGGATTTATTGCTTCCACCTCGCCTACCTTTTCAGTGGTGAAGGATATCCTCGAGGATTCGGGGGCGTTGCCCGCCTGCCCCGTCAGCATCGCCCTGATAGACTGCGCCAGGTCGCCGGCTGTGCCCGGTTGATATAGTTCTTTCTCAACCAGTAAACCGATAACGGTGTTGTTCACCACCTGCTGGGTGCCAACCCCGGAGGCGATGCCCTGTGCCATCCCTTCGAGCGCCGCCGTTGCCTGAGGGTTGGAGGGGTTATAAATCACTTCCAACTCAGTGCCGTAACCCATCAGTACTGCTTCGGAGAAGTTCTCCGGGAAGGCGATAAAACCTGTTAGTTTTCTGTCCTCAACATCCTTCTTCGCTTGCTCGTAATCCTTGAGCCAGACGATTTGCGGTTCGCCGGGTTTGAGCGCAGATTCGTCCACTGTTTCCAGCGCGGCAATAATCTGATAGCTGATGCCGGTCGGCGGTTCACGGGTAGCCAGATTCAACTGCAATCGACTATCTTCACTACCAACCCCTGTCATTACAAAATTGAACAGGGTGACGAACAGGAATGGAAACAGAATGGAAAAGAACAATGCGGCGCGGTCGGCGGTAAAGATTTTCAGGTCTTTGCCCATCAGTAACCAGATATTTCGCAGTTGTTTCATCTTATTATTTACCCTGGGGGATGGCTTTAAACAGTAAGCGACTCAGGACAAGCCCGACTACAAATACCCCAGCCATAACGACCAGTTCCAGCCAGACATCGGCAATTGTGCCGCCTTCGCTGATAATTTTTTTCAGGGCGTCGTTGGCGTAACCGTTCACCGATATTTTGCTCAATGTGTAAAGAATCGTGCCTTTCTGAATAGCAAAGAAGGTGCCGCCGAGCATGGTCATACTCATCGTGACAAAGACACCAATCCAGGTAGCCGCATCTTGAGTGCGGGCAACGGAGGCAATGATAAGCCCGATGGCGCTGCCTGCCATCGCGAAAATAAAAGAGATGAGGAGGCACGTAAGGAAAGAGAGCGGTGTGAAAATCTGGAAAACAGCGTAGGAAAGCGCCAGCAGGATGAAAGTCTGGACAAAGCCGCGGGATACACTTGCCAGAAACTTGCCGAAGAACAGTTCGCCGGCGGTGAGCCGTGTGGTCAGCAGACGCTCCAGTATTCCCAGACGGCGTTCCTCGACGATGGCGGCGGCGCCGATACTGATAGCGAAAAGGACATACATCGTCATGATACCGGGCAGGAATTCATTTACGGTATTGGGTTTATTGCCCACCACCACCTCTTTGACGCCAATGAGTGGATATTTCCGCTCCCGTTCCAAGAATTGCCAGGTAGTGACGGTTATTTTTTGAGGAGAGACGTCTTTCCCGACGAGGGCTTGTTCCACTTGACCTCGTACCTGGAACTCCTGGTTTAATTCGCTAACGATGCCGCGGATGATACTGGCGACAATCTGCCCGTCCTGTCCGCCATTACCTCTCTGCATGAAAGTAAGCTCGGCGGGTTGTCCGGTGCGCAGTTTATCCGTGAAATCCGCAGGAATAAGAAAGACCATATTAATATCGGAGCGTTCCAGTTTGCGTTCAGCATCGGCGAGGAAAAGGAGTTCGACGTCCAGACTATCCTCTGCCTCGATATTCTCTATCAATTGTTTTGCATACACGCCATTGGTATCTTCATTGACAATATAGGCAGTGCCGTGAAAAAGCCCCTGCCCACCAAAAGCGCCATAAATCAGGGCAAAAGTGGCGACAGGCAGGAGCAAGCTGAAAGCAAGGTCACCCTTATCTTGCAGATAGGTTTTTACTTCGCGCAGGGCGATTATCAGGGCTCTTTTCATTGTTTACCTAGTCGCGTAGACTCCGCCCGGTGAGTTTCAGGAACACGTCTTCCAGTGTGGTTTTATCCGGGTCGCCAAGCTTGGCTTTAAGAGCACGGGGCGTATCTATAGCAACTATTTTACCCCCGTCCATGATAGCGACACGGTCACAGAGACGGTCTGCCTCTTCCATGTAGTGGGTTGTGTAGAGAACCGTCATTCCATTTGTGCGTAGACCCTGAATGGTCTCGAATATTTTATTCCGTGACTGCGGGTCGATGCCGACGGTCGGCTCGTCCAGGAAAAGTAGTTTCGGATGCCCCATCAGGGCAATCGCCAGGTTCACGCGGCGTTTCATCCCGCCGGAGAATTTAGATACCTTGCCCTTCGCCCTCTGTTCCAGTTCCATCAGCGCGAGGTTGGCCATGGACTGCGCTCTGGTTTCCCTGCTATTCAATCCCACCAGCCTGCCGAAGAATGTCAGGTTGTCGAGGGCTGTAAGCTCTTCGTATAGCGCCAGTTCCTGAGGGCAGACTCCGATGATGCTGCGGACTTTGTCCGGTTGCTGTCGGGTAGAAAAACCGCTGATAGTCACCTCTCCGACATCAGGCTCAAGGACGGTAGAGAGCATGCGAATGGTGGTCGTTTTGCCCGCGCCGTTGGGTCCTAATAGCCCAAAGATTTCATTCTTCCCGATGGTAAAGGAGACGCCGTTAACGGCTTTGTGGTCATTGAAGCTCTTGTGAAGGTCTTTGGCGACCAGAAAGGCCTCAGCCATAGATTTATCTCCAGAAGTTTTATTACACCGGTTAAAACCATGTGAACATGTTAATGTCTATCCCGCCTTCGGAGATTGAGAGGGATTCATCCTGAGGACTTCACCCTGAAGGATTTAAAAATCCCCCTTTTCCAAAGGGGGAGACTAGTTCCCTATGCCACTTTTCAGCACTCTGCTTCGCGGTAATTAGATATTTATGACACTGGCATTGACTATAACAGGAAACCATCAGGATGTAAATCATACTACAGAGGGAAAATGCTCCTGCTCATCTCATCCTTCAGGAGTATTGAATACTAAGCACTGATTATATACAATAACCTTTAGGTTGACAATCAATATGAGTGATAATAATACCGTCCTGCACACCTCTCACCTCACCAAATTCTATGGGAAGCAATGTGGTGTCGAGGACATCAGTCTTGAAGTGAGGAAGGGAGAGGTTTTCGGCTACCTGGGTCCGAATGGCGCCGGGAAGACAACGACCATCCGCATATTGCTCGATTTCATCCGCCCAACCAGTGGTACTGCTACCATCTTCGGATTTGA
>JAURWL010000081.1 GCA_030654965.1 Dehalococcoidales bacterium | reverse complement strand
GGCAAAATTAACGAGATTACACCAGTTTGTTGGCTTCCGCTCGAGATTTGAACGTTGATGATCGTCTCCGCGATGAACGTGCCGCTGCAGGTGATAGTCAACGGCACGCCCGAATTAGGCTGAGAATAGGACGAGATGAAGAAGTTGCTGTACTGAGACAGTGAGTAGATGTTGAATGCGCCAATATTTCCGCTCTGCGCGAGGTCGATCGTTCTCGGCAGCAGAAAGAAATTGACGGTGTTGCCGCTTCCGCCTTGCACGGTCGGATTTACGAAATCGTACGAAGAATCGGTCGTTGACGCGCGAGTCACCGTACATGTGACGCTGTGAGAACCGCCAATCGCCGGCAGATCGAATCCGTTGAGAAATTGTAGATTCGCCAGTCCCGTCGAAAAGGCGGACGCCTGACTCGAGAGTGTGACAGATGTCGAACCACTGATGATCAATCCATCAGCGCAGACGATGTCCACTACGATGACGCCGACAGGTATCGGATCAGCGACGACGGTAAAAGTCGGACCAACACCGTTGATGACTTGACTGAAAGAGAGAAAGAGAGAAAGAGAGAAAGAGAGAAAGAGAGAGTGGAATCAGCCCATGCGACCGAGTCGTCGCCGTGACACTGTCCGTTGTGTGCGTCCTGACTATTTTGACCATGCCCCGAGGTCACCTGTGTTCGAAAGTACGAGAGTTTGCGCGTTGGCAGTGGAGGCGCAGAATGATAGAGCGAGAATGGTGCAGCTGACGAGCAGCAACACCGAACGATGGAGAGACAGCATGCCGACGGACAACGGACGACGGTACGGTACCGGTACGTGCGTGTCGACTCGATGGTGCGATGTAGACACTGATTGTCAATTGTTGATGCCCGATCGATACCGTGATGACTGATCTGTGTCGATGAGTGAGAAGAAGGTGAGCTCGAGCAAGAAAACGGCGCAGCTGGCGCATTCAATCGAGCAGGCACGTTTGGTCGATGTCGCACGTTATTCGGTACATGCTGGTAGTGCGCGTTGTTCCTTGCAACATCATTCACGTTATTGTGCTGTTTCGTCTGCTCTGCTCTGCCTCACATCACGCTCGATCGTCGAAAACGAACGTTGTTCGCAGCAAGCTTCGAATTCACAGTTGTCGTCTCCTTCCGCCTTGCTCACTGTGAGCTCGCATCATACCAGTTGAGTTCGCTGCAATCGCACCCACACCGCCCCGCCCTCACTCGACATCCGACCGACGACCGACGAGTGCGACTAATCCACTCGACGAGACCGAAGGACGAGAGATGAGACGAAACTGTGTTGTACCGTTCGTGCACAGTCCAATCGACCATAATTATCCCAGTGGTCGAAATGAATTCGACCACTTAATTAATTAAATGTATGGTTGAGTGCGCCAAAAACACTCAGTCTGTCGACGAGTCATCGGTCATACAAATCGCTGAGCTTGCTAGTTGATAGCCAAATTGTTTGGCGGGAGTGCGCTCGCGTGCGCCCTGCATACCAAACACGCGTGGCTTAGTGATATCGAGTTCATCCTCGTCTGAATCTTCTTCATGTGCACTTTCCTCTTCGTCTTGCTCTTCTTCTTCTGGTACATAAGCGATGTCGAGTTTTTCTTTAACGATGCACTTAAGTGCTTCGATCCGCTTCTCTGGATTGTTCACATTGTACAGATCAGTCACGCATTTCTTCCATCCTTCGATGATGAGAGACTTGCGTTCCTTCAAGCTCTTCCAACTCTCGATACACCAGTCCAATGCCAGTGGTTTGATAGTTGACATCTTCAACGAGTCATTGAGACCAATTATCTTCCCTTCAGCTATCTGGTTGAGAACCACTTCGCTCGCCCATTCATTGAACCGCTGCGTGATTACATGCTTGAATGGTCGCTGGAGTACGACATCAGCAACTTGCAGCTTGCTGGTACAATTCGCCGGAACGAAAACAAGATGAATACGCGGGTGTTGCGTTCGAAGGTAGAAGCGAAATTCTTCACTCTTGTGTACAGACCAGACGTCAAGTACGAGGATAATTTTCGCATCCGCATCGAGTTTGAACAGCTGAATACGAGACTCTGCATATGGGATAACTATTTTCTCGATGTAGTCTCTCATGGTCGTTTGATTGCTCCAATGATTCTCACTAAATGTGACGTCCGCCTTTGCAGCACGTGCGTCTACGGTGAGAGAGGGAAGAGAGCGAGGAGTTTTGCCTTGAAAGATGAGTTGGGGTGGAAGCAGATCGCCTTCGAGCGATGAAGCAATGCACACAGTGATTTGACGCTTGTCCTCCGCACCAACGACCGCGACGCTCTTAGATCCACGCGCTTGATATGTCCAGTTGCTTGTTGGTACCAGATGTACACCAGTTTGATCCATGTTGATAACAAGCGACGGATGAACATCATGAGTTTCCATCGTAGCTGCAATCCGTTTGGCCATCAGAACACCCTGGTCCTCCCAATCTAATGGAAGTTTTGATGCAGCAGTGGTCGACTTTCGCCATGACCAGGTAAGAACCTTGCGCGCCCATGCACAAACGAAGGACTTCGAGAAGTTCATCGATGTGAGTGGAGAGTCAGGTGGCGCACGTAGTGCGATAATTCCATCCATAACCCAACGAATGACGTGTGAGTTGACTGCAGTTCCAGCAGAGCGCATGAGTAGCAGTGTCTGTTTGATCTCCTCCTCGATAGCAGGATGTTCCTCGAATGCGCGAAGTGGGCCATTTTGTCGAATGTTTTCGAGACCAGACTCCAGATATGCCTGATACTGCGGCTTGAGCTTATGTTTCTCCTTGTCGTCGTGCCAGCCGATGAGAGTGGTATGCGTCAATCGCGCGAACCGATCGTCAGGCGCTTCTGCCTTCAGCTTCGACACTGTTGCTCTGGCTCGATACAGACAGCGCTTGTACTCTCGTAGGATCTGGTGAATGTGTGGCGAGCTGAACCAATCTGTATACTCTCCTCGCGTGACAGTCTTCTGTTTCTTCATCACCGGTTCAGCGTTATCGTTCGCAGCTGCAGCGGCGGCGAGAACATCGTTCGCGTGGAGTGTTCGTTTCGGACGACCGACAGCTCGTTTCTCTGTCGGCATGAGAGGTGAGCGTGCAGCGATCTCAGCGTTCGTCGCAGACGCAATGTGTGTTAGTTGCATACGCCATTCATCAGTAGTGATAGGCGCGAAGCTGAGAGCAGTCTGCATCGCGACGAGAGAAAAATTGACTGTCAGCGACTCGAAAAGGCGGGCGATTTGACTGCGTGCGCGTGCTGGTCGAAAGCGATTTAATTACCTAGAATGAATGGTCGAAAGTGGTCGAACAGGAAAATAATTCAGATTTTGCCGCTGGTCGATTGGACTGTGGACGTACGGTACACTGTAGAATGCCACTTTTCGAACACAGTTTCGCAAGCGATCGCGATCGTGCTGAATTCGAAGTTGCGCGACGTCGCGATCGCGCGATGCAGCTACTAACTAGTAGAAATGCTTCTAGAAATGTATCGGACAGTGACCGAGCGAGTGGAAGAACAATGCGGCGTATTGAACAGTGTCGGGAGGCGCGGTAATCGCAATTACTTGCTCGTTGCTGACGATTCCGGTGCCTGGCTGTGCAGATATCCTCCGCGTGCATGGTTCGCTCGGCGTCGGATGTCCTTCTGCGCACGTCGAACAGCCGCAAGAGCAAGAGCAAATCAGCAACGATCAGCGACGAG
>JAURWL010000074.1 GCA_030654965.1 Dehalococcoidales bacterium | reverse complement strand
ACAACAACAGCAGCTGCTTACTGTCTCTGTGTTCTCTGCTTGTATTCGTTGATCTTCTCTTGTGCTCCCTTTAGATTTCCTTCCGGCTCCCACGTCTTCTCATATTCCGGATATCCTTTCCATTTGACGAGGTACTCCAGTCGTCTGCCTCGTCCGAATCGGCGCACACGCTCAGCGACGACGGCTTCGACTTCCCATGCCTCTTCTCCATCCGAACGAATATCAGGTGGAGGGCGACTCAGACCATGAGCGGCCGCGCGCAGAGGGAACTCCGACGAGCCGTCCTGGTACTGCTTCAGCTTGCTCACATGGAACACGGGATGCACACGCAGGGTTGGAGGGAGCTTCAATTCATAGGCCACAGGTGAGATCTTCCGAACGATGGTAAAGGGTCCTATGAACTTCGGCATGAGCTTCGGTGTCTGCGTGTGGATCTTAAGAGTGAGATGCTCGGTCGACAGCAGCACCTGATCTCCTACGGAGAACTCGACGGCGCGACGGGACTGGTCTGCGTAAGCGGATTGGAGTTGCTGAGCGTCGACGAGATTCGACTGAGCGATCTGGAGGGAGCGCGACAGCTGCTCAAGGCGATCAGCGGACGACTGGTTGGCAGACACGTGAGCAGGCAGGAGCGCCTGCTGAATCGGAAGGTGGAAGTGCTGACCCGAGTTGAGGAAGAAGGGAGTAAAACCGGTCGATGCCTGCACGGAATTGTTGTAAGCAATCTCCAGTGGCAGCAGGTGTTGATCCCAATCCGTCTGCATCCTCGACACATAGGCTCGGAGTCCTTCTTCCAGCGTTCGGTTCGCTCGCTCGGTCTGGCCGTCGGTCTGCGGGTGGAAGGCTGTCGACATGAGGAGTTTCGTGCCGAGTTGCTGCCAGAGGCTTCTCCAGAAGATCGATGTGAACCGGGTGTCACGATCGGATATGATGTTCGAGGGTACTCCATGGTAGCGCACGACTTCCTGCAGGGTGAGCTCCGCCAGGCCGGGTGCATCGACGGTGGTGGTCGTGGCCACGTAGTGAACCATCTTCGTCAGCTTGTCTACGAACACGACGATGGCATCGTGGCCCGACTGGGTGCGAGGCAACTGAGTGATGAGGTCCATGCTGACCGTCTCCCACGGTCGTGGAGGAATAGGGAGCGGCTGGAGGAGACCCATCGGCAGCTGCGAGCTCGGCTTATTAGACTGGCAGGCGAGGCAGTGGTGGGGGAGAGAGCTGCGATGAAGGAGAAGGAAAGAGGAAACGAGCCACGCACACACACAAACGATGAGCGACAACGACGACGACGACGAAACGACGAGAACAATGATCAGAACGACTAGGATTCGAAACCACTGTTGAGAGTGTGTTCGCGTCTAAGCGTATGACTCACATTCTCGAGGTAACGACGAAGCGGTTAGTCGAACAGAGCGTTGAAGTGTATCGGTTGGAGGAGTGAAGCGACGAACAAACGAGACAAAGGGCGAAAGCGAAGGAAGGCCCAAACGAAGAGAAAAAGGGCCGAACGGAGAGACGTCCAGCGCGATGGAAAAAGAGAGAGGAGAGACGTCGAACGGAGAGAGAGACGGATAAGACAAAACAGAACACAGTAGTATACAATAGAATAGAGTCGGTATGTTACATCCTCCCCCTCTTTGAAAAGCCTTGGACCCCAAGGCGATCGGGAGATTTAGAAGGGAGAGAGAGGATCGGAAGGGAGAGGGAAATAATACAGGAAGGATGAATAACAGATTAAGGGAGGTTTGTTCTCGTCTCTTTTCTTTTTCTTTTCTTTTCTTTTCTTTATTTTTTTTTTTTTTTTTTTTTTTATTTTTAAAAGTGAAGATTAAAAACTTGGAATTTAAAATACAATGGCTGAAAACGATAAACTTAAATAAAAGGTGGAAAACGAACGGAAACACTCGACGACGACGATGATAAAATTGTTTGATGCTGTTGGACCATGTTGGTGAAAGGAGGAGTCGAAAATTGTTTTTCTTGGTGAAGCTGGGCTGCTGGGGAAGTGTCAACTTCGGCGGCCTCTAACTCGTCGAGGTGGTGTCCAAATCGGACGTTTGAGGTCTCGTTGAAC
>JAURWL010000061.1 GCA_030654965.1 Dehalococcoidales bacterium | reverse complement strand
AGAGAGAGAGAGAGAGAGAGAGAGAGAGAGAGAGAGAGAGAGAAAACGAGTGTCAGTTGATTTTTCTCGTCCACATATCGCCAGAGATCTGCTCTGCTCTGTTCTGCGCACCGCCGCGTGCACACACACACTCCCGTACTGACCATCTCGATATGACGATCCACTGTAGCCAGAGTGCGAACGCAGTGATGAGGAGGAGACTGATCGGAATCAGACACAATCGACTCTTACGATCGGGCAGAATCGAATAGATACTGAATCGAGAGTAGAGCACGGGCTGTGCAGGTCGTGCAACGGCATGCTCGTGCACATCATCATCGCCGGAATTCATGACGACTCGAATGGATTAGCGGTGCAAGCTTAGCTGCTCACAGTCACGTAGTCACTGTCTGATCGAGCACGTGCAACGACAACGGCGACAGAGACAGAAGAAGAAAGATCGCACACGGTAAGAGAGTGAGAGAGAGAGAGAGAGTCACGCTGCGTTCGTGCGACCTGCTGCTTTCGAGTTACGACACAAGCGTGCGTACCATCCATCGCCGCGTCCACCATCCATTGTCACGTGCGACGTTCGGCGAGTGGCACCATCAGCACGATGCATCTCACTGCACCATTACCACTGACACCGCCACACGCAGTTCGCGCCAATCACCTCTCGTTCTCTGCGTACCTCTCGATCAGCACTGAAGGCAGACTGGCAGACTGCTCTGCTACCAGCAACGCCGAGAAAACGCGATCACCACATGCTTCAGCACAACACCAACGACTGCACTGCAGTGAGTGAATAGACGGGTGAGATAGAAAAGGAGAACGATGATGATCGAAGTGCAGATTTGTTGCGAGAGTGGCATCGCGGTGGACTCACATCGCAGCGATCGAGTTCGCATGGTGACAGTTAACGGCTCTGTTTCGCGCGGTTAGCGTGCGCGATTGTGGACGACAGCGATGCACGAGATGACGAGCCAGACGAGTGCGCACATTCACATGCACAATAGCAATAGCTGCTGTGCATTCGTTGTCATGCTCGCTCTCACAAGCGTGTCGAGCGAATGACAGCTCTTGCGAAGTTACGCAGTTCTACCGGAGCTGACTTTTCCTGCCTGCTGCATGTGCAGTTCCTGCAATCACAAACGGTCTGCACCAACCAGTATGCACGCTGTTTCGGCGCCTGTCTTTCAACCGATGACGATGCCATCTTCGTCATCGTCCAACATCTTTTCTGCTTCGAACAAGACAGCCGTACCGATCCTGCCGCTCATCGACGATGCACCGATGACTCAGCACCACGATATCATTCAGATCGATACGACAGACGACGACGACGACGACGAGGAGGAGGGGGAGAACGAGCCGCCGGTGTTGGTGACTCCAGCGAAACGCAAGCATGCTGCATCTAACG
The DNA here is from genome assembly GCA_030654965.1 of Dehalococcoidales bacterium. Lineage (GTDB taxonomy): Bacteria > Chloroflexota > Dehalococcoidia > Dehalococcoidales > Fen-1064 > JAURWL01. Next base: position 588 of record JAURWL010000061.1, on the reverse strand, counting down.
CAGTCTCGACGACGAGCGATCTCAAACGCACGCAATCCACACCGATACGTCCAATCTCCGCTGTAACAGAAACACCTCCACCACCACCGCCATGGCACTCGTCGCTGCTTGCAGGGATGCACGATTCGGTGAAAGCGAAACCACCAACCACTCCACTGACTGTTGCATCGACAGCATCGACAGCAACAGCATCGCGAACATTACTCCAATCGCCGACGAAACGCGCGAAGCATTCAACCACACTGATATCTCCAGATGCAAGCTCTACGAGAGTGGATCATTCCTCAGCAGCTTCTGTCGTAGCTGCTGCATCACCTTCACTCTCGCTTGTTGCCTCCTCTTCGCCTGCCTCGAAAACAACAACTCGCAAGCCCGTTCGCTCGGTGTCGGCTGCGGTTTTGTCTGTGCCTCGATCCGCCTCGAAAGCGAAACCGAGCGCTGCTTCTTCCTCTTCTTCCTCCGCGTCCATCGTGCCGTCAAAGTTCGAGCCTTCTCATCCTCTCCTCGCTCGTTTGAAGGTGTATCACGATCGTGCAGCCTGGTTGGAGCACATCCTGCACTTGTCATGGTTTGAGGCACATGCGAGTG
>JAURWL010000059.1 GCA_030654965.1 Dehalococcoidales bacterium | reverse complement strand
GTGAGTGAGTGAGTGAGTGAGTGAGTGAGTGAGTGAGTGAGTGAGTGAGTGAGTGAGTGAGTGAGTGAGTGAGTGAGTGAGCGGCTGTTGATGCGGCGTACTCATGCATTCATAGATACGCATGACAGATATTCACGAGCGATGAGGATGCGATGACACAATGAGATACGAAGCTCGGCGAGGTATGAGAGCGACTGTTCGCATCGTATGCGTGTGCGCGCGATCCGTCGTATGGCATCGATGCGACTGGTCGATCGGTGGCATCAGAACAAGCGATCCGAGCAGAGAATGCGATGCGTCTGATAGAGAGTGCAATTCAATCTGCTCACGAACTGTCACATTGCATGCACAGTCTACAATTCACACTCATCATTGCATCCGAACACCGAGATGTTCACTCCATCGTCGCCACACATGCCGTCGAATCCGTTCGCCACGCCAGCTGCGGCGCATATGCATACACCGGCGCAGATCGCACACCTGATCGCAGCAGCCGGACATACGCACGCACCAGCAGCCAGCTCGCCATCAGCAGCAAACTACAACAACACATTCATTGAATCGATATCAGACCAAGGCGGCCCGTTCAGCGTCTCGAATCAGAACTTCGGCTTCGGCATGTTCACTGAACAAGCGAATTGCTCCGCTGGCGACGGTCCACTTCACTTTCCTTCCATCGCTGCCTCACTCATGCGAGATGGATTCACTCGATCAGCTGGAGTGCTGCTCGAATGCGCACTCACATTTCATGCACAGGGGATGGATTCGACGAGAGGCAACAAACCGGAATTTAAGCCGTATCGAGCATCAGCGGCAGATCAATCCGTCATACCACCGCCAGCTGCACTCGCAATGTTCGGACAACACTGTTTGGCGAGCAACGACTTCAAGCGAGCGAGTCAATATCTGAAGACTGCATTGTTCGAGTTCGCGAAGTTGAAGAAGTCTCCCGCACACGCTACGAATCCACTCGTACAGTCGATGAATATTCTCAGCAGTCCTGAGCGTGAGTGGACGTTCAGCTTGATCGAAGCGCATCTCGGTACTCAAGACGAAGCTCAAGCGCAGAAGCTGCTCGAATTGAGGTATAACTGCATGATCGCAAATCCAAGCCAGGCGACAGCGATGCCATCCAAATATCTTCTACTACTCGCACGACTCTACGCCACTCCACCGCAACAGACCAGCCCTGCTGTTATTCAATCGTACACCATTCATAATCCTCGTGCCGCCATCGCCATCCACACTCGTCTGCTGCAACTTCAACCATTCGCACTCGAAAGTGCACTCGACCTCATCAAGCTGCAAGTGGACCCGCGACCGATCGTGGCACAGTCGCTCGCAACGCATTATCCACTCGTAGGTTTCACTTCCGCCGCACAAGCATCACAACTCCAGCAACAAAGTTCGTGGCTCAACTGCTTCCTCACGTCACATTGGCGTATGGCGCAGGGTCAGTATCCCGAAGCGATCTCGACCGATGAAGGCGGATTGAATTTCATGATCAATATTGCTCCGAGATCATCCGTACTCATCGAAGCGAAGGCACACTTGCAGCTAGCGTGTGCAGATGATCAGTTGGCGATGAAGACACTCGAGCGTATGCATGCGATCGATCCGTACAACGTGAATTCGATGGATCTACTCGCGCTGTTGTACACGCGTGCTGGTGGTAAACAGAAGGAGCTCGCGACATTGATGGCACACTGTCTGCGTGTGGATGAGTGTCGCTCTGAGAGTTGGTCCGTCGCTGCGTGTTCCAGTGCAGCGACAGGTGCGAAGGAGAAGTCGCAGAAGTACATCGAGAAAGCAATATTGCTTGCAGGCAAGACTGCGATCGCATCGAAAGACTCGACTGCACTCACTATCGCATCGATCATTCGAGGCACGCATCATTTAGAATGGGAAAAGGCATCGATCGCTGAGAAGCGTGCTTCGAATCCGAATGTGCCTCCTTCGGCTTCACCACATCTCGAACAGGCTCAGTTGTCCTTTCGAAAGGCGACTCTACTCCAACCGAGCAACTCACTCGCGACGATGGGTCTCGCCATGTCGTATGTACTCCACGCGCAACTCGCAAGTCACGCCAATCCGAACACGCTCAGTCAACATGCGAGCTACAAGACTGGACTTGCTCTGGTGACAGCGCCGGCGAACGCACCATTGAACTCGAAGAATCCGCGACTTCAGACGAACTGTGGTCTCGTACTGGCACAGGCGCACGATCAGCGACAGAAAGCGGCGAAGATGCTACATCGTGCGATGACACTCGATCCAGACTACAGTGAAGCGGTCATCGCACTCGCAGATATGTACTGTGCGAGTCAACAATATCCGGATGCGCTAAATATGCTGCTCGTGCATACGAAGAAAGTACAGGCGCATCTAGCGAGCGGCGGAAGTCCGGTCATCGCACAGCTCATGCTCGGTAGTCGAGATTATCTACTCGTCAAAATCGCACAAGTGCACGCGATGAAAGGAGAAGTCGCTGAAGCGATGCAATACTACAAACAAGCACTCGCGGCCAACAGTGGATGCACGGCGGCGCTGGAAGGCATCGCGAAGCTCGAAGAGAACGCTCGCGCTGCACTCGATGCAGAGATGGGCATCTCGCAAGAAAACGAGGAGGAATAGTTGCGCGCTCGCATGCTTTCGACTGTCAATCAACGCATACAATCACACTGTCGAAGATTCAATTCACAAATGTTTGAAATTGCGTCAACATTCGACGATCGAGAGAGAAAATGCAATGCACAAGCGCGCGCGTGGAGCAGCGTGCTAGCGAGTT
>JAURWL010000055.1 GCA_030654965.1 Dehalococcoidales bacterium | reverse complement strand
CCCGTGAACGGCGCAGCTGGTGTCGCATTCCGCTGTGCGAGGTTGGTGTACGTGTGATGTTGCTGTGGCGGTGGCGACGCGAGGCCTGATTCGGCGTAGGTTGCAAAATTCTGTCCGCCCGGTGTATTCGCTGCTGGTGGTGATGGAGTCGGTATCGGTGAAGAATGTGCGTTCCCATTCTGTCCCGGTATACGAATCGCAACAGCGAAAGCACCGTCGGAAGTCGTCAGCTGCGAATAACTCGGATGAGCAGGAAGAGGAGGAGAAGGATTAGGATGACCGTGCGCACCAGATACGAGCAGCGGCGTGATACGAGAAGCGGGATTCAACGACGAAGGCGTAGTCAGCGGATGAAAAGCCGTCTTTTGTTGGCGAGTAAGCGGATATGAAGCTGAGGCGGCTGTGCTGTTTGACGAAGCAGCAGCTGATGCGAACCCTTCCGCGATCGGTTGATCCGCTGCAGGCACAGTTTGAGTCGCTGCCGCCGCTGCCGCCGCTGCTGCTTGGTTCTTCGCTACTTGAATCGCTGCTTTTGCTCGAGCAACTTCTGACAGATTTCCACTCGCGAATAATGCTTTGATCCTCTCCTTCTCTCTCTCCTTCTCGTCATGATCATCCGGTAGGTGAAAGCTGACTCCGCGTCGATGATGTGTCGGTGTGACGTCTTTCCTCAAGATCGGTCGGACTCGATCACCATGACCATGTCGATCACGATCAGCTTTGCGAGCGGAAGCGGAAGAAGACACGGAAGGAGGAGAAGCAGAAGCGGAGTAGACGTACATATCGACAGTCGCAGAGGATGACGACGACGGATCAGCTGCAGGTAGGCTATTCGTGTGTGTCAGATTCGGTGGCGAGGAACTTTGACTGTATCCATCAGCCGAGTTACTGTTGGTGGTGTTGATACTCGGAGTCGCGGTTGCATGAGTCAAATTCGGTGTGAGTTGAAACTCCTGCGATCCAAATATGAATGATGAGTTGCCTCCTGTCGTTGAGTGTCCGTGATGTCCCGATGCGGCTGCGACTGCTGCTGAGGCGGAAGTGGCGGATGGAATCGTCGGTGGAGATAGATTCGGCAGGAAAGGCGGAGACACCATTCCACCGGCGTGCGAGTGTGAGTGTGAGTGTGAGTGTGAGTGTGTCTGTTGCATACTCGGTTGCCACGAGTTGGATGGTCGTGGTGGTCCATCGCTGACGACGTTGGGCGGTGATGCATTCAGCGGTGATGGATCCATCCGTGAAGCAGAGCGGCTGGCTGCAGCTGTAGCTGACTCGAGAATCTATGTACACCACGATATATCTCGTGCAGTGCAGCGCAGCGTCGAGTCGGACGGAATGGCAGCTGTCTGAATCGAGAATCCATCGATCGTGAGTGAGCCGCCGAATCGGGTGCGCTCGCACGAATCACGATCGATCGAGTGCTGATCACAGTGGTCCACACTCGTTCACACAGCACGAAGCCTAATCGACACACAATGCGATGCACACGCACACGATCGAACTCACACGCGCTGTTACACACGTGGCAGACGACGAACCAACAGCGAAAGGAATGACTGGCCTGCGGACTTTCCTTCGGATGAGAATTTGAGGCGCAGGAAAGAATTGAATGCGCAAAAAAGGACGTGATAATGCATGAATAAATTATTCAGATGGGAATAACGTTGCGTTATTGGTGTCAGAATGCTTGATGTTGCGATATAGAATCGTCTCTAAACTCGACAGACGATTTCACGCCGCATCGCGTGAGATAGTCAGCTGTATTACATCGGCAAACGCAACGGAACCGTGTGTGATGCACTGTTAGATACTTGCGCATGAAATTTCATCTCATTATGTGCATATCTCCGATCAGTAGGCTGCGTCAAATTTGCTCGTCCACATCGCTGTTTTTGACTGAGCGAGTCAACCGATCTTGACTCGTTGGCGTCGCCGTTCTCTCATCTCAACAGAGCTGTTCGTATAATGGTTATTACTGTTGCACAGAGCTATGATTGCACGCGAATGCGTGGCTTCGAGTCTCGAGTCTATCTGTCGTTTGAGAACAGATGAAAGAGTGTATTGAGTGTTTTGGAACGGAGAGCACAAAACCAGAGCACGCTCTAGAACCGTCTTTCGCGATAGCGAAAGACTGACATCCTATGCGCGTACAAGAGCATGCACGCTGAACAACTCGGTAGATATTCGTTGGTATTATAACAATTACGGCTGCCTTCCAAGCAGTAAACCAGGGTTCGATTCCCTGACAGTGCAACACAACGATTCACTTTTTGCATCGATCGCGATCGATCTGTTGTGCGCAACTTCTCTCGCGATCGCTGCTTCGTCGTATATATCGTGGCAGACGGCCGCGGAGATGTTTCACAGAAGCACAGTGCACATGTCGACTCGAGCTCGATGCTGCTACAGCAGTGGCGCACCGAAGAGAAATGTTGAAAGAGCTGATTTTGGTGTATGAATTGATTTGCGAACGAGTGAAGTGTGAATTATCCGAGAGCTTTACGCTTCTTCGCCGTGTTCATGAACGGTCTGAGCACCCATTCCATCTCAGCCTCGGGCATATCAACTGTTCCAAGCTTGAGTTGGTATAATTTCGCTTCGAATCTCGGTCCGACCTCGCCGAGTTCCAAATCGCTCGCGCCAGTCTTTTTGTACACATGATGCCGAAAGCTGATCAGATCCTCGCGATTTGCGAAGGTCATCACTCTGCGTGAATCATCCTTCGGTACAGGGAATAGTGAAGAGAGGAGTGTTTGGAGTCGAGCACCGAGTGCGGTGGAAAAGTTATCGAAGATGAGATGAGGAGCGGCTTCAGACATCGTACCGAGCTTCGAGGATAAATCGTGACGCAGCACGACATTCGACAGACCGAAGTACGCAGTTGGTCCGTACGGCAAATGTGTCACGATGAGTCCATCCGGTTCTCCTCGATGTTCATGCACGATGATGAGATCACTGAAATCGTTCGTGCGTGCGGCTTCGACCAACTCCTTCACGACGGCGTTACCACGATTGATACGCTGTGAGTTCGGAAACACCAAGCGCAACTCCTTGAGAAACTGAGTCAATCGAGAGGACGGATCGCGAGAAGTGGTCAATAGGATGCGAGGATCTTGAATGCCAGCACGAGCATACTCATCATCGATGTGAGTCTTCAGCTCTGAGAAGAGACGGAACACAAGAGATAGACAGGGCATGGAAGTGAGTCGATGATACACGCACACAGTAGCTGCGCAGTGGTGGCGTTGGTGTATTGATCGTAGTCAGGCAAATGCCTCAATAATCCTCACGGGGTTTTATGAATGAATGAATGGTCAGGAACTATGGTTTTTGTCATCAAGCACGAT
>JAURWL010000041.1 GCA_030654965.1 Dehalococcoidales bacterium | reverse complement strand
AGCCGCCCTCCGGTCCTACAAAGATATTGAATGCCTGCGTTTTGTGAAACGGTGCGCTTTTCAAAGTCGCGGCGAGACTTTGTGATTTCTCTCCTTCCCATAGAATCAGGGCAGGTTGATTTGCCTGTTCACAGGCTTCTGTAAGAGAAACGACTGGGTGCAATTCAGATAAGCGTGCTCTCCGTGATTGCTCGGCGGCTTCTCTGATTATTGTGTGCCATCGTTCTATCCTGCTTTCGGATGGTTTTCTCACTATGCAGCGCTCGCTCACAAAGGGGACAAAACCAGTGATGCCAAGTTCTACTCCCTTTTGTAATACGAACTCAAACTTGTCTGTTTTCAGCAGTGCTTGATAGAGTGTCATTTTTATCTTCGGTTCACCTGCGCCGGGTTCCTTCCTTACGACTTTACCCTGCACCGTATCGCGTGTGATTGACTCAATAGTAGTCTCATATTCCCAGCCTGTGTCATCAAGTACAATGATGTGGTCACCAGGCTTCAGCCGCAGAACGCGGGTAATCTGATATGCCGCCTCGACAGTGATTGAGACATTATCCCCGGCAAACGACTCTCTTGGAATAAAGAAGTGGTGCATTGTGATGTTCATTATGGGGAAAATCGGGCTATGAAGTCAATACAACTAACCGCGAGCGTCTTGATTTACCGAAATGCTTGACTCATAATGGAGATACTTACAGTCGGCACAGGGGGGTACAATGAAAAACTTATCGATTGGTAAAATCAGGGGATTACAGCAGGTGGCGAATGAAGGCGGCACGTTCACGGTGCTGGCTATGGACCACCGCGGCTCCTTCAAGCAGATGATTAACCCGAAAGACTCGGAGAGTGTTAGCTATGATGAGGTTGTCCTGCGTAAGCTGGAGATGTGCTCGGAACTGTCCAAATATGCCAGCGCCGTGCTCCTCGACCCCATCTACGGGGCGGCGCAGTGCATCAGTCGAGGTGCTCTGCCCGGTGGCAAGGGACTGCTGGTCAGTATCGAGGAGAGCGGCTATGAAGGGGGCAAGGAGAGCCGTGTGACACGACTCCTCACGAATTGGAGTGTTGAGAAGATAAAACGATTGGGCGCGTCCGCAGTTAAAATCCTCGTCTACTACCGTCCCGACCTGAAAGACCTGGCAAGAAAGCAACTGGATATTGTAAAGCTGGTCGCTGAGGAATGCCAGACCAATGATATTCCTCTGTTTGTGGAACCGGTGAGCTATCCCGTGGGCAGTGAGGTCACGAACCCGCAGGAATTTGCCAGACATAAGGAAGAAATAGTAATCGAGACGGCGCGTGATATTACCGCCCTGCCGATTAACGTCCTGAAGGCGGAGTTCCCGGCAGATATGAAGTTTAATAAAGACAGAGACGCATTGCTGAAATTGTGCCGTGAGCTGGATAAAACATCGCGCGTACCGTGGGTATTGCTCAGCGCCGGCGTGGATATCGAGTCATTTTGCACTCAGGTGGAGATTGCCTGTAAAGCGGGTGCATCCGGTTTTCTAGGTGGACGCGCTATCTGGCAGGAAGTGATGCCGATGACTGACCAGGCGAAACGGATTGACTATTACCATACTACGGTCGCGGGTCGCTTCCAACGGCTTAATGGTATTGTAAACCGGCACGGCAGGCCATGGTATAAGAAATACGGCGCATCACTTGATGAGCTTGCGCAAGGCTCTGAGGATTGGTACCAGAAGTATTGAGATTAAGCTTACCTGGTCCAATATCTACCCGCGTAAACTTATTTAAGGCGCGATAGAAATAAGCAGTAGTATCGGGCAATAATCTAATTTACAGGTCTGCCATAATTCTGTTAGTATTTCGTCACGACGTTCCTTCTTCTATTCTCAAAGGAGTCCGGTGATTAAGCCTTCAAGCCTGCATTTTTTACTAACATATCAGTGCATATTTGAATGCGACCATTGCTTTGTATGGGGAAGTCCGAAGCAAAGTGGAACATTTACCCTGGAAAAAATCAGGAATGTACTGAATCAGGCAAAAGATGTGGGTACAATCAAGACAATTTATTTCGAGGGTGGAGAACCTTTTCTTTATTACCCAATTCTACGCAGAGGTATACAACTAGCAAACCGGTTGAAATTTAGAACCGGAATTGTCACAAATGGATATTGGGCAACTTCTGAGAAAGATGCCGTAGAATGGCTTAAGCCTTTCAAGAATATAGTGAATGACCTTTCTATTAGCAGTGACCTGTACCATTACAGCGAAAAAATAAGTCAGCAGGCTCAGAATATTCGTACTGCCGCCGGACAACTGGGTATTCCTATGGGTGTGATTAGTATTGCTCAACCGGAAGTCCGGGACGATGTAAAATCGGAGAATCAACCAACCACGGATGAAGGAACGATTATGTTCCGGGGGAGAGCGGTAGAGAAGCTAGCATATAAATCACCGCAACATGATTGGTCGCAATTCACTTCTTGTCCATATGAAAATCTGGCGAAACCCGGCAGAGTTCATGTTGACGCTTATGGTAATGTACATGTCTGTCAGGGCATATCAATAGGAAATCTTTTCCGTACTCCGCTGAAAGAGATATGCAAGACATACGACCCGTATAATCATCCCATCATTGCTCCATTGCTTGAGAAGGGACCAGTAGAACTGGTTCGTCGTTATGGAATCCCTCATTCTAAAGTGTACGCGGATGCTTGCCACCTTTGTTACGAATCACGTTGTCAGTTATACGAACAGTTCCCGGAGTTTCTTTGTCCCAATCAGATGTATGGTATCACCTGACATGCCCCGGTCATTTCGCTGAATCAACCGTCACTCTCATAGGTGTAAACTGTAACATATCTGTAACCCGACTGTTACGACAATTTTACTTGCCTATCCTCCGTTTAACAATATTGTTACACACCTGCCGTATAGTAATAATGTAAAGGTTAGGGAGGTGTTCAAATGAAAGGAATTGCTAAGTCAGTGGCAGTAATCGGTCAGGTTCTTGGTTTACTTGTCGGAAGCAAGTTCACCACCCCAACAACCCATGTTATCGAACAGTACACCGATATCGTCCTGTTCTAATCGTCAGAACAAGCTGAATATCCAACCCGGGTAATAATGTGAGAGGGCTGTAAAAGCCCTCTCTTTTTTTATCTTTCTACGATAGAATCAGATTGACCAATCCGCCCACTACCAGCGCGCTTACCACCATTATCGCCGTCGACCGCAACATATCTTTGCCGCCCAGTTCTCTTGTCAGAATGACAAAGGTAGCGATGCAGGGAAAGAACATCGCCAGGACGAGGCTCGCTACCACCAGTTGATTTGCCGTGAGCGCCAGTGGCGCCAGCATGCCCATAGCTACATCTTTCCGGATAAAACCCACCACGATAGCGACCACTGCCTCTTTGGGCAATCCCAGCCAGCCAGTCACCACCGGCGAGAGAAAACGGGCAATGGCATCGAAGACACCGAGCGTGTACAGCAGGTTCATCGCAAAGACTGCTCCCAGCACCACGGGTAGTGCTTCTTTAATGAAGTACCAGACCCTCATGCCTAACTTTTGTCCCAGGGAGCGCCAGGGGGGAATACGGTAAGGCGGTATCTCCGTGAGCAACTCCGGACTGAAGCCACCGGTAAAGCGGTTGATAATGAAGCCCAGAAGTATCCAGACCACGAGTAAAATACCGAAGACCAGTGCAACATACTGCGGACCGTGCTTGCCTACCAGCCCGAAAATCATCGCTTGCAGAGAGGCACAGGGCACGGCGATGGAAATAAGGGTTGCGGCGATAAACCGCTCGCGCTTGCTCTCGAGGATGCGAGTAGACAGGATTGCCGGTACATTACAGCCTAGCCCTAGCATCGTGGGAATGATGGCGTAACCGTGCAAGCCAAGCCGGTGCAGAAGCGTGTCCATCAGGACGGCGAGCCGCGGCAGATAGCCTGTGTCTTCCAGTATACCGAGCACCAGATAAAATGACAGAACATAGGGCAGGACCATATCAAATTCCACGTAAAGACCGGTTGTCAAGACCCCGAGTGATTGCACGAAATCGATTTGCCCGTTTATTAGCCGTCCCACCAGGATATCGTGGAAGAGTCCTGAGCCCCCCAGCAGGTCGCTCAATTGCATAACCACCTTACCCCACTGATTAAAGAGCGGGTCAAGGATGTAAGTGATAAGGTTTTCCCCGATGAGACGGATAACAGTAAAAGACAGGGCAAGTATCACCAGCGCGATGAGCATACCGCTCAATGGTCTAACAGAGGCGTCTGCCAGTCGCTCCCGCCAGGTGTGATGTCGGTGGGAGATTTGCTGTACTTGACGCACGATGTTGCCTACCGCCGCCCAGCGTTCATCCTGAGTGTGAGGTAAAACCTGTCCGGGCAGAGCTTTCGAGAGGCTCTCGACAAGCTCTTTTACGCCCCACCCTGTGACTGCCACCGTGGGAATCACCGGCACGCTGAGGAGCGCCCGTAGTTTTTCTATGTCCACACCGATGCCCAGGTGGTTGGTATCGTCCCACATATTCAGAGCGATGACCAGAGGGATTTTCTTTTCAAGCAGTTGTAGCGTGAGGTACAGGTTACGCTCTAGATTGGTGGCATCGACGACATTGATGATGACATCGCCGTTATTCACCATCTCCGCGGCGATGCGCTCTGCTTCATTGGTAGGTTCCAGCGTGTAGGTGCCGGGAACATCGATGACCTCGGCTTTTTCCGTGCCGACTTTCATATAGCCCTGGCTGTAGCCGACAGTTGTGCCGGGGTAATTAGCGGTAATGACATGCACCCCGGTCAATCGGGAGAACAGGACGCTCTTCCCGACATTAGGATTGCCCATGAGGAGTATTTTCATTTTTCTGGTTCGACCAGTATCTTGGTTGCCATGCCGAAGCCGATAGCAACCTGTGTTTTTTCAACTTGAACAGTGACAGGTCCGTGCAGGTACATACCGCCGATACGGGTGACATTCTGTCCTTGCCTGATTCCGAGGGCGGTCAGGCGGTCGGCAATTCCTGTACCCCCGGAAACCTGCATAATCTTCCCGCTCTGTCCATCTCGCATTCTGGTTAAAGGTAATAGCCCGTCTTTTGATATGGGGACATTGTCTCTGGGGTGATTTCTAAATCGGAACACGCTATCTCCCTCCCAGCTTCCCCCCGGTCGCGTTCTTTATTTCCTGGCATTTCGGGCAGAAACCCGCAAAGGTTATTTCACTGCCGGTTATTTCAAAGTCCTGAGCTTCGGGGACATTCTTTTTAAGCAGGCGCACTAGTGGGTATTTGAATTCAATTACCTGCCCGCACTCAAGGCAGACCAGGTGATAATGCTCGATGGTTGGCTTTAGTTCGTAGTGATGGTGTTCTTCTGCGAAATGAAGCTCGTCAATCAGCCCCAGTTCCTTGAACCGCTGGAGCGTGCGGTAGACGGTTGATAGGCTGATACGCGGCTGTTTTTTATGTATGGCACGGTACACCTCATCGGCGTCAACATGTCCGTGACTGTGCCGGATGGCTTCCAGAATGAGGGTGCGCTGGTTGGTGACCCGCAAGCCGCACTCGTTCAGCTCCTGTTTTACTCTTTTCATTCCCCACCCCTGGCTTCCTATTTGCAAATGATTCCTATTTGCATCTTCATCTTATACCGTGGTAAGAAGAAAGTCAAGATGTATTCAACCCGCATTTCCCATATCAAACTGAGACTTAGGCGTATTGCTATGGTAAAATAGCTTCAAAGGCCCCTGTGTTTAGCTTCGCGGCAAGGGGGCTGGCTGGAGGAACCCAATGGGTGAAAAGGCTAAAGAGGCACTGAGAGTT
>JAURWL010000033.1 GCA_030654965.1 Dehalococcoidales bacterium | reverse complement strand
ACTGGTGGTCCTCTATGAGATAAGCATCTGGCTGGCGTGGCTCGTGGATAAAAGCAAGAAAAAGAAACAAGACGCTAAAGCGTAAATTTCAAGTTCCAATAACCAAATTCCAAACAAATTTCAATGTTCCATTTCTAATGTACGCCACCTTGCACTGCCTTTCTAACTGTTCTATACTGTCTAGTGTCTGGCATGGGAGCGGCTGAGTCCCGGTGGGCTCCGCGGACTTCAAATCCGTTGGGGGGCATGAATATGTCTCAGGTGGGTTCGACCCCCATACGCTCCCGCCAGTCCACATTCAAGTCTCTGCTGACACGTTGTTGACAGGCTTTCTTAATTCCCGCAGACAGGTTTTAACCTAAACCCACGCATATATGGGGTACATTTACCAAGATTGTAGGTGCTGATTCGTTTTGTAAAATAAGGGCTAAATTTTAGAAACTAATCATTGTTAATGTGCGTTGCCCCTCTCGTGCACAAAGCCACGTGAGGATGTCGGTGTCCCTGGCACCAATAATGAGTGGCCAGCGTTCAGCAAGCAGCTGTCAGCAATATATATGCGACCACGTATTCATATGCCTCGAACAGGCACCCGCGTGTTTTAACGCGAGGGGGTGGATTCTGACGACAAATTTTACTGCTTCCTTCAAAGGGGCTTTACCCCAAAGCCCGCAATGAATTTCACAGCCAGAATCGACGGCGTCTTTAACCGGAGACCGCCACGTTGTAAGGTTATGATAAAACAAGGACGAATAAGAAGGCAAGGGAGTTTTGTCGCAGGAGGAGAGAGGGCAGGGGGGAAGGTGAAAAGTATTTTATCCCCTCTCTTTGATTCTCTCCCACAAGGGGCGAGAAGAATGTAATTATGAAAATTTCAGCAGGATAGGTGAAACCTACCAAATAAAAGAATAAACAATTGACTACGGTTTCTCCGAAAGATTGCCACGTCCACGATAATATCGGGACTCGCAATGGTTAAATACTCTACCAGTATGAGGAATCCACCTTTGGTGGATGACGTGGTAATCTGCCGGATGACAAAAGGACTTAATCATCCGGATACCGCTTACCGGGTCTCTCCTTTCCCTTGACAAGAGAGCTATCAAGTTTGTGTGAGAGCTACCGAGTCCGCCAGAAAAAGCCGCCAGCCGTTGAACGAGAAATGAGCACATCATGCGGCCGGGTAGCTGAGAAAGCCTGGACACGGTGTTAAGGTATACCAGGAGTGTTATGTTTGAGGATAGCTTGAGGGTGTGAGGGAATGTGTATCCTAATCCCTCACCAATATTCTAACTATCAACATGAGTACAGTCAGTGATTGAAAGGATAGAATATATCCGATGCTAATTGTATCCTGAAGCATCATATTACTCGCTAATGCTAATCCAGCGAAAATAATGGCGAACCATAATGAATATTTTCTTGCAGTCACCTTAAAGCCATCTCTACGGCTATAACGTACCAGTGGAGCAACTAAGCCTACCCACATAAGAATCACTGTAAACAGAATAAACCAAATCGGCACTGACCAATCGTAAAGTCCAGTAAGCCATTTATCCTCTATTTTAGGTTTACCAGTTACCCAAGCTGATAAGATTATCGGTATATTAATTACAGCGAAGGTACCCCAGAGCCAATTAGTTGCTTTCTCCGCCCATGATAACAAACCTTCTAACCACGATATATGAACCCCTAGTGCTGAGAACATCAGAATAAATGAGAAAAGAAAAGAAGCACCACCTATTATTATGAACCAATCTACTCCCATAATAGACCAGCTCGAACTGGTTGTAATGAATAATAGTCCTGCAGAAGCTGCAAAGAAAGCCTGTCCTAATATGTTTTGCCATCGAATTGCTTGTTGTGAATCACTGACCATCTTATCATCCCTTCCTTTTGTTCAGATTTTAACTCTTTTATCACCTTATGTCAAATTGCTATACCACACATGATAATAAGCAAGAGTTTTGTTAAAACAGTGCCTTGAGTAGCGGGCTAAGGTTATCCCGATTCTACAAGACACCATTTCGCGTGCACAATTTTACAACCTAAAATATATATATTTTGGCATGCAAATATTGAGGGAATATGTCCCAACACATTACCGCGCAAGGTAAAGTAGTCTATAAACGATGTGGCTACACCTGGTTTCCACGTTCTGAACAGCCACTATATTCCCCTATTCTTATCCTTGCTTCTCATCGTCTGCAAGTATCCTCGCACTCATACTTGCCTTGTACCTTGCTATAAATTGCTGTAACTTGCCGTAGATTAACTTGCATTATTACTTCATACTTGCTATGCTAGTTATTGGGTGAGCAAGTAAATAATAAGCAAGTTATAAATAGCAAGGGGGCAAAAAATGGAAAAGATACTGGTAATAGAAGACAAGGCGAAGAACGTTTTCAAGTACATCAATCTGGTTAGTAAACACAAGGGACACATGACCCTGAAGCAACTGAAACAGCAGGCACAGGGAAGCAAATGACCCATCAGGGTCAATCTAAAGGAGCGTAGCAACTGGGAATCTCTCACGGGCAATGAAAACGTCGGAATCGGCTGAGCCTATATATGAATCTTCTGGATTCCTGCAGGAGTTTACCCCGTTCACGGTGAATCCGTTCAGGGTGAACCCGTATATCGATACGGGGCGGGAATGACAATATATGGTAGAGCTTACCACGCCCGGGTACAATCGGCACTTGCAAGGACAGATTGAAATTTATTGCTTGACACGACATTAATTTACTGCTAGTATAACGTGAAGGCAAATTATAAGGCGGAAGTTATGGCAAGGAAAGCTATCGTCGACCGTGAAACCGTCCTGCAACTACTCCGGGAGGGCAAGACCTCACAGGTAATCGCCAGCCAATATGGGGTGAGCCGGCAGGCAATCGACCTCTATCGCAAGCAGTTTGTAAACAGCGGGCTTTTGCCGAAAACCCGTGCCGCCAAGCCTGTCATGGCAGCTGAACCGCGACCCGGCATCCAGTACACCTACCGCCACACGCCGGAACCTGTGCCCGAACCAAAACCAACCCCCTACTCCACAACTCCCACCCCGGCACTGTCTACGCTCTCTCTCGACCAGATGGTAGACCTAATTATTCAGGCTTTCTCCGCTTTGAGACGCGTTCCGGAACTTGAGGCAGAGATTGCGAAAACACGCAGGAATTATGATGCATTACTTCAGCAAGTTGAGCAGTTGCAGATACGCGAGCAGAAGCGTAAAGAACAGGAAGCGCGCTGGATACATGCCCAATCGCCGGGCATTATCACAGACAAACAATAATACTGCAAATACTAAATCCGAATTTCTAAACTCTAAACAAACTCAAATATCTAATATCTAATGAATAATAGACGAGAACTGACGGCTGACAGCTAATAGCTGATAGCTGGTTAATACTTCAGCCGCTCGTCTCCGACTCGCCTGGTGATCTTCTCTCCGTCCAGATATTCTAGAAACGCCTGGGCATACTTCCGGCTCGTCTGGAACATATCCCGCACCTCTGCCAGGGTGATTTTACCGTTAGCTTTCAGTTGCGCCAGCACCCGCCCGAGCATATCATCGTAGGTCTTTTTGGAAACGACCACGCTATCGCTGAGTTTTACAACCTGCTTTCGCTCCACGAGCAGCGCCAGCAGGTCTGGTTCAGGAATGAGTTCGGTGGGGGGCGAATAGGGATTTTCCGCTAGCGCCTTGAGAAAAGAATCGACCTTTGCTTGCTGGGTTGCGGTCAGCCGCACCGTAAATTCCAGCAGGCGCACTGCCATCCCCTCATCCACCAATACCCCATCGGCAACCAGCTTTTCCAGCACCATCGGAGCATGTTTGCCCAGCTTTAGACGGTTCGCCAGTTCCACCCTGGGGATACCGGTTCTGGTGGGAAACTTACCGTGGTATTCCTGCGTAACTCTTCTCACTTCCTCCACCACGCCATTCCATCCGGAAACCGAAAGCAGGAGCGACTGTCCTAACCGCCAGACCAGTCCTTGCGCCAGCAAATCATCGATGGCCTTTACCGCCTCATCCGGTGGTAGGGAAACCTGTGCCAGCACCTCCGATTGCTCCATCAGTCGCTTTGAATCAAGGAGTGCCAGTAAAAGGTCTGAGGATGAACCCTTTTCCCGGACATTGAGGCTTTCGATGGTATCAGGATTGAATCGCGGCAGTCTACGGGCATGAGCATCGACTATCACACCGCCGCCCAAGGTCTCGGTAGTACTGCGTATGACGAAATGGTCGCCATCAACCACCGGCACGGCTCTATCCAGAATTAACTGCACCCAGCCGCTTTCACCCGGCTTTAACTCTTCAGCATCCAGCAAGCGGATTCGAACTGTAGCTTCGGCAGCAAGGATATAGACATGGCGCTCGGCGTTGTTTTTCAGCGGGTGCCGGGCATCGCTCAGGATATGGAAACGGGCACTCAGGAAAGTAGTGGGCACGAGCCAGCCGGATTTAGTCAAAATATCACCGCGTTGTACCTGCGCCGTAGTAACACCCGTCAGGTTGGCAGCGACCCGGCTTCCCGGTTTTGCCATCGTGACCTGTGCCCGGTGCGTCTGCAGACCACGCAGACGGGATTTCAAACCCGATGGCACAATTTCTACTTCCTGTCCTGTCATTAGGGAGCCATCGATGAGTGTGCCCGTCACCACTGTCCCCGCTCCGACGATAGTGAAAACACGGTCGATGGGCAAACGTGGGCGCCCTTTGTCCTGACGAGGTTCGGTATTTTCCAGCAGTCGGTCGATAGTCGCCAGCAATTCCGGTATACCTTCACGGGTGATGGACGAGACCGGTATTATTGGCGCACCCGCCAGAGTGGTATCTTTTAGCAGTTCCTCGACTTCTAAACGCACCAGGTCCAGCCATTCGCCATCGACGAGGTCTTTCTTGGTCAGTGCCACTACACCACGGGAGATACCAAGCAGGTTAAGAATAGCCAGGTGCTCGCGGGTCTGGGGCATCACACCCTCGTTGGCGGCAACCACCAGCATAGCGATGTCAATCCCACCCGACCCCGCCAGCATGTGACGGACAAAGCGCTCGTGACCGGGAACATCGACAATGCCAATCTCGCGACCACCCGGCAGTTTCAGCCAGGCGAAGCCGAGGTCGATGGTCATGCCTCGCTCTTTTTCTTCCGCCAGGCGGTCGGGGTCGATGCCGGTCAGCGCCTGCACCAGCGCCGATTTACCATGGTCAATGTGACCCGCTGTGCCCAAGACGAACAAGGTGATTCTCCTTCACATACTGCATGTGCGTAATCGCGGGAACTCTGGTTATGACCGTCGGCAAAGTTCTTCTAGCGCCTTACACACGGTAGCATCTTCTTCAGGTAAAACCGAGCGTGGGTCGAGTAAGAAGGCATTATCCTGAATCCTGCCGATAACAGGAATCTGCCATTCCCTTAGTGCCCGGCTGAGATTGATAACCAGCGGCGATGCCTTCTTCCCACCCTGCCCGATGACAACCAGTTTGGTCGGCAGGGTGCCGCCGGGCAGACTCCCACCACCTACCATGCTCTCGCCATCGATAACCATGCCCAGTCCGTTGGTAGCCTCTGCCCAGACACACGCGCGGCGTTCAATTTCTGCCACTGGCGTTGCAATCATCCGCCAGATGGGTATTTTCGCCGTCGCTTCTCCCCTGACATAGTGAATGAGAGTCGCTATCAGACCCGCCAACCGTATTTTATCGATACGCACGGCACGCGCCAGCGGATGCCGCCGCAGTTTGTCCACATATTGTTTCTTGCCGACGATGATGCCCGCCTGCGGTCCCCCCACCAGCTTATCCCCGGAAAAAAATATCAGCGCCGCGCCCGCCGCAATACTCCTCTGCACCATCGGCTCTGATGTCAGTCCGAAGGCAGTCGTCTCCAGGAAACAACCGCTCCCCAGGTCGTCAAAAACCGATAGTTCGTGCTTATCAGCTGTAGTTACCAGCTCTTCTATGGAAACCTCATTCGTGAAGCCAATCACCTTGAAATTACTGGAGTGGACGCGCAGGAGCGCCGCCGTAGATGGAGTAATTGCCTGTTCGTAGTCAGTAGCATAGGTGCAATTGGTGGTGCCCACCTCCACCAGTTTCGCGCCGCTCTGCCTCATCACGTCCGGGATACGAAAGCTATCGCCTATCTCCACTGCCTGTCCCCGCGAGACAATGATTTCCTTCCGTTTTGCATGGGCACTCAAGCCCAGAAGCACAGCCGCGGCGTTGTTGTTCACCACCAATCCTGCCTCGGCGCCAGTTACCTCGCAGAGCAACCCCTCCAAGTGAGCCTGTCGGGAACCCCTAGCGCCGCTCTCCAGGTCGAACTCCAGATTACTGAATCCCGATGATACCCGTCGCATGGCGTCGATGGCGTCCTGACTCAATGGCGCCCGCCCGAGATTGGTATGCAAAACCACTCCTGTAGCGTTTATCACGGGACGCAGGCTGGTCGCAGTATATTTCCGGGCGCGGCTGACCACTGCTTCCGCAATCTCGTTCAGTGACGGACACCGGTTGCCGGCAGTAATCGTCTGACGCGCGTCATCCAACTGCTTACGGATAAGATTGGTGACAAAAGCATGCGGATAGCTGGCGGACAGTTGGTTGATGAGGCTATGGGAAAGTAGCTGGTCAACACTTGGTAATTTACGGAACTCGGTGGTCATTGTAGCCTATTGTACTATTAGAGCAAGACTTTTGTACATAGGAACACTACGCCTTTGTCTTCCAACGTTCACCTGGCACAACCAGATTGACCGTAGTCCCCTGTCCCGGCTTCGACTGGATAGACAATGTGCCGCCAAGTAAATCAGCGCGCTCCTGCATCCCCGCCAGCCCGATTTTCCCCGCCTGAACAAACCGCAAATCCTCACCGATGACAAAGCCATTGCCATCATCGGTCACATCAACAGTGGCGCTTCTAGCGTTGAAGCGAATGGCAACATGCACCTGTTTTGCTGAAGCATGCCGCCAGACATTTCTCAACGCCTCCTGAATAATACGATAGATAAGCAGTTCATCCTCAGGCATAAAATGGCGCCCCTCGCCTTCAATGCGCAGGTCTGCCTGGATGCCAGTTTGCTGTCCGACCTGCGTTAGCAACTCCCGTACGGCTGGTATCAGTCCCAGATAGTCAAGGGTTGGCGGACGAAGGTCTTGCGCAAAAAGCCGGATACGTGCCAGAACGTTGTCAATTTCAGCACGTACCTCCTCAAGCGGCTTGATGATTTTCGACCGTCTGGATTGCGCGGAGATGAGCTCATCTACCCTCCGCGAGAGAATGCTGAGCGCCTGAATAGAATCGTCGTGCAATTCCCGGGCAATGCGCTTCCGCTCTTCCTCATGAGCGTGTGTGATTTGCCGCGCGTAAAGACGCAGGTTTTCCGCCAGACGCCGTTCGCGGGTCACATCACGAGATATGTGTTGAAAGATAGGTTTTCCGTTCTCATCCATTATGATAGATGTAGTTAGCATAATAATGGCTTCAGTGCCGTCTTTCCTGATAACTCTTTGCTCATATGGCTGTTCTACCTCAATACCGGACATTAATTTACGTCGCACTTCACGCGCCAGCTCCAGAGCTCCAGGAGCTAGAAACCGGGTTACATTAGTTCCTAAAGCTTCTTCACCACCATAACCTGTCAGGTCAGCCGCTGCCTGATTTGCCGCCAAAATTCTACCCTCAAGGTCCTGCATCCAGATTGCATCGTGCGCCCTTACGAAAAGCTCTCGATAGCGTCGCCCGACACGTTCTTTCTCCTCAGAAAGCGAAGCCCTTTCCATAGCGACTCCGAGCTCCGACCCGATGAGAATAAGTAACTGCTCTTCTTCCATGGTAAATTTCTTCTTGGAATGGGATAGAATGCAGAGTGTGCCGATTACTTCCTCCCGCGCCATGAGTGGCACGATGAATTGCGAACCAATTCGTTCCTTCTTTACCACCTCGCGTGATAACCGCGGGTCACTTGCCGAATCCTCAATGAAGGCTGGTTTACCACTTTGAACCACCCAGCCATTGAAACCCTCCCCTATCTCCAGTCGGTCAACACCACTGGCAAATTCCTGGGAGACACCACGGAACTGCTTTAGCTCGAGCACACGTGTCGACCGGTTGATAAGATAGATGAGAACACCGTCAGCGGCAACTACTTCCAGAATTTTCTCAGCGGCAATGTTCAGTATTTCAGCCAGGCTGCCGAACTCATTGATGGCAGTGGTGATGGAATGGAGAACAGAAAGGCGTTTCTCATTCTCCCGTATGGTCTCAATATGGGATTCAAGCTCCTGCCGGATAGAGTCGAGCTTCAGAAGTGATTGCTCTCGGCGTCCCACTTCGCGGCGGTGCGACTCAAACCACCAGTTAAACCCAATGCCCGCCAGTAAGACGGCAAGTGTCTCATAAATAGAATCGGCAAGATAGGGAGTGCTGAGAAAGAAGCGAGGAATCATAACCAGTATAGCGGCAATGAGATATGCCATGGCTATACCGAATCCATACAACACATCAGCAAGAATCACAATTGTCAGGAAAAGAAGACGCTCAATGCTATGACGTTGTAGCCCGAGGAACGTATTGACACTGGTTTGGGAAGAGAAAATATATTCAGAATAGTGCAGTAAAACACCACCGAGGAAACAGAAGAGAATCAGCCAGAAGAGAGGCTTGCGCAGTTCCACTGCCAGCCGCTTCATTCGCGTGCGTTTTCCTCCCCACTCAAGTTCAGCCAGCCCTTTTTTAAACAGTAGACAATAGCTTCGGTACGAGAATAAACCCCGAGCTTATCAAAGATATTGCGCCAGTGAGTCTGCACCGTTCTCGGACCGATATTAAGCAGAGTGGCAATTTGTTTATTGCTCAGTCCCTCCGCCCCCTTCCGTAAGACCTGTAACTCCCGTCCACTGAGCACATCCGGTTTTTCGTGCTGTGGGCGTGCCTGCAGATTTCTTAACTGGGAAAACACCACTCGGGCAACTGCCGGGTGGAGCACCGATTCACCTTCATAGGCGCTACGGATAGCATTGGTCAGTTCTTTACCACGGACGTTTTTAAGAAGATAACCCACCGCCCCCGCCTCTATCATCGCCGATATAAATTCCGGATTGTCATACGCTGTGAGCACCAGAATTTTTATATTCGGCAGGCTTTCTTTTATCTGTCGTGTGGCTTCGATGCCATTCAAACCCGGCATGGCAATATCCATCAGCACAATATCCGGCTTGAGTTGTTTTACCATCCGTACCGTTTCTTCGCCATCACCCGCTTCGCCCGCCACTTCTATATCCGCTTCGCGGCGTATTAGCTCAGCCAGCCCTTCCCTCACTACGGCATGGTCTTCCGCCAGAAATACTGATATTCTATTCATATCTACGCCAATTATACCACGTGGGTATGCAACGTCTCATCATAGGCATACTGCGTCTTTTTCTCTTTTATTATCATAATGTAGGTTATTACAGATTACCTGCAATTTACCAATCCTGTGCTTCAATGAATCCGACTAAATATTGCACCGCCAACATTGACTCTTTTCTCTACTAGTAGTATCATCGGCTAGATACTGCGAACGGCACCTGTGTTTATAATATGAATGGGGAAGGAATAATCAGGCGGAGGACAAATTGACAAGCAAAATAAAGGAAATTATTAAAAATTCCGAGCTTTTCTGGAATCTGACTGACGACCAAATTGACAAGCTTGCCCCCATGGCTACTGAACGAACATTCGCAGCTGGCCAGCGTATCTTCACGGAAAACGAGCCGCTACCCGATTTTTATATTGTTGGTAAGGGCAAAGTGGCTCTTGAGATGGAGATACGCATCGGCAGTAGAACGAAACGCCAGGCAGTCATTGATGTCGTCGGGAGCAATGGATTCCTTGGCTGGTCAACTTTTCTCAACCTACCCGCCTCAATGTCCGGTACTGCCGTCGAGACTTGCCAGCTTCTGGCATTCGATGGCGAGCAAGTACGCAGACTCTGTCAGGAAGACACTGAAATTGGCTACAAAATCGTCCATGAGTTAGTCGGCCTCGTTTCCAACCGCCTCTCCAATGCGCGGCGCACCCTGGCGCATGTACTGTCTGTAACCTCTCATGACCTCCGCGCGCCGCTGGCTACCGTTCAGAGCGCCATAGATGTCGTCGTCGGTGGCTTTGCCGGCGAGGTCAATCAGAAGCAGAAAGAGCTTCTCCTTGGCGGCAAACAGAGAATCGTCGACCTCCTGAAAATGATTGATAATATCCTGGACATTTCCTATATCGAAATCAAGGCAACGGACTTCCAGAAGGTTGACCTGTATCAGGTAGTTAACGAATCCATCGGCGATGTACAAGGTCTTGCCCAACGCAAGTCAATGCCAATTCATAATAACGTTTCCCGGCAGTTGACTCATGTCCTGGGAGCCTCCAAGCGGCTTCAGCAGGTCTTGACTAACCTTTTAAGCAACGGCGTTAAATTCACTCCCAATAGCGGCTCTGTGACTATCAGTTCTAGTGAGACTGCGGATAAGGTGCAGATAGATGTCTCCGATACCGGCGTAGGAATTCCCCCCGAAGACCAGCCAAAGCTTTTCAGTGATTTCTTCCGTGGCGGGCGGGTAGAGGCGGAGGGCGCCGGACTTGGGCTTTCCATTGCGAAAAAAATTGTTGAAGCTCACGGAGGGAACATCTGGGTGCAGAGTCCAGACCCGGACACCGGCAAAGGCACCCGCTTCAGCTTTTCCTTGCCCAAAGTACTGGAAGCCGCTAGAAAGCCCGAAGAACCTGATAAACGTTTGCTGGTTGGGGCGGATATTTTAGTAACTGACGATGACCCGGAAATGCGGCGTATTACGGCACTGGTACTGGAATCGCAGGGGTATAAAGTACGCACGGCACAGGACGGCGAGGAAGCTCTGGAAAAAATAGGCGAAAAAGAGCCTGACCTCCTTGTGCTTGATTTGCTCATGCCTAAAATGGATGGATTTGAAGTTTGTAAGCGACTTCAAGAACGGAAGAACACAGGTGGGCGAAAATTTCCCATAATAATCCTGAGCGCCGTCAGGGAAGATAGCAGCCGTCGTCGTTTCGAACTGGAAACCGAATCCGACCTGGATGTTGATGATTATGTAAACAAACCAATTTCGCCTCCAGTGCTTCTGCAGAGGGTTGAGAAGGCGCTACTGAAACGGAGAGCTGCGGGCGCCACCAGTCTAACGATTACGAAAGGAAGCAAATAATGGCAGAACCAGCGAAAATCCTGCTCGTGGACGACGACCCGGTCTTCGTAGAAGCAACCAAAACAGTGTTGGAAAGCAAATATAAGGTCGTGACCGCCTATGACGGTGACGCAGGTCTGAAAAAAGCGCGGAGTGAGAAACCAGACCTCATCCTCCTGGATATCATCATGCCTACCAAGGATGGATTCGACGTCTGCAAACAACTCAAAGAAGACTCGAAACTGGCAAAAATTCCGGTCATCATCCTTACCAGCTTTGCACAGCACCGCGGTGAGACCAATATCCCGGTCAGCGCCGGGTTAGAGCTTGAGGCAGAAGGCTACATTGATAAACCGGTAAGCCCGGATGCGTTATTAAAACAGGTGGGAGCGATACTGAAGAAAAAATAAACAGGAAACACTATATTCTGAATTCACCCCAAAATCGCACCTTATCAAACAAAGCGCCGATTCCTGAAGTGTTTGCGAGGGAATACTGCACCCGGAGGCACTCACATGGATACCGATGAAGTCACTATCTCTATCCGTCCAATCAAGAAAACGGATTATGAGGCTGTTTTCAGTCTAGCATGGAACCTCATCTCCCACGAAGACCTCGACGCTTTGAATCCAGGAAGCCCGACGAGTCTCTGTTTTGTGGCTGAGGCAGATGGACAAGTGGTAGGTTTTAATCTGGCGCATCTGCTTCATGTCGGCATTCCTTTGAGCAAAATATGCGTTATCCAGGGAATCGTTGTCCACGATGATTACCGCCGACTCGGTATCGGAGAGAAACTGATAGAAGCTATTTTCGCGAGATGTATCGATTGCGGTATCGGCACCGTTCGCGCGCTTGTAGAAGAGAACGACGTGCGTTTACAGCAGTTTGTAGATTATCTCGGCTTCCAGCGTAGTGCCGTCTCCAACTATGATAAAGCTATTTATGGATAATCCGATTACCTCTTGACTTTATATGTCCCACCCTTAAAACGCATCATTGCATAATTGCCTTCACCTACACCAATTTTTCTCCTTCAACATACAGCCAATTCCACATCTGAGGGGCAAACTGCGGCATAGCCATATATCTTTTTCCCATTACTTTACTGCGTAAATCGCTTTGGCACTTCCCGAATCAGGTCATTACACAAGACCACCGATATATTTACATGCTCTCACTGAAATTGCGTACTATGAGACGGTCACGTATGCGCTTGAAATCAATCGCTAAATCCTTCTCAATAGTAGGTGTAATTTGGTATACTCTGGGAAGTGACATGTGGATAAAGCACCTCGTATTCTGATAATCGACTGTGAAGCCAATTTTATAGAGACGGCAAAGAAGGCTTTCAGGAGTCCTTTCAATATCACCTGCGCTTCAACTGCTGAGGAGGGATTACAGAAAGCAAAGACAGAAGTCCCGGACGTAATCGTGCTCGGCTATCTGGAACCGCGCGGCGTCTCCCGACAGGTCGCCAGCAGACTGGCAGAAGATAAAGCCACCGCGCACATCCCTATTCTGGTAGTAGACGTCCGTCCTGAGGAATACCCGCGCAAGGGCTGGCGCTGGAGCGATGGTTTCAGTCATAATGTTAAGGGATATGTGTGGCATCCGATTGATGCCGCTGAATTGAAAAAGACCGTAGAAGGTGTTCTGCAGAGAGTAAAAGCCAGCACTATGAATCTCACCGAGGTTGCAGAACAGACCGAAGAAATGTTAAAACGTATTGACCAGTTGAAGAAACTGCTTATGTCACAGACGGAGAGCTAATAATCGGAGATGTAGGAAAGAAGGAAAAAATGTTGCAGAACAAAAAGGGTGGGAAAATTCTCGTTGTCAGCAGTGGAACTGAACTAGTTGAAATGGTCAAGCGTGCCGTAGATGGTAATCCTGAAATAATCCATGCCACCACCATGCAACAGGGGCTGGATATGGCGCGCAAGGAATTACCGGAAATAATCGCACTCGGCTACCTGGAACCGCGCGGCGCCGCCTTCGAACTCCATCGAAGGTTACGCGAGGGCTGGATAACTAAAAACATCCCGCTCCTCATCGTAGATATTAATCCCAAAGACCCGGCGAAACGCGCCCTGAGCATTGAAGAAGGCATGCAGATGGAAGCCGATGAGTACATATCACTCGTCGGCGATGAGCGTAATGCCGTCACCCAACTGGCAGAGCCGATAGCACGTTTGAAGGAAAAATTGCAGGACCGCCTGCAACTGCGTGTTAACACCTTGAAAGAAGCCATCTTGAATCCCGATGTCTTTGCTGTGACCTGGGAGCAGATTCCGGGACGCGGCGCTTTTGAAATGCAACAGGAAGAGCTTATCGAGAACGCTCAGCGCGCCGCCCGCAGGGGTAAAATTCACGCCATGAGCGTCACCGACAATCCCGGTGGCAATCCTGCCATCTCCACCGAAATTCTCTGTACCGAAGTCAAGAAACTAGGTATCGAGCCACTGGTGCACATGGCATTCCGTGACAAGAACCGCAATCAGTGTGAGAGCCTGCTCTATGGACTTGCCGCGCTTGGTGTGCGCAACGTTCTAATGCTCACCGGAGATTATCCCGCCACAAGCAGTTTCAACAGTCGACCTAAACCTGTCTTCGACCTCGATTCCGTGCAGGGTCTGCAACTTGTGGAAAAGATGAACCAGGGTATGGAGTATGAAGCACAAGGCAAAAAGACCACATTGGCGCCAACTGATTTTTTTGCCGGCGCGGCTGTCTCCCCGTTCAAGGCAGTTGAAGCCGAACTGATGGGGCAATACTTCAAACTGAAGAAAAAGATTGAAGCCGGCGCTAAATTCATCATCACACAGGTCGGCTATGATGCCCGCAAATACCACGAAGTCCTGACGTGGTTGAAAGTCCACAACTACAACGTTCCCGTGTTCGTCAATATCTACCTTCTGCCCTACGGCGCCGCTCGTGTAATGAACACCGGTCAGATTCCAGGCTGTGTAGTTACGGATAAATTGTTGACGAAACTGGATGAAGAACGGAATGCCAAAGACAAAGGACGTCAGACACGCTTGGACCGCGCCGCCAAGATGTATGCCATCGCCAAGGGAATGGGTTACGCAGGCGCCCATATCGGCGGGCACGGCGCGACTTATGAGATGGTCGACTACATTATCACCAAGGGTGAGGAACTGACGCCGAAGTGGCAGGAATTTCTACCTGAGTTCGATTTGCCGCAAAAAGACGGGTTCTACTTCTTTGAGAAGGATGAGAAAACCGGACTGAATACGAATAAACCAGCCGCCCGAACCGCCAAAGCGGCGCATCCGCCGGTCTATCTCCTCTCACGTGCAGCACATGCCACCCTTTTTAATCCCGATAGCGTCGTTTTCAAGTCGCTCAAGCCCATCGCCAAGAGTATCGACGGCACACATACGCCGAAGCACATCTTCGAGGGTATCGAACACTTAGGTAAGGTAGTGCTCTTCGATTGCCAGAACTGCGGCGATTGCGGCCTGTTCGATGTCGCTTTCCTCTGCCCCATATCTCAGTGTCCTAAGAACCAGAGAAACGGACCTTGCGGCGGTAGTCTCGATGGCTGGTGCGAGGTCTATCCCAAGGAACGGAAGTGTATCTGGGTCAGGGCATACGACCGTTTGAAGGGGCACGGTGAAGAGGAGTCCATCGGCGAGTATATTGTACCGCCGAACAACTGGGAGTTTCTGCATACCTCATCCTGGTTGAACTTCTATCTGGGGCGCGACCATTCCGCTGTGCGCTTAGGCATCAAACCGCCGGAACCAAAAAAGAAGAAGGCAAAAGAAGCGCCTAAGGCAGAGACCGCAAGCGGGGAGAAAAAGCCCGCGCCAAAAGCGGAGAAGCCTGCGGCGTCAGAAAAAACTACTGCTCCCAAAGCGGAACCTACGGTGAAGAAAGCGCCGTCTGCAGAAAAGCCAGCACCCAAAGCCCCACCGAAGACAAGCTAACTCGGACGGAAGATACAGAGAACTTGGCACTTGGAGTGGGGATACCTTCCGTACCAGCATGACGCTACGCGATGAAGGTTTTTAACACGATAAAAACCGGTGTCATATCGTATTTAAGGGGACTGAAAGACACAACTCTAAATTAATTCTCCTGAAGTCACAATCTACTATTTTGTTACGTTGAATTATATTTTCAGTGGAACCTGGAATGCTCCAACAGAATATTTATTGCAGCGTATTCATAAAAGCCGTAAAATTGGCCTAACCAAAGGGATTTGGTTTTGGCAACGATATTAACTCGGCTGAATAGATTTAGGAGAAGGTAATGGGAGAAAAAGTCGATTTCAAAAGAGCCTATTTTATAAAACTTGGACGTGGGGGAGTATGGGAGGAATCTTCCATTTCCGAGTCAAAATTGCGAATAGGCTATGGTGGGCAAAGTCTCCAAGACATCAACAGCGGTAATTGGGGAAAGATCGGAGAACAATTAAGTCAGGCATCAAAGGGCAAAAAAGGAGTGGCTACCAAGGACCTGAAAGCCTTGCGGTTAATATGTGAATCTACTTCTGAAGCCTTGTGGATAACTTTCTTCCAAGGAACAATGTGGTGGTGTAAATTAGGCGCCAGAGAAATCTTACAGGACAATACGTCAAAATATCGACTAGTGGATGGTAAATGGTCCAACAAAGACGTTGATGAATACGAGCAACTCGATATTAATAGCATTCCTGGAGTCATATCGAAAATCCGGGGATTTCGAGGGACAGTTTGTAAGGTTCTACCATTGGAGTATCTGAGACGGCTCGTGAATGTTCAGCCGGGCCCTGAATACAAGAGAATAAAGGAATGCAATACAGAATTGGTTCAGAGTGTTGAGAAAGGTATTAGAGTACTGAACCCGAAGGATTTTGAGACTTTTGTTGACTTGGTGTTCAGGGAATCAGGTTGGCGTCGTCTTTCACCGAAAGGCGAAACGATGAAATCCATTGATTTAGAATTGGAAGATCCCATAACAAAGGAGAGGTACCAAGTTCAAATCAAAACGGGAGCCACATTTGAGGACTTCGAACGCTATGCGAAGCAGTTCAATCCACAACACCCTATAAGGTGGCTTTATTTCGTTGTACATAGCCCAGACGAAAAACTGATGGAGCTCCGGAACCCAGACCCATGGCCGAATGTCAAGTTAATTGGGCCTAGTCAGCTTTCTGAAATGGTTGTTCGCTTGGGCTTGACTGACTGGCTTATGTCTCACATCAAATGAGCTATCAATTTGTGCCCTGGGTTCATCTTGTGCCCTGGGTTCATCTCTATTTTAAATACTTCTTCAGGTCTAACAAGTTGAGTAATTGCTAAATATCCGCCAGCTCCCCTATACTACCAGCTTCCGCTTCTCCAGTCCGTTAGCTACATCCTTGAGGTTTAGTTCTTCGAGTTTTGTCCTTGTCTGGAGACCGCTCGCCGCATCCCAACCTCTGAGCTGGTAATACTCCCGTTTCATCTCCTCAAATTTCGCCCTGTCAAGCATAGCGCCCTTCCTGACGATTATCTCCCCATCTTTTCCGGGCGCGATACCGCGTGGATTCATCGGGTCGTCTCTCTGGGGAACCGTAAAGTGAAAGTCTGCAATCGTGTCGCTGCCCCTGGCTTCTCTGGCAAATATGGCTCTTTGCAGATTTACGACTCTTTCCCCGATTTTATATAGCCCGTCTTCATCTATTTCTTCTCCCATCGCCGCAGACAGGACTTTGCTTTCAAGAGAAGGGTCGCCGACATGGTCTTCAGACAATTCAACAGTCATTATAGGCCATGCCCAATCACAAAGAATCATACATTCTTTTACGTACTCGCGATTCT
>JAURWL010000028.1 GCA_030654965.1 Dehalococcoidales bacterium | reverse complement strand
CTGCTGGTACTCGTGGTCGGTAAGAATAATCATGAAATTGCCAACTTCGTTTCACAGAAGCTCTCTCATATCGATGGTGTAAAAGCCACGAATACGCAGTTTGTCCTGAAACGCTATAAGGAAGACGGCGAGGTTATGGAGGGCAAGGAAGAGGTCAAACGGCAACAGGTTGTGCTTTAAAACACCGCTCAGGAGTTCATCATGACAATACGAACCAGAACACAGACCAGAGTTTCCCAGCACCGCAAGCAACACATCGCCGAACGTGCCAATAAGCTCTCGCCCTCCGGCATCCGCAAGTTCTTTGATCTGCTTTCCGGGATGGAGGGTGTGATTTCCCTGGGCGTAGGCGAACCGGATTTCCCGACCCCCTGGCATATCCGCGAAGCCGCCATTGAGTCCATCGAAAAAGGGCAGACCATGTACACGTCCAACTCCGGGACGCCCGAACTGCGCAAGGAGCTCGCTCGTCACCTGATGAGCTATTACGGTGTCGATTACGACCCCACGAGCGAGATTCTTATCACCGTTGGGGTGAGTGAAGCCCTTGACCTGGCGATGCGTGCCATTCTTGACCCCGGCGATGAGGTAATTCACCCCGACCCATCGTTTGTCGCCTATAACTCATCGATTATTTTAGCGGAAGGCATACCCGTTGCCATTCCCACATACGAGAAGACAAATTTTGAAATCAGCGCCAGTGATATTGAGAAGTGTGTCACCCGCAACAAGACGCGCGCCATCCTGCTGGGCTATCCCAGTAATCCCACCGGCGCTGTGATGAGCCGCCAGAAATTAGTAAATATTGCGGAACTGGCGCAACGCCGGAATCTCACGGTTATCTCCGACGAAATCTATGCAAAACTGGTTTACGGGATGGAGCACACCTGCTTCGCCGCTCTACCCGGAATGAAAGACCACACCATCCTGCTGGGCGGATTCTCAAAGGCTTACGCAATGACCGGTTGGCGCGTGGGCTATGCGGCGGCGCCAAAGGAAATCATTGCCGCCATGACCAAGATTCACCAGTACACGATGATGTGCGCCTCAACGATGGGACAGGTGGCGGCGCTCGAGGCTTTGCGTGGCGACCAAGACTGTGTCAAAGAGATGGTTGAGGACTACAACAGACGACGCCTCGTCATTGTCAAGGGTTTGTGCGACATCGGGCTTTCCTGTTTTGAACCTAAGGGCGCTTTTTATGCCTTCCCGTCTATCCGATGCACCGGCATGAGCTCGGAAGAGTTTGCGGAACGGTTACTCGCCGAGGAGAAAGTGGCGGTAGTGCCCGGTTCCGCCTTCGGTGACTGTGGTGAAGGCTACGTAAGATGTTGTTATGCCACGGCGCTGGAGGATATCGAGGAAGCTCTCAAGCGGATGAAGCGATTCGTTAATAAATACCGGAAAGCGTAGTCTATGGAAAAACTGGTCTGTGATAGATGCGGATTTGAGGTAGATAAGAGAGAGGATATTAACCTGGCGCTGGACGGCACGGAAGCTTGGCAGGATGCCTGCCGGAGTCGCGGGGAGGAACCACGGGGCGTTTTCCCCTGCAAATATTACTGGCAATGCAAAGGCCAGATGCTTCTGGCTAAAGATAAGAAGAAAGGGTTGTTCGGGCGGGGAAAATAGCTAGGGAGATTTGTGAACAATGTCGAAGACATCTGTTAAACAGACCTATGCCAGTGCCGGGGTTGATATTACCCTCGCCGCGCAAGCCAAGAAACGTATCGCCAGGCTGGCAAAGAAAACCACTCGTCCCGAGGTGTTGAGCGGTATTGGTCCGTTCGGCGCGCTCTTTGAATTCAAAGGTTACCGGAAACCGGTGCTCGTCTCCAGCGTGGACAGTGTCGGCACGAAGACGCGTATTGCCACGGCGCTGGGTAAATACGATACCGTAGGCATTGATATTGTCAACCACTGTATCAACGATATCTTCACCTGTGGTGCCGAACCGTTGTTCTTCCTCGATTACATCGGTATCCGCATGGCAGTGCCGGAGCGGGTGGAAGCATTAGTGACCGGATTGACCCAAGCATGCCGGGACGCAGGCTGTGTGCTCATCGGCGGTGAGACGGCTCAACTGCCCGGTATTTACCACAAGGACGACTATGACCTGGTTGGCTTCGTTATCGGTGTGGTGGCAAAGGATAAAATCATCACGGGGAAAGACATCACAATCGGGGACATGGTGATTGGTTTACCATCGAATGGCTTACACACTAACGGCTACTCACTGGCACGCAAGGTTTTAGGGGAAACACGGGCAAAACTGAATGTCCGCAGTCGGGAACTGGGTACAACCATCGGTGAAGCCTTGCTGAGACCGCATCTCAGCTATTACAGACAATTGCAGCCGCTTCTGCCTTCTATCAAGGGGCTGGCACATATCACCGGCGGGGGAATAGTAGGTAATGTGCCCCGGAGTCTGCCGGAAGGATTAGCTGTACAACTCGATAGTAAACAGTGGGCAGTGCCTCCCATTTTTACACTGATACAGAAAAAAGGGAAAATCGATTTGCGGGAGATGTACCAGACCTTTAATATGGGCATCGGGATGGTGGTCATCTGCGCACCGGAGAAGGTCGGGCGCATTGTGAAAGCTGTTTCCGGAGCAAAGGTAGTAGGTGAGGTGGTGAAGCAAAAGGGAAGGGCGCGGGTCATCATCGATAACCGGGGATACCGGAAGGATAAGGTAGCGTAGAATTCAAACAGAAAATCCCTAACATTTCCTGATATCTTCCGGGATATTGTCTTTAACAAAAGTAAAAACTTCTTTCATGGTAAGTATCGGGAACACTTTTATTCTTAGCCTTTCTATGTTTTCGATGGCACTTAAATTCTATCCTTAATGCTTCGATGTCTGTCTTCATTCAGCCAACCATTTCCTCAAGCGAACAAGTTTATAAACTATACAGCACTCCTCCACGAGAATCAAAACTTATCTTATCCCAGACATACTTCTGGAATCACTCATTTGAACCGGGATTTCCCATATCAACTCTAAGTGAGCCGACCTCGAACATTTTTGTCCTTGAAACCGATGATATACCCAGCCCATCTGATTGTCAACCTGATCAAAACCCCTCAGATAATCTAAAGCACCCCGGAAGTTCAGTT
>JAURWL010000027.1 GCA_030654965.1 Dehalococcoidales bacterium | reverse complement strand
TGCGGCACAGAAGCATCGGTGATCGCTTTCCTTATCGTCTTCCGGGAGTGCCCGAGTTCTTTGGCAATCCGCCGCACACTGTGCCGTTTGATAAAATATAGTCTCCTGATAGTTTCTTTCTGGTCCACCTGAATCATCCTTCCCTCCGGCTACTGAGTATTGCTCCCAGCATACCGGATTTTTCTTCCAGGTGGTCCCCTTTTCGTCCGCCGTTTTGCTCAAAAGTGGTCCTCTTTTATGATGCCGAAAACAGAGGTGGCCAAAGGACAGGTAGTAGATACGTTGTCAGAAGCACAAAAGGCAGCGGAGACATTAACAGAGCATCGAAAGAGCAGCGCTCCAAGTTATAATGAGTTGCTGGCAGGCGGCAAGTTCGACCCAAGTAATCTTCAACAGCTATCTTATGCGCAGGCTATGAACCTTCAAACTAATATGTACACGGCTGTTGTCGCCTTTGGGCTGGCTCAATCAATTATTGCTAATGGGGCATTTATGATTGCCACCGGGCTTGCCCTTGTAGGTGCGGGATTTGCCGTCTTCAAACTAAGCAAGAAAGCCAGCTAATGGACTGAGTATTGCATCAGACCTCTCACATCTGTCTTCTGGAGATGGGGTGGGAGGTCTGGTTTATCCAACTGATTACTGTTATACTTTTCCTACCCGGAAAGAAGCATAAAGGGGAGGTGTATCCATGAAGAAGGTATATCTGGATAACAATTCAACAACCCCCATCCTACCGGAAGTGCGCGATGTTATGTTACCCTATCTCGCAGAGCACTTCGGTAATCCCTCATGCCTTCACGAATGGGGCGACCCGCCGCGGGAAGCTTTGGAAACCGCCCGCAATCAGGTGGCGGATTTGATTGGCGGAGCGCCTGAAGAAATCATCTTCACGGGAAGCGGCACGGAGAGCAACAACTTCGCCGTCAAGGGGCTGGCGATGGCGAACCAGAAGAAAGGCAAACATGTGGTGGTCTCCGCCATCGAGCATTTCTCTGTCCTGAATTCGGCAAAAACACTGGAAAAAATGGGTTTTACCTACAGCACGGTAGCCGTGGATAAATACGGTGTGGTAGACCCGGAAAATGTACGCAAAGCTATTCGTGATGATACCATCATGGTTTCGATTATGCAGGCTAACGGCGAGATCGGCACGCTGGAGCCAATCAAGGAAATCGGCAAGATTACCAAAGAAAAAGGCGTTGTTTTTCACACAGATGCCGTGGCAACTGCCGGCACCATTCCCTTGAATGTGAAAGAGCTTGGAGTGGATGCCCTGAGTCTGGCGAGTAATATGTTCTACGGACCCAAAGGAGTCGGAGCGCTGTGGTTACGGAAAGGGACGCGTATCACGCCCCTGTTGGATGGTGGTATTCAGGAGGGAGGGCGGCGCGCCGGCACGGAGAATGTGGCGGGGATTGTGGGGATGGGTAAGGCGGCGGAACTGGCAAAAACACATATAGCTGTCCGCAATGAACACCTGACGAGACTACGCGACCGTCTCCTGAAGGAATTGCCTGCCCGGATTAGTCGTGTGATGATAACCGGTCATCCGCAGAACCGCCTGCCCGGACACGCCAGCTTCTGTGTGGAGTTTATTGAAGGCGAGTCAATGTTGATGTTGCTAAATAGCCAGGGCGTGGCGGTCACCAGCGGCTCGGCGTGCACGTCGCGGGCGTTGCTGGCATCGCACGTCCTCTTGGCGATGGGATTGCCTCATGAGATTGCCCAGGGGTCATTACTCTTCGGATTTGGCATGAGTAACACTATGGAAGATGTCGATTATGTTCTGGATGTTCTGCCGCCCATCGTGGACAGATTGCGTCAGATGTCCCCGTTATATTCAAAATTTGTCAAGCAGAGCAAAGGAGGGTAGCATGCCGATATACAGCGAGAAAGTTATGGAGCATTTCATGCACCCGCGTAATGTGGGGGAGATTGAAAACGCCGATGGCATCGGCGAGGAAGGCAACCCAGTCTGCGGCGATATGATGACTTTTTACATCAAGGTCAAGGGTAACCGGCTTGAGGATGTGAAGTTCAAAACCTTCGGGTGCGGCGCCGCCATAGCCGTTTCCAGTATGGTAAGCGAAATGGCAAAGGGCAAAACAATTGCAGAAGCCATGAAAATCACCCCGAAATCGGTGGCGGATATGCTCGAGGGACTACCCAAAAACAAGTTCCACTGCAGTAACCTCGGCGCGCAGGCTCTGCACAAAGCTATCGAGGACTATCAAAATAAGCAGAAGGCGGGAGGGAAGGCATAATGGCGAAGACAGCGAAACAAACACAGGAAAAAGCAACCCCGCATTGCCCGTTTTGTGACGCAGAACTGATGGCTATGAATCTACCCGTCTGCCAGGCATGTCAC
This sequence comes from Dehalococcoidales bacterium, assembly GCA_030654965.1. Taxonomy (GTDB): domain Bacteria; phylum Chloroflexota; class Dehalococcoidia; order Dehalococcoidales; family Fen-1064; genus JAURWL01. The sequence continues at coordinate 803 of JAURWL010000027.1, read as the reverse complement.
GTGACGATTGCCTACTGCGCCGAATGCGGCAAACCCATCCCGAAGAACCGGAAGGCCTGTCCCGCTTGCGGCGGAAAAGCAAAAGCTAAGGTATAACACGCCGCTCGAATTCCACAGAAATCAGGTGCGACCATTTACTCGGTCGCTGCGCAAACTTACTATGCAGGGGTTTCAGGGGACTGCGTCCCCTGAATCTACTACTGTCATTCCGTACCCCCCATCAAGCGTGGGGCATGCTTGATACGGAATCCATAAAAAATGGTTTCTGACACAATTAAATAGGAGCGACCAAATATGAAAGCCGACCAGACGCTTGATTGTATGGGTCTTTACTGCCCGATGCCAATCTACAAAACTGTCCAGAAGATAAAAGAACTGAAGCCGGGCGAGGTGCTTGAAATCGTGGCGGACGATAAGGGTATCAAGCAAGACATGCCGGCGTGGTGCAAAACTACGGGTAATGAATGCCTGGGCATAGAAGAAAAAGACGGCGAGTTCCACGTGTTTGTGAGGAAGAAGGGGTAGTATACTCCTAGAAGCAGCCCGAACAAGTATCAGCTATTCAGAATAGAAATGTTGCCTTAGTTCAGATTCAGGGATATAGCGTGTTGCCTGCCTGATAATAGCTCTCAAAGTGCCTGCATCAAGCTCGTCATGTCTTGGAACCGGGATTTCCCATATCAACTCTAAGTGAGCCGACCTCGAACATTTTTGTCCTTGAAACCGATGATATACCCAGCCCATCTGATTGTCAACCTGATCAAAACCCCTCAGATAATCTAAAGCACCCCGGAAGTTCAGTT
>JAURWL010000014.1 GCA_030654965.1 Dehalococcoidales bacterium | reverse complement strand
TCTCTCTCTCTCTCTCTCTCTCTCTCTCTCTCTCTCTCTCTCTCTCTCTCTCTCTCTCTCTCTCTGCTGAATCTCTATTCGTCGTTCGCTGCTGATCCATCGTTTGACTCCGTGAATAAAGTGTTGCAAAGTGCACTCGGTGCAACAGACACTCGCGCCGCACCGTGCTGCACTGTGCTGCACACAACGCACAGCACGCCGCATCATAATCGCGTGCACTCACCTCTAGACGCGGCAGGCAACAAACGCGACCAGTTGAACCAGTTGATGATCTGTGTAACAAACGCGACAGCTGACTGAAAAAACTCTGCGAGCGCTTACTACTCGAATCAGGCACTCGATCGAATCGGCACAGCACGTGAGTGAAGAGAGTACACGAAGAATAGACCAGCGTGGTCGACAGATACTAGTTGATTCTATCGCATGCATTGTGCCGGAGAGTGCAGAGTTGACTATTGATGCAGAGGGACTCGTTCACGTTCGTCGTTCCCGCCCGTTGCAGTTGCAGTTGGCGATGTTTGCCCCCGTCAACAGCGACATCGAGTTGCGCGCGTGCATGTTGTTGTAATGCCTCGTTTGCTCCACGGTCCAACGAAGTGCGCTCCACTCGATCATGGCCTGTATGTTGTATCGAAGCGAACAGTTCTTCCGTTGCCGTTGGAAGTGACGAGGGACAATTGACAATTGAACTGATTGCGACACAGCGACACTCAATTACGTAAGCCAGTCACTGTACGATAGTGTCGTAGGTTTGATCACGTGCGAGTTGAGTTGACAATAGCTGATATGGCTCTGAGCGAGAGAGATTTTCCGCCTCAGCCGCATCGATGCGCCGCTCTGCTCACTTCTCAAACTGCATCACTACCATCACAGACTTCCATCGTACGATCGAGTCGCATACACTTGATCGCGCATACATCCGTTGTCACGATTCATCGTCTAATCATACAACGGCTGCACATCGCGAGTCGCATTCAAGTCGACGCTTCGTTCTTGTTCCTCCACCGACGACACTTCTTTCGATCGGCCACTCTCGACAGTTCGAGCAGCAACAACAATATGAGCGCGAAGAAATCGAAGAACAAACTTGAGTCCTCGCCGACGACTGGTGTCGCTGCATCATCATCCTCTTCTCCGATCGTCGTCGCTTCCTTTTCTTCCGCCTCTGCCGCTGCCTCTATCACGCCGACGTACGTCCCTCCCTCCGTTGTCTACTCTTCTCGCACCTGGTATCGTCTGTGTGTGCCTCCATGCGAGCTGCGATTGGATATCACACTCAAGAATGGCCAATGCTTCGGGTGGAGACGAATCGACGCGGAAGCATTGGCACTCGAAGCAAACAAAACGGCTAAACGAAAACGAACGAAGAAAGCGGAGATCAAACAGGAAGACGACGAGAACGACGATGATGCAGACGAAGCCATGCTCGATGCTGACTCGCCCGCTGCGGCTATGCCTATTCCCGCTGTCAAACTCGAGTCTTCCTCAGTCGATGTGCTCAGTTTTTTCACCGCTTCGTCTGCTGCAACCTCGACCACGACAGCGACAACCGCAGCTGCAGCGACATCAGCAGCCGCAACCGCGGCGATCGCACGGATGGAGTTCGATCCGACGGAGGAGATGAATATGCAAGATGATGTGCAAGTCAAACTCGAACCGATGGATACGAATGAACATTCTTCTGCCGGCGCCACTTCTTCTTCTGTTGCCGCTTCATCCAGCTGCTCCACCCTCGCTGCTTCTTCTTTCACCGCTCTACCCTCACCTGCTGATCCTCTTTACATCGGTGTGCTCGGTCGTTCGGTGATCAGTTTTCGTCAGACGGCGGACGATGTGCTGTACACTGTACATCATCATCAATCGCTGGACACGCCGAATGAGGCGACGACGACACCGGCAGTAGTCGATGCGATGCTGAGAGATTATTTTCATCTACCGGCGATGCAACTCGATGCAGATGGAATGCCGCAACATGCAGACTTGCTACTGTCGCATTTGTATCCGGCGTGGTGTCGTCTCGCCACTGATCGGTTCAAATTCATCGCTGCCGTGTATCCCGGTGTGCGTGTGCTGCGTCAAGATCCGATCGAGTGTCTACTCTCGTTTATATGCTCGTCGAATAACAATGTCTCCCGGATCACACTCATGCTCGACGCACTACGCTCGAAGTATGGCACGCCACTCACCAATGAGATGACTCAAGCAGAGCTAGATCAAATAGGAGGCAAACAGCTGTGTGCATTCCCGACACTCGAACAACTAGCGCAGAACGCGACGGAAGAGCAGCTGAGAAAACTCGGCTTCGGATATCGTGCGAAGTACATTGTGCAATCGGTGACGCTATTGCGTGAGAAAGGTGGTGGAGAGTATTTACTCGCACTACGCCGAAGCAAGAGCAGACAGGAGGTCGAATCGGCGTTGTTGGAGTTTGCTGGAGTCGGTCCGAAGGTCGCGAGCTGTGTTGCATTATTCTGTTTGGATCGATTAGACGCGATTCCCGTCGATACGCACGTGTGGAAGATCGCTCTTCGAGATTATGCCGTGCTCTCAGCTCAAGCTGGTATGGACCTACATCAAGTCAAGAGTCTCACTCCGAAAGTGATGGAACATGTCGGAGATGTCTTTCGATCGGTGTTTGGACAATATGCGGGCTGGGCGCATTGTTTACTCTTCCTAGCCGAACTACCAGATTTCAAGCGAAGATTGAAGGAACTCGGACTGAATGTGCACCATCCGCCGGTGATCATCAAGCAGAAGAAAGTGAAGAAAACGACCAACGCCATCGCAGCTCCTGCAGCAGCACCATCCTCCTCTCTGTCGCACATCGACGACGCGGAAATGACAGAATCGGACGAGGAATCGAAGGCAATCATCAAGACCAAACGTCAGAAATCTTCGTCGAACAAGTCTGCAGCCAACTCTTCATCAAGTCTCAAGGTGAAACAAAAGCCAGACGCAAGCCTATCGCGCGCATTCAAGCAAGCAAAAGCTTGAGCAAATCTGAATCTCAGAGTTCATATCGACGTCCGCGCACGACACACAATGGATTTCAGAATTTTGAAAAATTGCAATTGGCATGGCGAGCTCGAGCATGCATATGCATGCGCATGCAGCAGCTTAAGTGCATGCACATGTGCAACACACATAGTAGCATGACGTAAAATCTTTCTGGCCGATTCCTGAGCAAAACGAA
>JAURWL010000247.1 GCA_030654965.1 Dehalococcoidales bacterium | reverse complement strand
TCTGTCCGTGAAAAATCCTGCAGGTGGTGAAGTGGTCGTGCATCGCACACCGGAAGATATTATGGAAGAGATTGCTGCGCTGGATGCAGATAGTGCGGAAGTGCTGACGGCGATTCGGGCGTTATTGTGAAAAACACTTGGTCAACGAAATCGCTGGCAGATGTTTGTCAAATCAGGCCACCAAAGGCTGAAGCGCGCAAGCTCATCTCAAGTGAGGATTCGGTTTCTTTTGTGCCGATGGAAGATTTGGGCATTGAGCAAAAAATATTTATTCCTGTCAAAGAACGAGCGTTTGCAGATGTATCAGGGAGTTATACATATTTTGCAGATGGCGATGTTTTACTCGCTAAGATCACCCCTTGTTTTGAAAACGGGAAAGTTGGTATTGCCGAAAATCTTGTAAATGGAATTGGATTCGGATCAAGCGAATTTATTGTTTTCCGTCCTACAGAGGTGCTTAGTAATCAATGGCTTTATTACTTTGTTTCCCGAGAATCGTTTCGAGAAGAAGGCGCGAAGCAAATGACCGGAGCAGTCGGTCATAAGCGGGTATCTAAAGAGTTTATTGAAAACTACCAAATACCAATTCCGCCACTACCGGAACAACAACGCATCGTCGCCATTCTCGACGAAGCGTTTGACGGCATCGCCACCGCCAAAGCCAACGCCGAAAAAAACCTCAAAAACGCCCGCGAATTATTTGAAAGCCATTTGCAATCTGTTTTTACGCAAAGGGGTGAGGGGTGGGTGGAGAAGCCTTTAGGAAATTATTGTGATCTTCTCAATGGATTTGCTTTTAAAAGTAGTGATGTCGTCCCCGAGTCTGAAACCCAATTGGTTCGGATGGGTAACCTTTACGGAAACAAGTTTAGCCTTGACCGAAGTGCAGTTTTTTATCCTGATGTTTTTACGACCGAATATCAAAAATATTTATTGCAAGAAGGAGACATAGTTATGTCCCTCACAGGCACTACTGGCAAAGAGGACTATGGTTATGCTGTACGAATCCCTGAGTGCGAACACAAACTATTAATGAATCAGCGTATCGTGAAATTCGATTCAATTCGCGAAGAGGTAATTGATCGTAACTACTTGCTTCATTTTCTTCGTTCTCGAACGTTTTTAGATATTTTGTATCCGACAGCAAATGGAACTCGGCAAGCAAACTTATCGAGTGTCACAATCAAAACACTTTTAATTCCCATATGCTCAATTGCTGAACAGCGGAAAATTGCCAATTCGTTTGAGTCGCTATTTGATGAAACAGAACGCCTTGAATTAATCTACCAACAAAAAATCACAGCTCTAGATGAGCTAAAAAAATCCTTGTTACACAAAGCATTCAGCGGAGAACTGTAAATATGGCTAAAGAAAATCACAAAATTGATGCTGATGACCGAAATGTTTTTCAGGTACTCAATGAATGTAAATACACAGTAGATTACTTTCAGCGTGAATATAGTTGGGAGCGTAAGCATATCGAACAACTCGTGACGGATTTGACTACAACCTTCCTTGACGTCTACACCGCGGGCGATCCTAGATCTGCTGTTGAGCACTACAACAATTATTATTTGGGGCCATTCGTCGTTAGTATGAAGGATGGCATGAAGAGCATCATTGATGGACAACAGCGCTTAACTTCGTTGACGCTGTTTCTCATTTATTTAAA
>JAURWL010000239.1 GCA_030654965.1 Dehalococcoidales bacterium | reverse complement strand
CCAACTAGCGACGATGCGATGAGCAGGACGGAAAGGAAAATACCACAGATCTTGATGCGGTGGATGGCGTGACGAGCCCAAACCAACGTCTGGCGGTTTGTTGATCAACATAGTGTGCACTGATTTGAAGTCGCTGCCAATAATCGATTCGACGTATTTTGTCACGTTTGGATGAGAACAGTAGGTGAACAACTCAACATCATCTTGCCAGTCTTGCAGCTTTGTGATCGCTTTCTCGCCCTTCTCTTTACGCTTGGCGATGGCAACCTGCAGCGGTCGCAGCGATGAAGAAAGAAAGAGTGAGACAAGTAACGAAATTTCATCGATCCTCGCTCGCAGTGTCGTGCGTGTCTGACATCTCTCATGACGGTCATCGTCGGTGTCGCTTCGATATCTCCATTCGCGATGCCAATGAAGCGATCATGCCACACTTTGATTTCCTGCATCAATTGACAGACGAGCAAACGAGTGAGATAAGCAGACTCGAAAACATTCATTCATGTTCGACTCATCCTCGCTCCCGTGATTGACCTTCTCCGATACTAGTTTCTTAATTAGAATGAATCCTTTCTCGTCGTATGACTTCCGCTGTTCCGGCGTCAACACTCCGCTCGGATCGAGTGTGTAAGCGTATTCACCGTCATACGTCGTTGAACCGTTATTCACTTTCGCTGCAGCAGCAGTCGAGTTGAGTGTGAGTTGTTGCAACAACACCTGAGCACGATGAGATGCGATCTCGGCACAGCGAGACATCACGATGAGGATCGATCGAGTCGAATGAGTCGAGTTGAATCTGAAGGAAACAAATCGTGCAGGTGATACACGTCGCATCATCGATTGAGTGTTGATTGCAAGTAAGCGAGTATACACGCACATATTGATTGCCACTCGCTGTGCAACTCTCTTCCGCTCGTTGACCCACTTTCGCTGAGTGAGTGAATCAACGAATCAGTTGAGAAGACGTCGTCGATGGTGAAACTTCGACATCTCGAGGAGTAACAGCAGGGCGGCGAGTGAGTGAGTGAGTGAGTGAGTGAGTGAGTGAGTGAGTGAG
>JAURWL010000236.1 GCA_030654965.1 Dehalococcoidales bacterium | reverse complement strand
CCCTGTGATATGGATGAGATTCTGGGTATTGCCAAACGGCATGGACTGAAAGTGGTCAGCGACTGCGCTCATGCTATCGAAGCTGAATACAAAGGGAAAAAGGTCGGCAGTCTGGGGGATGCTGCTTGCTATTCCTTCTACGCTACCAAGAATCTGGCTACCGGGAACGGCGGGATGATGGTGACCGACGATGATGCCGTTGCAGATACAATCGTAATTATCAGGGACCATGGCATGAGCGCCGGCGCCTGGGCAAGATACTATACGGGAGAATTCAAACACTACCAGATGACTCACCTGGGTTATAAGTGTATCATGTGGGATTTGCAGGCTTCCCTGGGGCTACAGCAACTCAAGCGGATTGAATCACGGCATGTGAAACGTCTGGCGCTCGTGGCGATGTACGAGGAAAAACTGAAAGGCTTAAGCGCCCATGTCCAGCCACTACGTTCGACCGGACCCGTGAAGCACTCGCACCACCTTTATCCTGTGATGCTCAATGGTGTCGATAGGGATTGGGTGGCGGGTCAGATGGAAGCCGGGGGAATAGGCGTCGGTGTGCACTATCGACCTGTTCATCTGGAGCCGTTCTATCGAGAGAGGTTCAATCACCACCCGGGCGAGTTCCCGGTTGCGGAGCGCGCCGGCGAAAACCTGATGTCTCTCCCCTTCTGGCCTGAGATGAAGGAAGAGGAGGTTTCAAGGGTAGTTGCGACTCTTGAAGCAGTGCTCAAGGAATCCAAAGCGCAGAAAAAGAGCAGGTAGTGCAGTCGACGAGCGTATTATCTCGATGTAGGCGGATTTGCAGATGACAATATTAATTTGCACGACAGAGAATTCAGGCATAGACAGGTACAGTCAGGAACTGGCAAGGCTCTTGCCGGTGACAACAGTACGCACCGGTAGATATAAACTGGAGATGGATGGCAGGTGGCTGATTGACCGCCTGAAGACCCTGGATGAAACCGTCCACTATACAAACCAGCATTTTGGCAGAATCTCCATCTGTGCCGGACTTCCCTCCATCGTTACCGTTCACGACCTGGAGAGAATATGTTTCCCGTTTTCCAATCAGGAACCTCTGGAAGAGGCTAGTCTTAAAATAGACGCCGCGGCTATCCGAAAGGCTGACCATATAGTTTCTGTCTCGGAGAACACCAAAAAAGACCTGATGAGATACTTGAAAATCCCCGAAGAGAAAATAACCGTTGTCTATAACGGGGTCGACCATAGCGTATTCAAACCCAATACTCAAGCCGTTGCATCATTTCCCTATATCCTTTATGTAGGCTCGGAAAGGCCGCGGAAGAATCTGGAAAGACTCCTCGAAGCCTTTGTCCTGCTGAAAAAATCCAGCGACTTCGCCGACCTCAAACTGATTAAAGTGGGTAGTCCCGGTCGGTCTGCTGCCTTTCGCCAGACTACCCTTCAGAAGATAAAAGAACTGGGATTGGACGGAGAAGTAATCTTCGTCGACCAGATAACGGATGAGCGGCTCGTAGAGTATTACTCGTCAGCAAGAGTGCTTGTCTATCCCTCTCTGTATGAAGGATTCGGACTGCCCGTGCTGGAGGCAATGGCTTGCGGCTGTCCCGTAATTACATCGAACGTGTCCTCATTACCCGAAGTAGCCGGGGATGCCGCCTTTCTTGTCAATCCTTACGATATCCGGGATATTTGTGGCGCTATCGCCCGTTTACTTACCGACAATAGACTCAGAGATGAACTAATAGCCAGGGGAAAGGTGCGTTCCAGAATTTTCTCGTGGGCAAAGACCGCTGAGGAGACACTGAACGTCTATCATCAGGTTGAGCAGTCCATCGAGCGACACGGGAAGGATTCGCCGACAGGTCAATCTTCAGGAGGTGAATACCAATCATGCCAACTGTCAAAAGCTCAGTGAAAGGCAAACGACCGGTGAGAATCGGAGTAGCCGGTTGTGGACAGATGGGACGCAAGCATGCCCACAATTGCTCCCGGATAAAGGGTGTTAGCGTCGTTGCCGTGGCTGATAAAGACATGAAGCGGGCGCGTGCTTTAGCCGGAGAAATGTCAGCCGTACCATACTCGAGTGCAGAGGCTTTACTGGCGGGCGTCGATGTTGACGCATTGATTGTTGCAACACCTCCCGATAAGCACGGAAAGGACGCACATGCCGCTATCAAGGCTGGAAAAGCAGTGCTGGTGGAGAAACCCATCGCTCTGGATATTGCCACCGCTAAATCTTTATGCGTTGCCGCCAAGAAGGCATCCGTGGTGAACGCGGTCGGTTTTCATTTGCGCTATGCGCCTTTAACCCAGAAAGCCAGGTCACTCATCGCGGGAAAATGCGTAACCCAGGTGCGGAGCGTCACGACCACAGGCTACTACCTGAAAATGGATATGCCCGCCTGGTTTTTACAGCGTAAGCACAGCGGAGGTCCATTACTCGAGCAATCGCTCCATATGTTCGACGAAGCGCGCTACCTCGTTGGGGATATTACACGGGTCTTTGCACAGGGCGACCGTTTAGTCCGACCGGAACTGAAAAGATTCGATTCTGAGGACACGATGGTTCTGGCATACCGTTTCGCCAACGGAGCCCTCGGCACACACGCAGATAGCTGTGCAACGACGGTATTCAACTGGGAGATAGAGTTGTTCGGCACCGACTGGAGACTTCTAATAGACTACGCCAGGAAACGTCTTAACGGATACTTCGGGGAAGAAACAATCCACATAGATTTCACGGACACCGACCTTCATATGCTCGAGTTACAGGCTTTTATCGATGATGTGCGCAATCGCCGGGTAGACTCAATACTTTCCAACTTCAGAGACGCAACTAAAACACTAGAAGTCATGCTTGCAGGGGACAGGTCTCTTAAGAGCGGTGCGTGGGAGCCGGTAGGGAAAGGAACCCGTTAGCGGTAGAAATGACTAATCATAAAATGATGATAGCTGGGGATAATACCGCAAATATGAGGAGGTACTTTGCTTCACAAGCTCCTCGATGTGAATAAAAACAGCCGGCTCTTTTACTTTCTACTTGTATCCCTTGTTGCTCTGGTGGTGGCTGATGGCACTATTACCAGATTTTTAATAATTCATCGGTTAGGAACTGAATTCAATCCATTCCTGCAGGCATGGGTCGAAAGCGATACCCTTCTACTCTTGAAACTAGCAGGAGCATCAATAGCCGCGTTTATGCTCTGGCGTGTCTCTAAAAAGTATCCGAAATTAACGGTGATAGTAACAATCGGGTTCATAGTCTTCTATTTAGTCATAATACTCTGGAATCTGTTTGTATTTTTCAGTGCGCAGTCATTACCGGCATGACTTCCTCTTTGACCGGAGTCTTCAGTTTTATAATTTGTTTTTACTCATCGGCACAATCTCATAGCGCGGGTAGGAATAACGTTTAGTATGCCCAGGACACCTAACAACATGCATTGACATTAGCGAAAAAGTTGACTATGATACTGTCAATATTGTGAAATTATAGGGTATCTAACGAAGCAGTTTTCGGACTGGGTAGGATTATAACACACCAGCTCGAATCGATTAGATAAATTGGAATATAACCTATAAGAAGGAACCAGTGAGCATTCGGGTCTCCATTTGGTGCATAGTATTTTCTGACGTTTCTCCGACATTCTATTTATCGTTTCAGGGGTAATAGATGAAATCTTTTCACATAATACTCAGTGTGCTGGTAGCCTTAATTGTTGTATTTAGCTCGCTTTTTATTCCTATCAATCAATCAGGAGAGTCTTTAGAGGCGGCACCAAACTGGACGCAATCTCCCGTGTCCATCGGGAATGAAAAATAAATCAGACCATGAATTGCAGCTTCGTTTTGATAGCCCGGTGGTAACGTGGCTCCAGAAAGAATCACATCCTCTTACCCTGAGACAGATTGATACTGTTCCCCAGTTCAAAGGATTGTGGGAATCTGAAAAAGAGAGTTTACGTAACTCCAATTTAGAACTTTTTTGTCCTCTGAAAAGCCATAATAAGCTCGTTGGTATTCTTGGCTTGAGTAAGAAGCGGTCGGGTCGACTTTATACTCAGGAAGATATAGAGCTCGTGATGAGTGTTGCGAGCCAATCTGGTATTGTCGTAGAAAATGCCAGGCTATATGACCAGGCAATGACCTGGGCAATTACAGATGGACTAACAAAGTTATATAATCACCGCTATTTACATGAGCGTCTAGATGAGGAAATTGCCCGAGGCACACGGTTTGGAGCCGCTTTCTCTCTTATTATGATTGACATAGATTTTTTCAAAACATATAACGATACTTACGGGCACCTGGCTGGAGATGAGGTTCTCGCAAGTGTCAGCAGGTGTATTCAGAACTCAATTCGGACTATTGATATGCCGTTTAGATATGGCGGCGAGGAATTTGCAGTTATTCTACCCGAGACAATGCTTGAAGGCGCTTACGTGGTGGCGGAACGTATTCGTGAGAAGATAGAGCAAAAAATTCATAGCGGACGAACGTCCGTAACTGCGAGCCTTGGTATCGCCTCTTGGCCAACCGATGGTGTAACGAAAGAACAAATTCTTGCGTCCGCTGACAAGGCACTGTACGCCGCCAAGGAAACGGGAAGAAACCGGACATGTGCCCCATCTGATGTCAAGAAACAAGGGTTAGTTACCGTAGGCGCAGAGTCGGAAACACAGCGGATAGCCATCAGTATGATATTTGCTCTGGCAGCTACCGTCGATGCTAAGGACCATTACACGTATGGTCATTCAAGAAAGGTCAGCCAATACGCTGTTGCTATGGCGGAGGCTATGAACCTCCCCAAAGAAAAAATCTCTGTCATACGCAATGCTGGCTTATTGCACGATATTGGCAAAATTGGTATCCCCGATTCCATACTGAACAAAGAGGGTATGCTTGATGAACAAGAATGGAGACAGATTAAAGCTCACCCGGAGTTGGGAGTGGAGATACTAAGATACGTCGCCGAATTGTCCAATTCCTTGCCAATCATTTTAAATCATCACGAACACTATGACGGTAATGGCTACCCATCGGGTTTGAGCGGAGAGCAGATACCTCTAGAGGCGCGTCTCCTGTCTGTGGCTGATGCTTATGATGCCATGACTTCGCTTCGTCCTTATCACAACCAGCGGTCACCCCAGGATGCTATTAACGAACTGAAACGCTGTGCCGGGACTAATTTTGACCCTGAGTTAGTGGAAATCTTCTGTAAAATTGTCCAACCTCTAGTCCTGAAGGGCGAGGGAGAAAAATAAACCACCTAAAGCTACAATGCTAGTAGTGGTCTGATATTTGGTTTATTACCATTGCTTTAGTGTTTACGCGGATTCCAACCAATACAAGATGCAAATCCTCGAACTTAGGCGGGGTGTTATAGCAGTTTCATCAACTGCCCCGGGTTGCTACTTTTCATCAAGGCAACTTCCCGGCTGACTACCTGGCTCTTTACAAGTTTAGCCAGTGCCTGGTCCAGGGTTTGCATTCCTTCCTTGGTGCCAAGGTTCATAACGTTGGGTAATTCATGACTTTTTCCCTGCCGGATAAGGTTTCTAACGGCTGGTGTAGCGAGCAGAATTTCAAAAGCGGCTACTCTTCCCTCGCCTTCAATGCGTGGTAGAAGGCACTGTGTCAGTACTGCTTCTAAAACTTGGGAAAGCTGTATTCTGATTTGCCCCTGTTGATTTGCCGGGAAAATGTCGATCATACGGTCGATAGTTTGCGCGGCATCGGTTGTGTGCAATGTACCCAGTACCAGGTGTCCTGTCTCAGCGGCTCTGATAGCCGTGGCTATTGTCGTTAGGTCCCGCATTTCGCCGATGTAGATAACATCTGGGTCTTGACGAAGCGTGTGCATAAGGGCAAGGTCAAAAGACCTGGTGTCCTCGCCGAGGTCGCGCTGAGCGATGATACTTTTTTTATTGCGGTGTAAATACTCAATTGGGTCTTCAATTGTAATGATGTTTCGGCTCTCTGTCTCATTCAAATAGTCAATCATTGCCGCCATCGTAGTCGACTTTCCGGCGCCAGCGGGTCCGGTCACTAAGATGAGCCCTCTCGGTTTCAGAATAAGCTCCTTATAGATTGCGGGTAATTTCAATTGGTCAATAGTAGGAATCTTAAAAGGCACCAAGCGGATGGCGAAGGCGAGCGTTCCTCTTTGCCGAAGCACGTTAACACGGAATCGGCCGATTCCAGAAGCGCTGTAGGCAATATCCAGTTCGAGCTCTGCTGCGAATGTTCTTCTATGTTCCGGAGTGCTTATAGATTCAAATATTGTCTCAGTGTTCTCAATCGTTAGGGGTTGCCAATCTGCAATCGCCACCAGTTTTCCGTCAATTCGGAGTATCGGCGGGCTACCAACTCTCAAATGTAGGTCAGAAGCATTCTTATCCACCATTATTCTGAGGAGTGTATCAATTTCCATGTAATCCTCTCTTCTGCTGGGACCCTAGCGCGATTTAATAAGCTCAATGGGTATTATTGTACCCTGTAGTAGCATGGTAATCAATGTTGCATATCGATCAGTGATATGACGTATGTAATGTCAAATCTTCCCTGAGTTTAAAAATGCCGGTCATCCCCACGGCAGTTACAGCCATACTATCCCTCATTATTATACTAACGATATTGTCTGGAATCTGTCAGGTTAGACACGAAATTGCTCATCATACCCCATTCTGCTATCATTGAATTTCTAGATGCACATCAAAATAACTTTCCTTGGGGCAACCAAGAACGTCACCGGTTCGCGCCATCTTGTTGAAGCGAATGGTCTTAAATTCTTGGTTGATTGCGGGCTGTATCAGGAACGTGACCTGAGAGCCCGTAACTGGGAACATTTCTTTTGTCCTCCGGCCGATGTCGATGCCGTCCTCCTGACTCATGCTCACCTTGACCACTCGGGATTTCTCCCCCGGTTCGTCAGCGATGGTTTTAGCAATCCTATCTATTGCACTGCAGCGACCGCCGATATTACCAGGATTATGCTGTTGGATTCCGCGCGCATCCAGGAGCAGGACGCTGAACTCAAAAAGCGCCGTCACCGACGTGAAGGCAGAAAGGGACCACATCCTGAAATTCCCCTTTACACAGAGGCAGATGCCAGGTCCTGTTTCCCCTTTTTATCACCGGTGCCTTATGGACAAACTATCGAGCTTGGCGAAGGCATTACCTTCACTCTGTACGATGCGGGGCATGTTCTCGGGTCGGAGATGATTGAGGTCAGGGTGCGTCAGAAAGGCGAAGAAAGGTCTCTGCTCTTTTCCGGCGATATCGGACGGGTAGATAGACCTATCCTGCGAAACCCCACATTCTTCGATGAAGCCGACTATGTTGTTACCGAATCCACGTATGCAGACCGCGTGCTTCCGGACCCGGACGAAATGATGACGAAATTCATTGAGGTTATCCGGGAGACAATCGAAGGTGGCGGTAATATTGTTATCCCCAGTTTTGCGTTAGAACGGACGCAAGAAATTCTCTATTTTCTGAACAAGGCGATGGGTGCTGGCCGATTACCGCCTTTGCAAGTCTACCTTGATAGCCCGATGGCGGTTAATATCACCGATATCTTTGAAAGGTACGCTAACCTTATGGATGAGGAGACGGAACGTCTTATCCGTCAGAAAAAGTCACCTTTTGACTTTCCGGGATTGCACCTTGTCTCATCTGCGAACGACTCTCGTCAGATTGAACAACTGGAGGAGTCGGCAATCATTATCGCGGGGTCGGGGATGTGCACCGGCGGCAGAATCAAATTTCA
>JAURWL010000228.1 GCA_030654965.1 Dehalococcoidales bacterium | reverse complement strand
GAAATGAAATTGCCGGTTGCCAGCTCCGAAAGCCGGGAAATCTGTTTCATCCCGGATAATGATTACATCCGCTTTCTGCAGAGGCACGTGACATCGGGTGCTACATCCGGCGTTATCAAGGATGTGCAGGGTAACGTGCTGGGTGAGCATCATGGTATTATTAACTATACTATCGGTCAGCGCAAACGACTCGGTATCGCGGCGGCGAAACCGCTTTATGTCGTCGCAATTGAAAGCCGGTCGAATACGGTGGTTGTGGGCGACCGGGAGCACATTTTCAATACAGAGTTTATAGTTTCAGGAGTGAACTGGATTGCGATGCCGGAACTACCTGAGTCAATACTGGCCAGGGTGAAAATCCGTTACCTCCATCCTGAAGCTGAGGCGGTGTTGATGCCTGAGGCAGAGGACAGTGTGCGGGTAAAATTCACCGAGCCGCAAATGGCAATCACACCGGGACAGGCGGCGGTATTTTATGACGGTGACGTAGTGGTGGGCGGTGGTACGATTGAAGAAGTGGTGCGTAGTTAAAAATGGCAAAGATAATCGCGGTTTGTCGCAGTGATAAAAAGGGCATGAAGAAGACACCTGTACCCGAAGGTCGGTTCCGGAAGCAATACGGTATGGTAGGAGATGCCCATGCCGATGAAAAGTGGCATCGCCAAGTGAGCCTGCTGGCTCAGGAGAGCGTTGATAAGATGCGGAAGCTGGGAGTGGATGTTGGTCCCGGCGATTTCGCAGAGAACCTCACTACCGAGGGCATCGAACTGGTGACCTTGCCTATCGGGACGAGATTATCTGTAGGCAAAGATGTGGTGCTGGAAGTCTCCCAGATTGGCAAGGAGTGTCATACACATTGCGCCATCTTTCAGCAGGTGGGTACGTGCGTCATGCCGACAGAAGGCATCTTTGCGCGGGTTATAAAAGGCGGGTCAATTAAGGCGGGCGATTCTATTCAGATAAGCGGGGAGTAAAGTCGGATGGTTAATCATAACGCCGAAATCATCGCCGAGATAACGAAGCTGAAACTGCAAAAGAATGCCGTCATCCTCGTGCACAACTACCAGCGTCCCGAGGTGCAGGATATTGCCGATTTCATCGGCGATTCGCTGGAATTGAGCCAGAGAGCATCTCAGACTACTGCCGATGTCATTGTCTTTTGCGGTGTGCATTTCATGGCGGAGACAGCTTACATTATCAACCCGAAAAGGACGGTTTTGTTACCCGAACCGGAATCCGGTTGTCCGATGGCAGATATGATTACGGCGGAAGCGCTTATTGCGAAGAAAAAAGAACTAAAGGGTGTGACCGTGGTCTGCTATGTGAACTCGACGGCGGCGGTGAAGGCGGAATCGGACATCTGTTGTACCTCAGCGAATGCGGTCAAAGTAGTGCAGAGCCTTGGCGCTAAAGAGATTTTATTCGTGCCCGACCAGTACCTGGGGCAGTGGGTGTCACAGAAGACCGGGAAGCCGATGCACCTGTGGCCTGGGTTTTGCCCCACGCACATGCGGGTTCTGGCAGAGGATATCCTGCGGGAGAAGCAGTTGCATCCGGGCGCTTTAGCGCTCGTCCATCCGGAATGCCGACCCGAAACGAAAGCGGTCGCTGACGAAGTAATGAGCACCGGCGGGATGATACGCTATGCCCGTGAGAGCAAGGCAAAAGAGCTTATTATCGGGACGGAGACGGGTATCATCTACCGGCTTCAGAAAGAGAACCCGGGGAAGGTCTTTATTCCTGCCACGGAGAAAGCCGTCTGTCCCAATATGAAGCGCATCACGCTCGAAAAGGTGCTCTGGGCGCTCCAGGAGATGCAACACCGGATAACTGTACCGGAAGACATCCGGGTAAAGGCGCTCTCCTCGGTAGAGAAAATGCTCACCTTGCCTTAATGTCGTCCCAAATTACTCAAGCCTGAAACCTCTCCCTTTCGTAAAGGGAGATTGAGAGGGATTCTGGAAATCCCCCTTACCCCCTTTGTCAAAGGGGGGTGGACTAGTAATGGATGAGTGTGCTTATGGACTACAACCACATTGTAGTTTTCATCCCTGTAGATTCACCGCAAACCGCGCAGAAAATCACAGATGCGCTTCTCACGGAAAGAAAAGCCGCCTGTGTGAATATTGTGCCTGCTATAGAATCCCACTACTGGTGGCAGGGTAAGAAGGAATCCGCTCAAGAACTCCTGCTGATTGTTAAAACGCGGGCAGAGCTACTCGATGAACTGGTAACACTGGTTAAAAAGCACCATCCCTATTCCGTCCCGGAAATTATCGCCCTGCCGATTATTGGCGGAAATGAAGACTATTTGAGGTGGGTGGAGGGGGAGACGCATTTGAAAAAGTGATAAGTCTAGCTTAAACTGTTGTAGCAGACTTAAGTTGCCGGAGGTGGAGTATGAAAAGGGAACTGACAGTTATCATAGAACGTGATGAAGACGGCTATTTTATCGGCACTGTGCCTGAATTAAAGGGGTGCCATACTCAAGCCAAGTCTCTTGATGTGTTAATGAAGCGTATTAAAGAAGCGGCGGAACTGTGTCTGGAGGTCGGGTCTGAGTCTGGCAAGGAAGAGCTTCAGTTCATCGGAGTTCAGAGAATCGCGGTATGACCAGATTACCATCATTGACTGGTGAGCAGGTCGTGAAAGCTTTGCGCAAGGCTGGATTCGAAGTATTACGCCAAAAAGGTAGCCATTGCTATATGGAGCATTCTGACGGCCGAGCTACTGTTGTACCGTTACACAAAGGTGAGTCTATAGGTAGGGGATTGCTCCGAAAAATAATACGGGATGTTGAACTGGAGCGCGAAGAATTCTTAAAGTTTCTTTAATAGACATAAGCGCCCTGCCGATTATTGGCGGAAATGAAGACTACTTGAGGTGGGTGGAGGGGGAGACAATTCTAAATCTATGAGTTTCGTTCATCTATTAGTTTTATGTATATTGCAGAGGTTCCACTCTTGCTCTTTTTTTCCTTAACTTCGAACGTATCCTTCTTTGCTCTAATTAACTGCGAAAGCTGTTTGTATCCATACGTTCGTGAATCGAAGCTAGGGTCTAACTGGCGTAGTTTTTCGCCCATTGTTCCCAGGAATGCCCAACCGTTCTCTTGAACAGACATGTCAAAGGCATTTATTAATAGTGGACTTGGGTCGGTTATATTGTTACTGGTTTTTGTCTCTTTACTGGGCTTATCAGTATATGGAATTTTCTTTTCGGGCTGTAGATTCTCTGTAAATACGAATACTTCGCAAGCTTTAGCAAAAGCTACAGGCGTGCTTTTCTTACCAATACCCATCACAAAGAGACCCTTCTCCCGAATACGCGTTGCCAATAGAGTGAAATCACTATCGCTAGATACCAGACAAAAGCTATTCACATTCCCTTCATTGAGAATATCCATTGCATCTATAATTAAAGCGCTGTCGGTGGAATTCTTGCCTACAGTGTTACGAAATTGCTGGATTGGTCGAACAGCATTTGCATTTAGAATTTCTCGCCAGCTTCTCATCTCGGGTGTTGTCCAATCTCCATAAATACGACGGATGGTTACCTGTCCATACTTGCCAGTTTCCGCCATCATTTTTTCGATCAGAGACGGCTGAGCATTTTCACTATCAATCAGTATGGCGATTCGCCTGCTTCCAATTGAGTCTGTTGCGTCCTGCATAGACCCTCCTCGATTGGTTAAAAACACTATGGGGATTTATTATACCAACCCATTACTTAAAGGGCAAACGTAATTCTACTATGATGATTTGTCTGGCAAGATAGGGAAAGCAATCAGGGGCTCCCGTTGTCAGAAGCCCCCATTTCATTTGAGACCTATTTTTTTCTTCTTTCAAAATATCCTTGAACACCTTGCTGTGGAGAGTTCGTGGTCACACAGGCGCTCCATTAACCGTTTTACCTTCAGTTCGCTGGTTTCAATCTTAGTTATTTATTCATTAGCGCAGAGGTTTTTAGAGACTACGGTTTAGTACCTGCCTCCGGCTTGTTATCTGTCTCCGGCTTAGTAGCCGTCTCTGGCTTATTAGCTGTCTCCGGTTGAAGTTGTTTCTCGGCGAAATCACCCGCCCAGGGTAGCTTATATTTTTGCCCCTGATAAGCTTTCACCATCAGCACTACCCACAATATAAACGCGAGTGCGCCGATGAGGTAGCCGAGTATCCAACCGATAATTGGTATGAAGCCAAGAATGATAGCGATTACTGTATAAGCGCCAAATACAACTATTGATTGTATTGCGTGAAAACGCACAAATTTGTTTTCCTTTTCCAGGAGAAGGAATATTATCCCGGTTATCCAACCAAGAACGTAGCACAGTAACCCTTCCAGGTTTTGCTCAATGCCCAGACTCGTTTTGCCCTTCGCTTCACTCATTGGTTTATCCTCCTTAAAAATTGCGCGCTAACGCAAGCATACGCAGCCCTAGTATAAGGGGGTTTTACATAAAACTCAACTACTACACTACTACACTACTGTTGCTTTACTTCTTTTTCGCCTTCTCTTCCTTCAGTATGTCTCCAAAGACTTTGCTGTGGTAGAGTTCGTGGTCACGCAGGCGCTCCATTAGCCGCTTTATCTTGGGCTCTTTGGTCTCTTGTGCGGTCTGGTCGTAGCGTTTGGCGACCATATCCTCAATCTTAATGTCCGCCTTCATCATCTCCGCCATTTTCACCTTTTTACCGGTGGCTTCGACTTCAGTGTGTTCGAGTCGCGGACTGCTTTCGGCGTCAATCAGTTTCTCTGCCAGCCAGCCCATGTGTTGCATTTCGTTGACTGCCTGGTCCTGTAGTTCCTTCTGCGCATCCTTGTTCTTCATGTAATACGACTGGAACATGTACTGGAGAGCAACTGTGTACTCGTGCTCGATGCCCCAGTTCAGCGTCTTGGTCGTTTTGTTGGCGGTAGCGCCCCGGACGTCCTTCAGCTTCTCCTTCTTCACTTTATCAACGAAATGGACGAAATCATCATGGTGCGATTCTTCATCGGAGAGGATGCGCTGGAGCAATCGTTTGATTCCCGGGTCGCTGATTGCCTTGATGTGCGCCTTGTACATGGTGATGGCTTCCTCTTCGGCAAGGACATCGTTCTTCATCCACGCGGGCGGCGTCTTGCCTGCCAGATTCGTCTTGCCGCGTTTAAGGCTCAATTCTCCACCCAACTCCACGATTGTTTCCGCCAACCAGTCGAGGTGGCGCATCTCCTCGCGTGCGACGGCTTCAATTTCGCAGGCTAAAGCGCCCTCCCCGATGGCGTAGGCGTGGTTCAGGTACTGGATAATGGCGCCGTGCTCGGCTTCGAGGTCTTTGTTCAGGAGTGCTACAATTTGTTTCTTGTCCATTTTCCTCTCCTAATTATAGATTGTCATTCCAGCCCCGTATCGGTGTATGGGGTAAACTCCGGCTGGAATCCAGAAATTACCGGTTGTTACCTTGAACCCTTCAGGGTGAACCTTTCGGTGTCTCTCAGGTCCGATTCCCAACTCAATCGGGATACGGACTCGCGACAGAGTCGGAAATAAATTCCATGAAGAGTATCAGGGTGGATGGGTGTCTATTCAACCTTTATATAATCACCCCGCCCCGAGATTCATTCGTCGCGGAGTTTACCCTGAGTTTAAGATGGGCTCCTCAGAATGACTGTTGAGACTGGTACTACTTGAATCCACTCTCCTTATGTTTCTGGGCGATTGTTTCCGCCAGTTTCTCCAGCGCCTGATAATCTGTTTCCCGCGGCTGTCCTTTACAGAGCACCGGCGGGATGATTTCCACCTTCAGGTTAGGGATGAGGCTGGCGATAGTTTCCACTGCTTTGCCTCCCCAGCCGTAAGAACCGATGACGGAGGCGAATTTTGCCTTGGGTCGTAAGGCATTTGCCAGCACAGCAGCATAGACGGCGGCGGGATGCGGTCCGGCGAGGACGGTGGGCGTGCCGATGACGATGGTGCCGGCATCAACCAGCGCGATTGCCAGCTTGCCGATATCCGCCACACTCATGTCGAACTGCTTGACAGCAACACCGCGCTGAGCCAGCGCCCCCACCAGATAATCGACCATTTTTCCCGTGCTCCCATGCATGGAGACAAAGGGCAGGACAACGATATTCGATGGCTCATCGTATGCCCAGCTATGATAGGCTTTCAGGATGAAATCGGGCTTTTTGTGCATCGGACCGTGACTGGGCGCGATGATTTTAAATTCATAGCCCTGTATTTTCTGTAGGTTATTCTGGATGGTAGTCCGGAAAGGCATCATAATTTCTGCGTAATAGCGCTTGGCGGCTTCATAGACCTGACCTTCGTCGGTCACATATAAATCAGTGGTTGCCAGATGCGAACCGAAGAAGTCGCACGGGAAAAGGATTTTATCTTCCTTCAAGTAGGTTAGCATTGTCTCAGGCCAATGTACCCAGGGTGCGTGGATAAACTCAAGCGTCCGATTGCCCAATGATATGGTTTCGCGGTCGTTGACTGTCTTGAATTTCTCCGCTGCCAGCCCGAAGAGGTCGATGAGCATCCCCTTACAGCGTTCGGTGCAGACGATTTTCGCTTCGGGGTAACGAGCGGTCACCTGCGGCAGAGCGCCGGAGTGGTCCGGTTCGGCGTGGTTGGCGATGACGTAATCAATCCGCTCGATGCCGAGTGAAGTCAGATTATCGAGGAGCGATTGAGGCACCAGTCGGTCGACGGTATCGATGAGGGCGGTTTTCTCACTCCCCTTGATGAGATAGGAATTGTAGCTGGTACCATCTGGCAGGGGAATGAGCGAATCGAAGAGCCGCCTGTCCCAGTCGATATACCCAACGGTAAAAATACCCGGTGCAAACTCTCTCGGTTTCATAATTACGCCACCTTTTTGAATTCGCTTTTCGCCGCGCCGCAGACGGGACATGTCCAGTCATCAGGCAGTTTTTCGAAAGGAGTGCCCGGTGGAATCTTGCCATCGGGGTCACCGAGCGCCGGGTCATAGATGTAGCCACAGACACCACATTCGTACTTTGACATTTTCGGTTTTTCCTCCTCCTTCTTCACATCTATATAATGAGGCGCGGTTTTCGGAGTGCTCCCGCGCTTGACGATATGATAATAGGCGTAGGTCATCGGCTCACCTTCTTTCAGGACTTCGGCGGCAACCACCTCGCCGATGAACAGGGTATGTGTGCCGACATCGGCGCTATTGACGGCTTTCGCTTCCAGGTAGGCGAGAGCATTATCCAGAACAATGGGTGCGCCGGTTTCCCCCGTCCGGTAGTTAACCCCTTCGAATTTATTTATATCCCGTCCTGATTTAAACCCGAACTGCCCGATGAAGTTTAGCGGAGTTTCCTGTGAGAT
>JAURWL010000227.1 GCA_030654965.1 Dehalococcoidales bacterium | reverse complement strand
GCCTTCAACCGCTCGGCCACCTGTCCGTTTCACTACAGCCAGCTATTCTAGCATTAACGTGACAGTGACAGCATTCGCCTGATGTGTACAACGCATCATCTCGGGGGCAAGCCATGCACAAGGCCATCATGAGCCTTGATTGTTGTGCTTATCGTACCAAGCGGAGAACTCCAAGGGTCGGATACCAAAACGAACAACATTGCCTGGATGCAAGGTTTTAAATTCGCCAAGCACGAGTTCGATGAAATGCGCCTGATCTTCCTTGTTTACAACAACTGGCATTCTATTGCGAACAGCTTCAATGGTCGCAGGTTCATCGTGACGGACGATGGCCGCAACGACTTCGCTCAACGCCTGCCGATAGCGCAGCCGAAATATATCTGGCGGCACGAGATTTTGCTTCACGGCAACGTATTGTTGACAAGAGCGCTCATAGGCCCAGACAAATACGTCACGCAGTAACTCAATACGATTCAACTCATAAACGCCAATCATGGCATCCACATACGCCTGCTGCGGCACATCAATGAAGGATAAAGGACAAAGGTTATGGCGGATAAAAGGAATATTGGCTGCCAGTCTAGATACACGCTTATTGACATCTTCGAAAGGTTGCAAGTAGGGCAAATGCACCATTAGAAAAAAGGCCTGTTCAAACGGATCGTGAATTTCCGCAGCCATTTGAATCACGATGCCGAACAGTTCTTCTAGCCTTTGCGGCAAGGCGACAGGTAAGTAAACGCTACCCCCAATTTCTACCGCCCGAGAGCGAATACGACCGCAGGACAAAGGATCTGCCATCAAGCCATCTGAGAGGAAGGCATGTAGCGAAATAATAACCTCTGTCGTCAGATTTGCATGCTCTGGGTCGCGCACCAGATACTCAATGGCATCTTTATGATTCAGGATCATCTGCGTTTCGAACGCATCTTTACCCTCAGCAGCTTGACCGTATTCAATTAGGCGTTCGGTATCCAGACGACTATAGGTATTCCCCTCGAGTTGAGAAGACGCCCAAGAAAGATCCACTAACAAGCGGTTAAGAATGTCTCTGGCAAATGTGCCTGCTGGGGTCTGTTCTGCTGGAGAGCGTCCCAAGGCGTGCAGCTGATCGCGCAGACCTTTTGGAAGGTACGCAGTTTGGTTAGGGTGATACTGTTCTAAGAATTCCAGCTTGTAGCCAACGGGTGGACGTAACTGACGAGGCTGGCGAACATAGGTTTTGATCTGCTCGCCCTCTAATGAGATTGGCACATATACCTCGGCAGGAATTTGATCTCT
>JAURWL010000056.1 GCA_030654965.1 Dehalococcoidales bacterium | reverse complement strand
TGCTGATAGACTCGTGCTGTCGTCTCTCTCTCTCTCTCTCTCTCTCTCTCTCTCTCTCTCTCTCTCTCTCTCTCTCTCTCTCTCAGTGCCTCCCTCTCCAGTCAAGGTCAAGCCTGCTGAGAACGAAGTGTGTCTATGGTTTGCAGCCATGTGCACCAAGCCAGGTGCAGGTGGTGTGCAGGAAATCCCCGCCAACGCAGCCGAGGCGGTCGGGAAGCATCTGAAGATGCCAGCAGGCCTGCTGTGGGTCGGTAAGCCGGGTGCGAGTTATCCGCTCTTCGTGCGACCCTGCTATGAGGAACTATTCGACTTAGTGAACGAGACATGGAACAAGAGCAGATGGAATTTGCTCCTCGGCACGCCGGGTCAGGTGTTCCGCCAGCTGGCTGCATTGATGTTGGGTTGACCATAGCCTCACGTGTTCTCCTACTGTGCTTCTTGTTGTTGCGCCTGGTGCTGTCTCTCAGGCATTGGTAAGAGTATGTTTCGCATCTACGTGTTGTGGCGAACTGCTCAAAAGCACGTCGCAGCCGCGGAATCGTTCCACGTCGTGTGGCAGAAGGCGGGATTAAGGGTGCTCTACTTGCATTATGATAGGGAGACCGGTACCGCAACCGCACAACAGTCGTCGAAGGTTCAGTCTTTCGACCAAGTGCTGCTTCGTTCTCCCGCTGGTCACGCTGTCTACTATATCGTCGACGGTATGCCGCCTGAGTTTGCAGACTCCCTGCCAAGAGAGGTGCATGTTCTAGAAGTGTCTTCGCCGAAGCCCGTTCGGTGGAAGGAGTTCGAGAAAGAGGAGGCGGCAGATCTGGTGACACGTTTCATGCCGCTGCTCTCGCTGGCAGAGCTCCTCTCGATGAGACAGATTTCGAACTACTCTGCTGATCAAATTCGTGAACGTTATCGCGTTCTCGGTGGCTCGACTCGCAATGTGCTTCGTTCACTAAAAACAGCTAGCGCCATCATCAACGACGCATTCATGACTTCGGCAGGATTGGATGGTATCATCTCGTCAAACGATAGCGTACTACAGGCTTCTGTCGATGTCAGCTCCACACTGATTCACCTGAATGTCAATGAGGAGGAAGATGCGGCCTTGCTCGAGGATGCCTCAGCGGTGTCTGCGGATTCAGAGCCCGTCGCTCCCTACTCCAGATGTGAACCAGTCTTCGCTAGCAGATACGTTCGCCACCAAGTCACCCTCCGCCGTGAGAAGCAGTTCGTCGCCGTACTTCGCGAGCTCGTGAGTTCGTCCACCAGTATCATGTACACTTCGGTAATGCAGGGACGAATGTATGAAGACTATGTCAACTCGCGAATCGTGGATACGGCATCGAATCTGTGCAAGAAGCGAGACTTGGCCGCTGCAGCTTCAGCTTCAG